>DASSLQ010000258.1:0-39021 GCA_035689325.1 Burkholderiales bacterium | reverse complement strand
AACCTGAGATCGGGGACGCAGCCCGCTCATTTTCCGCGCGGGTTCGGGCTCCGTCCCCGATCTGCCTTCTAGGCCGCTTTTGCCTTGGCGGCGCCGGCGCGCGCCATCAGCTCGCGCAGCACGAAAGGCAGGATGCCGCCGTGGTTGTAGTAGTCGACCTCGATCGGCGTGTCGATGCGTGACTTGACCGGCAGTTCCGCGATGCGCCCGTCCGCGTAGGTGATGCGCAGCTTGAGCTCCTGCTGCGGGCGGATCTCGTCGAGCCCGAGCACGTCGATCGTCTCGCCGCCCTTGAGCCCCAGGGACTGCGCGGAGTCGCTGCCGGCGAACTGCAGCGGCAGCACGCCCATGCCGACCAGGTTCGAGCGGTGAATGCGCTCGAAGCTGCGCGCGATCACCGCCTTCACGCCGAGGAGCTGGGTGCCTTTCGCCGCCCAATCGCGCGATGAACCGGTTCCATACTCTTCTCCGCCGAACACGACCGTCGGCGTGCCATCGGCGATGTAGCGCATCGCGGCGTCGTAGATCGGCATCTCCTGGCCCTTGTAGAGGGTGAAGCCGCCTTCCTTGCCGCCGAGCATCAGGTTCTTGATGCGCACATTGGCGAACGTGCCGCGCATCATGACTTCGTGGTTGCCGCGGCGCGCGCCGTAGCTGTTGAAGTCGGCGACCGCGACGTCGTTCTCCTGCAGGTAGATCCCGGCAGGCGAGGTGGGTTTTATCGAGCCGGCAGGGGAAATGTGGTCGGTCGTGACCGAGTCGCCGAAGATGCCGAGCACCTTCGCGCCGCTCACGCTTGCCGGCCGCTCGGCGTGCATCGTGAAGTCCTTGAAGAACGGCGGCTCGGCGATGTACGTCGACGGCGGCCAGCTGTACACCTGCCCGCTCGGCGCTGACACCTTCTTCCACAGTGGATTCGCCTCCGGCAGGTTCGAGTAGAGCTTGCGGAAGGTGGCCGGATCCATCGCCAGAGCCATCAGCGCCTGGATCTCCTCCTGGCTCGGCCAGATGTGGCCGATGTAGATCTCGCGCCCGTCCCTGGTCCTGCCGAGCGGCTCGTTGCGGAAGTCCTTCAGCACCGTGCCGGCGATCGCGTACGCGACGACCAGCGGCGGCGAGGCGAGGAAGTTGGCGCGGATGTTCGGATGGATGCGCGCCTCGAAGTTGCGGTTGCCCGAGAGCACCGCGGCGCAGACCAGATCGTTCTTCGCGATCGCTTCGTCGATCGCCGGCGCGAGCGGGCCGGCGTTGCCGATGCAGGTCGTGCAGCCGTAGGCGGCGAGGGCGAAGCCGAGCTTCTCCAGGTACGGCAGCAACCCGGCCTTGCGCAGGTATTCGGTCACCACGCGCGATCCCGGCGCGAGCGAGGTCTTGACGTGCGGCTTTACCGTCAAGCCGAGCTCCACCGCTTTCTTCGCCAGCAGCCCGGCGGCGAGCAGCACGCCCGGGTTGCTCGTGTTGGTGCACGACGTGATGGCCGCGATCAGCACATCGCCGTTCCTGATCTCGATGCCGTCGTAAGTCTTGTACGGCCGGCGCAGGTCCTCGGCCTTCTTGCCGAAGCCGTTTTCCTTCGGGGCCGCGGTGAAGAGCTTCTGGAAGCTCGCCGACACCTTGTCGAGATCGATGCGATCCTGCGGCCGCTTCGGGCCGGCGAGGGAGGGCTTGATGCTCGAGAGGTCGAGCTCGAGGTCCTGCGAATAGTCGATCTCGCCCTTCTTCGGGATGCCGAACAGGCCCTGCGCCTTGAAATACTCGGCGAAGCGCTCTACCGCTCCGGTCGTGCGTCCCGTGCCGCGGAAATATTCGACCGTCTTCTGGTCGACCGGGAAGAAGCCCATCGTGGCGCCGTACTCGGGCGCCATGTTGGCGAGCGTGGCGCGGTCGGTCACCGAGAGCGACGCGACGCCCTCGCCATAGAACTCGACGAACTTGCCGACGACCTTCGCCTTGCGCAGCATCTCCGTCACGGTGAGCACCACATCGGTTGCCGTCAGCGCCGGATGGAGCTTGCCTTTCAGGTGGACGCCGACGACGTCGGGCGTGAGGAAATACACCGGTTGTCCGAGCATGCCGGCTTCGGCCTCGATGCCGCCCACGCCCCAGCCGACCACGCCGATGCCGTTGATCATGGTGGTGTGGCTGTCGGTGCCGACCAGCGTGTCCGGGTAGCACACACCGTCGGACGATTTATGGACGCCGGGCGCCAGGTACTCGAGGTTCACCTGGTGCACGATGCCGATGCCCGGCGGCACCACCTTGAAGGTGTCGAACGCCTGCATGCCCCATTTCATGAACTGGTAGCGCTCCTCGTTGCGCTTGAATTCCAGCTTCATGTTGAGGTCGAGCGCGTTCTTCGTGCCGTAATGATCGATCTGCACCGAGTGGTCGACCACCAGATCGACGGACACGAGCGGCTCGATCATCTTCGGGTCCTTGCCCATCTTTCCTGCCACGCCGCGCATGGCGGCGAGGTCGCAAAGCAGCGGCACGCCCGTGAAGTCCTGCAGCACGATGCGCGCGACGACGAACGGAATCTCGTCGGTGCGCGGCGCCACCGGCTTCCAGCCGGCGAGCTCGCGCACATGGTTTTCGGTGACCTTCTTGCCGTCGCAGTTGCGCAGCACTGACTCGAGCACGATGCGGATCGAGACCGGCAGGCGCTCGATCGGCACTTTGAGCGCTCTGCCGAGCGCGGGCAGCGAGTACAACTGCCCGTGCTTGAATTTCTGAAGTGTGTTGAACGTGTTGTGCGGCATGCCTCTTTCCTTTCTATTCGGTGCGTCCGCCATCGTGTCCCCAGCGGGCCCGCGGCGGGCAGCTCTCGCGCTCAAGTTGCGCCATCAGCCGCGCGCGCTCTTCGAGCAGCGCCGGCAGGTGCTGGTCGCAGCGCGCGATCGGACCGGGATAGTTGCGGATCTCTTCGTTCAGTTCAGCGAGTTTTCGTTCGAGGTAGGCGCTCATGGGTCGTCTGCAATTCGGGTCAGATGCGTAATCTTGATCTGACCCCATTTGTTCCGGAACGCCCGCTACGCCTCTGTTTTTGCCCGTTTTCCGGCGCTCATATCACCATGAGGTCGACGAATTCATGGACCGGTGTCGCTTCCAGGCGTTTCTGGTCCATGCACAGGTCGAGGATCGCCTTCTGCTGCTTGGTGGGGAAGCGCCGCGCGAGGTTGCGCTCGAACTTCTCGACGAGAAGCGGCATGCCTTGCTTGCGGCGGCGCTTGTGGCCGATCGGATACTCGACCACGACTTCCGCGAGCTTCCTGCCGTCCTTGAACTCCACGGTCAGCCCGTTGGGGATCGAGCGCTTCTCCGGATCGAGATAATCCCTGGAGAACTGCTTGTCCTCGACGCACACCATCTTGTCGCGCAGCAGATCGATGCGCGGGTCGTGCGCCACCTCGTCCTCGTAATCCGCGGCCGTCAGCCGTCCGAAGAGCAAAGGCACCGCAACCATGTACTGGATGCAGTGGTCGCGGTCCGCCGGATTGTTGAGCGGCCCCTTCTTGTCGATGATGCGGATCGCGGCTTCGTGCGTGCGGATGGTGACCTTCGCGATGTCCTCGATGCGGTTCTTCACCACCGTGTGGAGCGACATCGCGGCCTCCACCGCCGTCTGGGCGTGGAACTCCGCGGGAAAGGAGATCTTGAAGAGCACGTGCTCCATCACGTAGCTGCCATAGGGCCGCTGGAACTTGAACGGCTGGCCGCGGAACGACGCGTCGTAGAAGCCCCAGGTCCTGGCCGTCAGCACGGACGGATAGCCCATCTCGCCGGTCTTCGAGATCAGCGCAAGGCGCACCGCCCGCGCCGTGGCATCGCCCGCCGCCCAGCTCTTGCGCGAGCCGGTGTTCGGCGCATGCCTGTACGTGCGCAAGCTCTGGCCGTCGACCCATGCCTGCGAGATCGCGTTGACCACCTCGTCGTAGCTGCAGCCGATCATGTGCGCCACCACCGCGCTGCTCGCCACCTTGACGAGCACCACGTGGTCGAGGCCGACGCGGTTGAAGCTGTTCTCGAGCGCGAGCACGCCCTGGATCTCGTGCGCCTTGATCATCCCGGTGAGCACGTGTTTCAAGGTCAGTGCTTTGCCGTTGCGCGCGAGCCAATCGGCCGCCATCAGGATGCCGCCGAGATTGTCGGAGGGATGGCCCCATTCGGCGGCGAGCCAGGTGTCGTTGAAGTCGAGCCAGCGGATCATGGCGCCGAGGTTCCACGCGGCCTGCACTGGATCGAGCTGGAACTGCGTCCCCGGCACCCGTGCGCCGTTGGGGACGACCGTGCCCGGCACGATAGGGCCAAGGAGCCTGGTACAGGCCGGATACTCGAGCGCCTCGAAGCCGCAGCCGAGCGTGTCCATCAGGCAGTAGCGAGCGGTCTCGTACGCCTCGGGGCTGCGGACTTCATACTTCGTCGCGTAGTCGGCGATATCGGTCAGCACCGGGTCGGGCGCCGGGCGCACGTTGGAGATCGGCGCCGACATCAGGGCGTCCTCAGCACGTCGTCGTAGGCCTCGGCTGGCGCGTTGTCGTCCGGCGCGAACATGTACTCCGCGCCGCCGCCTTCGGGAATCGGCGCGAAGATGTGCTCGTTGCCCCCGGCCTTGGGGGCATGGCGCATGGACGGCGCTGGCGAGCGCTCCTCGGGGCTCTTGTCCCACCAGATGGCGCGGCCCTCCTTCTGCGACTCGATCTCTTCCGGATGCTGCGCGAGAAATTCGCGCATGAACTTGGTCAGGTCGGATTCGTACATGGTGCTATCTCTTGGCGAGCGCAACCCACTGCAGGTTTTCCGGCCCGGTGTAGTTCGCGCTCGGGCGGATGATCTTGCCGTCGGCGCGCTGCTCGATGACGTGCGCGGACCAGCCGCTCGTGCGCGAGATGACGAAGATCGGCGTGAAATGCAGCGTCGGCACGCCCATCTGGCTGTAGGAGACGGCGCTGTACCAGTCGAGATTGGCGAACATCTTCTTCTCCGCCCACATCACCGATTCAATGCGCTCGGCGACGCGGTACTGCACCATGTTCTCCTGCTCTTTCGAGAGTCGCTCGGCGACGGCCTTGATTACCTTGTTGCGCGGATCGCCGGTGGTGTAGACGGGATGGCCAAAGCCGATGACGATCTCCTTGCGCGCGATACGCGCGCGAATGTCGGCTTCCGCTTCGTCCGCGTTCCGGTAGCGCTTCTGGATCTCGTCCGAGACCTCGTTGGCGCCGCCGTGCTTGGGGCCGCGCAGGGCGCCGATGCCGCCGGTGATCGCGCTATACATGTCGGAGCCGGTGCCTGCGATAACGCGGCAGGTGAAGGTGCTGGCGTTGAACTCGTGCTCGGCGTACAGGATGAGTGAGGTGTGCATCGCCCGTACCCAGGAGGCCTGCGGCTTCTTGCCGTGAAGCAGGTGAAGGTAATGGCCACCGATCGAGTCATCGTCCGTTACAGTTTCGATCCGCCTGCCGCTGTTCGCGTGGTGATACCAGTACAGGAGGATCGAGCCGAAGCACGCCATCAGTCGGTCGGCGATGTTGCGCGCGCCCTCGGCGGGATGCTTCTCGTCTTCGGGCTCGAGTGTACCGAGCACGGAGCAGCCGGTACGCATGACATCCATCGGGTGCGCGCTCTTCGGTAGTTGCTCGAGGGCTTTCTTCAGCGGCTCGGGCAGGCCGCGCAGGCCTTGCAGCTTCCGCTTGTATTTCCTTAACTCGTCCCGGGTCGGCAGCTTTTCGTGCACCAATAGGTACGCAACTTCCTCAAATTCGGCCTCATCGGCGAAATCGAGGATGTCGTAACCGCGGTAGTGCAGATCATTGCCGGTGCGTCCGACAGTGCAGAGCGCGGTGTTGCCGGCCGCGACGCCGGAGAGGGCGACCGACTTCTTGGGCTTAGGACCTTCCGCGGGCAAAGAGCTCATCGAGTTTCTTTTCGTACTGGTGGTAACCGATGATGTCGTAGAGCTCCTCGCGCGTCTGCATGTCGGGGAGGAGCGATTTCTGTGTGCCGGCCTGGCGTAACGTCTCGTAGGTCCTGAGCGCCGCCTTGTTCATGGCGCGAAAGGCGCTGAGGGGATAGAGCACCATCGCGACACTCGCGGAGCGCAGCTCATCCACCGTGAAGAGCGGCGTCTGGCCGAATTCCGTGATGTTGGCGAGGATCGGTACCTTCAGCGCGGCGGCGAATTTCCTGTACATGGCGAGCTCGGTGATCGCCTCCGGGAAGACCATGTCCGCGCCGGCCTCGACATAGGCGCGCGTACGCTCGACTGCGCGCTCCAGGCCTTCCGATGCCAGTGCATCGGTGCGCGCCATGATGACGAATGCAGGGTCGGTGCGCGCATCGACCGCCGACCTGATGCGGTCGCACATCTCTTGCTTGCTCACGAGCTCCTTGCCGGGCCGATGTCCGCAGCGCTTCGCGCCTACCTGATCCTCTATGTGCATCGCGCCGGCGCCGAACTTGATGAGCGAGCGCGTGGTGCGCGCGACGTTGAAGGCGCTGGCGCCAAACCCGGTGTCGACGTCCACCAGCAGCGGCAGGTCGCAGACGTCGGTAATGCGGCGGATGTCCGTCAGCACATCGTCGAGGTTGGAGATGCCGAGGTCCGGCATGCCGAGCGAGCCGGCGGCGACGCCGCCGCCGGAAAGGTAGATCGCCTTGTAGCCCGCGCGCTTCGCCATGAGCGCGTGATTGGCGCAGATGGTGCCGGGGATCTGGAGCGGCCGCTCCGCCTTCAGCGCTTCGCGGAACTTCGTGCCAGCGCTCATACGCCGCAACCGAAATCAGGGACAGACCACGTTTTTCCCGACTTGGCGGGGCAAACAAGAACCTGGTCTGTCCCTGATCTTCGGGCTTGGTTCATTTGCCGAGAAGATGCCTCACGCTGTCGCGCTCCTCGTGCAACTCCTTGAGCGTGGCGTCCATGCGCTTGCGGCTGAATTCGCTGATCTCGATGCCCTTGACGACCTGGTAGCTGCCGTCGCGGCAGGTGGCCGGATAACCGTAGATGACGCCTTCGGGAATGCCGTAGCTGCCGTCCGAAGGCACGCCCATGGTGAGCCAGTCGCCGTCGCGCGAGCCGGAAATCCAGTCGCGCACGTGGTCGATCGCCGCGTTCGCGGCGCTCGCGGCCGAGGAAAGGCCGCGCGCGTCGATGATGGCGGCGCCGCGCTTCTGTACCGTGGGGATGAACGTGTTCTCCAGCCACGGCTGGTCGTTGACCTGCGGCCAGAGCTTCTTGCCGTCAGCCTCGGCCTGGAAGACGTCCGGGTACTGCGTGGCCGAGTGGTTGCCCCAGACGGTGACCTTGCGAACTGCCGAGACGGGCTTCTTCGCCTTCTGTGCGAGCTGCGACACCGCGCGGTTATGGTCGAGCCGCATCATGCCGGTGAACTGCGAGGGCTTGAGGCTCGGCGCATTCTTCATCGCGATGAGGCAGTTCGTGTTCGCCGGGTTGCCCACCACCAGCACTCTGACGTTGCGGTCGGCGACGCGATCGAGCGCCTGACCCTGCGGCGCGAAGATCTTGCCGTTCGCTTCGAGCAGATCCTTGCGCTCCATGCCGGGGCCGCGCGGGCGCGCGCCGACGAGCAGCGCTACGTGCACGTCCTTGAACGCGACCATCGGATCGGACGCGGGCGTCATGCCGGCGAGCAGCGGGAATGCGCAGTCGTCGAGCTCCATCATCACGCCCTTCAGCGCCTTCTGCGCTTTCTCGTCCGGAATCTCGAGCAGCTGCAGGATCACGGGCTGGTCTTTGCCGAGGAGGTCGCCGCTCGCGATGCGAAACAGCAGCGAATAGCCGATCTGGCCGGCGGCGCCCGTCACGGCGACGCGAATAGGGGCTTTGGGCATCGAGCGCTCCGCGGGAGAGTGGATTTCGATTCTACAGCAGCGGGTTGCTGCGCTGCGACGCTATAATCGAATCGCCCGGGTTGGGGCCCGGCGCAACGTCAATGTCCACCGCGGCCGCGAAGCGAGCTCGTCCCAAGTACCTGCACCTGTCCGCGATCCTCTTCGAGATCCGGCTGCCCGTGCCCGGCTTCGTGTCGATCCTGCATCGCGTGTCGGGAGCGCTGCTCTTCTTCCCGCTCACCGCCTGGCTCCTCTACCTGCTCGATACAAGTCTTGCTTCGGAGCAAGGCTTCGCGCGCGTGCACGACTATCTGCGCATGCCGATCGTCAAGCTCGGCCTGATCGTGTTTGTCTGGGCGTACGCGCACCACTTTTGCGCGGGCATCCGCTTCTTGCTGCTCGATTTGAACAAGGGCATCGAGCTTGCGCCGGCGCGCCGGAGCGCGGGCGCGGTGCTCGTCGTGAGCCTCCTGCTGACGGCTTATTTCGCGTGGCGGATATGGTGACGCCGCGGCGCATCGTCGTCGGCGCGCACTACGGCCTCGGCAGCTGGCTCGCGCAGCGCATTACAGCCGTCATCATGGCGCTCTACAGCCTGATATTGCTGGTAGGGTTCATGACCGGCCGGCCAAACGGCTACGGTGACTGGAAAGAGCTTTTCCAGCACGGCTGGATGCGCGTCGCAACGCTGCTCTTCGCCGTCAGCCTCGCATGGCACGCGTGGGTCGGCGTACGCGACATCGTCATGGACTACGTCAAACGCGACGGGCTGCGGCTCGGGCTGCAGGTCGTCACCATTCTCGTGCTGGCTGGCTACCTCGGCTGGACGGTGCAGGTACTGTGGCGCTGACGAAATGGCACTAAGTATGCGCCGCTACGATGCGATCGTGGTCGGCGCGGGCGGCTCGGGCATGCGCGCGGCGCTCGAGCTCGCGCGCGCCGGACTGAAGACGGCGGTCCTCAGCAAGGTGTTCCCGACGCGCTCGCACACGGTGGCCGCGCAAGGCGGCATCGCCGCGCCGCTCGCCAATTCCACGGAAGACAACTGGCATTGGCACATGTACGACACGGTCAAGGGGTCGGACTACCTCGGCGACCAGGACGCGATCGAGTACATGTGCCGGCGCGCGATCGAGGTGGTGGTCGAGCTCGAGCACATGGGCATGCCGTTCGATCGCCTTGAGAACGGCAAGATCTACCAGCGTCCGTTCGGCGGCCATACGCAGGACTACGGCAGCGCGAAGATGGCGATGCGCGCCTGCGCGGCGGCCGACCGCACGGGCCACGCGATGCTGCATACGCTCTACCAGCAGAACGTGCGCGCGAACACGCAGTTCCTGGTCGAGTGGATGGCGCTCGACCTGATCCGCGACCCGCAGGACGGCGCCATCGTCGGCATCACCGCGCTCGAGATGGAGACGGGCGAGGTCTACATCCTGCAGGGCAAGGCAGTGCTGCTTGCAACCGGCGGCGCCGGCCGCATCTATTGGGCAACGACCAACGCGTTCATCAACACGGGCGACGGCCTCGGCATGGTCGCCCGCGCCGGGCTGCCGCTCGAGGACATGGAGTTCTGGCAATTCCACCCCACGGGTGTGGCGGGCGCCGGCATCCTGATCACCGAGGGCGTGCGCGGCGAGGGCGGGTACCTGCTGAACAAGAACGGCGAGCGCTTCATGGAGCGCTATGCGCCCAACGCCAAGGACCTCGCGAGCCGCGACGTCGTCTCGCGCGCCATGACCACCGAGATCAAGGAAGGCCGCGGCTGCGGGCCGCACGCCGACCATTTGCTGCTCAAGCTCGACCATCTCGGGCCCGAGGTGATCATGCACCGGCTCCCGGGCATCCGCGAGATCGCCATCAAGTTCGCGAACATCGATCCGATCCGCGAGCCGATCCCCGTGGTACCCACCGCGCACTACCAGATGGGCGGCATCCCGACCAATTACATGGGGCAGGTGATTGCGCCCGAAGGCGCAAGCAAGGAGGCGATCGTTCCGGGCCTTTACGCCGCCGGCGAATGCGCCTGCGTCTCGGTGCATGGCGCGAACCGGCTGGGCACCAATTCGCTCCTCGATCTGCTGGTGTTCGGCAAGTCGTCGGGCGAACAGGTGATCAAGGACATCCGCGCTCAGCCGGCGCCACATCGCAACCTGCCGAAGGACGCGGGCGAGGCGACGCGCGCGCGCCTTGCGCGGCTCGACAGCGCGAAGAGCGGCGAGCGCGTGGTCGACGTGCTGAATGACTTGCGCCGCACGATGCAGGCCCACTGTGGCGTGTTCCGCTTCGGCGACGACCTGAAGAAGGGCGTGCAGCTGGTGGAGGAGATCGCCGCGCGCGCCGGGCGCGTCTTCATCGGCGACAAGTCGAAGGTGTACAACACGGCGCGGGTGGAAGCGCTCGAGCTCGAGAACCTGGTCGAGACCGCCGTCGGCACCATGGTGAGCGCCGAGGCGCGCAAGGAAAGCCGCGGCGCGCAGTCGCGCGACGATTATCCCGAGCGCGACGACAAGAACTGGATCAAGCACACGCTGTGGTACAAGGAAGGAAACCGCCTGGACTACAAGCCGGTGCACCTGCGGCCGCTGACGGTCCAGACCATGGAGCCCAAGGCGCGCACCTACTGAATGAAGCTCACCATCTATCGCTACGACCCGGACAAGGACGCGAAGCCCTATTACCAGGACTACGACGTGGCGACCGACGCCCACGATCGCATGCTGCTCGATGCCCTGGTGAAGGCGAAGGCAATGGACGATTCGCTCGCTTTCCGGCGCTCGTGCCGCGAGGGCGTATGCGGCTCCGATGCCGTGAACATCAACGGCAAGAACGGGCTCGCCTGCATCACCAAGCTGGCCGAGCTGCCCGAGCACGTGACGATACGGCCGCTGCCCGGGCTGCCGGTGATCCGCGATCTCATCGTGGACATGACGCAGTTCTTCAAGCAATACCACTCGATCAAGCCTTACGTGATCAACAACGACCCGGCACCGGAGCGTGAGCGGCTGCAGTCGCCCGAGGAGCGCGAGCACCTCGATGGTCTCTACGAGTGCATCCTGTGCGCCTGCTGCTCGACCTCCTGCCCTTCGTGGTGGTGGAACCCGGACAAGTTCGTCGGCCCGGCGGGCCTGCTGCAGGCCTACCGCTTCATCGCCGACACGCGCGACCAGGCCACCAGCGAGCGGCTCGACAATCTCGAGGATCCATACCGGCTGTTCCGCTGCCACACCATCATGAACTGCGTCGATGTGTGCCCGAAGGGACTCAACCCGACGAAGGCGATCAACCACATCAAGGAGCTGCTGGTAAAGCGCGCCGTCTGATGAACCGTATCGAGCGCGAGAAGCTGAAGTGGAAGTGCCGGCGCGGGCTGCTCGAGCTCGACCTGGTCCTCGAGCGCTACCTCGCACGCCACCCGGAGGACGCGGAGCTCGAGCCCTTGCTGGACCTGCCGGACAACGATCTCTGGGACATCGTTATTGGCCGTAGCGATAACTATGCGCCACAGCTGAAGGACGTGGTGGCGCGCTTGCGTGCTGCCTAAGGAGCGACCCATGACCGACAAGAATGCGACGCTGAAGCTGCCCGACGGAAAGTCACTCGAGTTCCCGGTGCTCTCCGGCACGACCGGACCGGATGTCGTCGACATCCGCACGCTCTACGGCAAGTCGGGCATGTTCACCTACGACCCGGGCTATCTCTCCACCGCGAGCTGCAGCTCGTCGATCACCTACATCGACGGTGATGCGGGAATCCTGCTCTACCGCGGCTATCCGATCGAGCAGCTCGCGCATCACTGCGACTTCCTCGAGGTGTGCTACCTCTTGCAGTACGGCGAGCTGCCCAACCGCAAGCAGAAGGAGGAGTTCGTCGACATCGTCACCCATCACACCATGGTGCACGAGCAGCTCGCCCGCCTGTACCAGGGATTCCGGCGCGATGCGCACCCGATGGCGGTGATGGTGGGTGTGGTCGGCGCGCTCTCGGCCTTCTACCATGACGCGCTCGACATCAACAACGAACACCACCGCGTCATCTCGGCGTTCCGGCTGATCGCCAAGATGCCGACGATCGTCGCCATGTCCTACAAGTACTCGATCGGACAGCCGTTCGTGTATCCGAAGAACGACCTTTCGTACACGGCGAACTTCATGCGCATGATGTTCGCCGTGCCGACCGAGGAGTACAAGGTGAACGACGTGTTGGTGCGCGCGATGGACCGCATCTTCATCCTGCATGCGGACCACGAGCAGAACGCTTCGACCTCGACCGTGCGACTGTGCGGCTCCTCGGGCGCGAACCCCTATGCCTGCATCGCCGCCGGCATCGCCTCGCTATGGGGGCCGGCGCACGGCGGCGCCAACGAGGCCGCGCTGCAGATGCTGGAGGAGATCGGCGACGTCTCGAAGGTCGGCGAGTTCATTAAGAAGGTGAAGGAGAAGCACGCCGGCGTGCGCCTCATGGGCTTCGGCCACCGCGTGTACAAGAACTACGACCCGCGCGCGAAGCTGATGCGCGAGACCTGCCACGAGGTGCTCGGAGAGCTCGGGCTGCACAACGACCGCATCTTCAAGCTGGCACTCGCGCTGGAGAAGATCGCGCTCGAGGACGACTACTTCGTCAGCCGCAAGCTCTACCCGAACGTCGATTTCTATTCCGGCATCGTGCAGCGCGCGCTCGGCATCCCGGTGGCCATGTTCACCTGCATCTTCTCGCTCGCGCGCACCATCGGCTGGATCGCGCAGTGGCAGGAGATGATCTCGGATCCCGAGTACAAGATCGGCCGGCCGCGCCAGCTCTACAAAGGCGCCACCAAGCGCGAAGTGAAACCCATCGACAAGAGATGACCATGGCGAGCGTGATGCGCCAGTTCCTCGACAACTCCTACCTGTTCGGCGGCAACGCCGCGTTCATCGAGGACCTGTACGAGAAATACCTCGTGAACCCGCAGTCGGTGCCGGAGGAATGGCGCGAATACTTCGACCGGCTGCAGGTGCTGCCCGGCAACACGGTGAAGGACATCGCGCGTGCGCCGGTGGAGGAGTCGTTCGTGCAGCGCGCGAAGCGCGGCGAGCTGGGCGGCGCGGCACGCACGTTCCCGACCGAGCCGGTGGCGCCGGAGCGGCTGCAAGTCGCGGCCTTGCTGCTGGTCACGGCCTATCGGATTTCCGGCGCGCGCTGGGCGACGGTGGATCCGCTCAAGCGCATGCCGCGCCCGCCGCAGCCGGAGCTCGAGCCGGGCTTTTACGACCTCACCGAGGCGGACCTCGACCAGACGGTCAACGCCGGCTCCTACGTCGGCCTCGATCGAACATCGCTCAGGAACCTGCTGCAGGCGCTGCGCGACACGTACTGCCGGGACATCGGCTTCGAGTACATGTTCATCTCGGACCGCGTGCAGCGGCAATGGATCCAGGAGCGCATCGAGCCGGTGCGCGCGACGCCCGAGCTCGCGAAGGGGCAGCGGCTGCACCTGCTGCAGAAGCTCACCGAGGCCGAGCATCTCGAGCGCTATCTGCACACGAAGTACGTGGGCCAGAAACGCTTCTCGCTCGAAGGCGGCGAAAGCCTGATCCCGTGCATCGACGAGGTGATCCAGCGCGCGGGCGCCGGCGGCGTGCAGGAGATCGTCATCGGCATGGCGCACCGCGGGCGGCTGAATGTGCTCGTCAATGTCCTCGGCAAGATGCCGAAGGATCTGTTCTTGGAATTCGAGGGCAAGGCGCCGAGCGAGCTGCCCTCGGGCGACGTGAAATACCACAACGGCTTTTCGTCCGACATCACGACGGCCGGCGGCCCGGTGCATATCTCGCTCGCGTTCAATCCCTCGCACCTCGAGATCGTCAATCCGGTGGTCGAAGGCTCGGTGCGCGCGCGCCAGCGGCGGCGCAGCGACAAGACCGGCGACCAGGTCCTGCCGATCCTGATCCACGGCGATGCCGCCTTTGCCGCGCAGGGCGTGGTGATGGAGACGCTGAACCTCTCCGGCACGCGCGGCTACGGCACCGGCGGCACCGTGCACATCATCGTCAACAACCAGATCGGCTTCACTACCTCGGACCCGCGCGATACGCGCTCGACGCTCTACTGCACGGATGTCGCGAAGATGGTCGAGGCGCCGATCTTCCACGTGAACGGCGACGATCCCGAGGCGGTGCTCTTCGTCACGCAGCTCGCGCTCGACTTCCGCGCCAAGTTCCACAAGGACGTGGTGATCGACATCGTCTGCTTCAGGAAGCTCGGCCACAACGAGCAGGACGAGCCGTTCATCACGCAGCCGCTGATGTACAAGAAGATCACGCAGCATCCGGGCACGCGCAAGCTCTACGCCGACAAGCTGGTGACGCAGGGCGTGGTGCCGGCCGAGGAGCCCGAGGCGATGATCAAGCGCTATCGCGACACGCTCGATGCGGGGCAGCAGACGGTGAGCCCGGTGCTCTCGAACTTCAAAAGCAAGTTCGCGGTGGACTGGGCGCCTTTCCTCAACTCGAAGTGGACCGACGCCGCCGATACCCACGTGCCGCTCGCGGAGCTGCAACGGCTCGCGGAGCCGCTCACCACGGTGCCGGCAGGCTTCAAGGTGCATCCGACCGTGGCGCGCGTGATCGAGGCGCGCAAGCAAATGGCCGGCGCGAAGACACCGGTCGACTGGGGCATGGCCGAGACGCTCGCCTACGCCACGTTGCTTTCCAACGGCTATGACGTGCGGCTGTCCGGCCAGGACTCGGGACGCGGCACATTCGCCCATCGCCATGCGGTGCTGCACGACCAGGAGCGCGAGCGCTGGGACGAAGGCACCTACATTCCGCTGCAGAACGTCGCCAAGGACCAGGGCGACTTCGTCGTGATCGACTCGGTGCTCTCGGAAGAAGCGGTGCTCGGCTTCGAGTACGGCTTCGCCACCGCCGAGCCCAACGCGCTCGTCATCTGGGAAGCGCAGTTCGGCGACTTCGCCAACGGCGCGCAGGTGGTGATCGACCAGTTCATCGCCGCGGGCGAGACCAAGTGGGGCCGCGTCTGCGGCCTCACCCTGTTCCTGCCGCACGGCTATGAGGGGCAGGGGCCGGAGCACTCCTCGGCACGGCTCGAGCGCTACCTGCAGCTTTGCGCCGAGCACAACATGCAGGTGTGCGTGCCGAGCACGGCGGGGCAGATCTTCCACCTCCTGCGCCGGCAGATGCTGCGCCCGTTCAGGAAGCCGCTCATCGTGATGACGCCGAAGTCGCTGCTGCGCAAGAAGGAAGCTTCTTCCCCGATCCAGGAGCTTGCGAACGGCGCCTTCCAGACCGTGATCCCCGATACGACCACCGTGGACGAGAAGGGCGTGAAGCGCATCATCGCCTGCTGCGGCAAGGTGTATTACGACCTCGCGACCAAGCGCATCGAGCTGCAGCGTAGCGATGTCGCGATCATCCGCGTCGAGCAGCTCTATCCGTTCCCGCACAAGCAGTTCCAGGCGGAGATGCGGCGCTATCCGCACGCCACCGAGGTGGTGTGGTGCCAGGAGGAGCCGCAGAACCAGGGCGCGTGGTACGAGACGGCGCACTACTTCCGCGAAAACATGCGCGAGGACCAGAAGCTGTACTATGCCGGCCGCCCGGCGTCGGCCTCACCCGCGGGCGGCTACATGGCGCGGCACAACGAGCGCCAGAAGGCGCTCTCGGAGCAGGCGTTCGGCAAGTACAAGTAACCCGGGAATCGGGGTCAGGCACCGATTTCCGCGCAAGCGGCGGATGTTTGGAATTCGGTGCCTGACCCCGGATTCCAAAACCCCGGCGAGTTACTCGCTGGTTTTTCGTTAACCCGGTGGACGCTTAGCCGAAGCCGGGGAAAAACTGAACGGGAGTCGGAATGGCAATCATCGAAGTCAAGGTGCCGCAGCTTTCCGAGTCGGTCTCGGAAGCGACGCTGCTCGACTGGCACAAGAAGGAAGGCGAGAACGTCGCGCGCGACGAAAATCTGATCGACATCGAGACCGACAAGGTCGTGCTCGAGCTGCCCGCGCCTGCCGATGGCGTGCTCGTGCGGATCATGAAGAAGACGCGCGACTCGGTTGGCTCGGGCGACGTCATCGCGCAGATCGACACCGAGGCCAAGGCTGGCGCCGCTCCGCAGGTTCCGGCCGCGAAAGCGCCACCGGCAGTAATGCCAAGCGCGCAGAAGCTCGCCGCCGAGCGCGGCGTCGATACGTCCAAGGTGCAGGGTAGCGGCCGTGACGGCCGCGTCACCAAGGGCGATGTGCTCGAGGCCGCCAAGCCGCAGCCGGCCGTCCAGGCGCCACCGCGGCCGGCGCTGCAGCAGCCCGCGCCGCCGATCAACCTCGAGCAATTGCTCGCCGGCCGGCCGGAGCAGCGCGTGCCGATGTCGCGCCTGCGCCAGCGCGTGGCCGAGCGCCTCGTGCAGTCGCAGTCGGCCGCGGCGATCCTCACCACGTTCAATGAAGTGAACATGCAGCCGGTGATCGAGCTGCGCAAGAAGTACCAGGAGCGCTTCGAGAAGGAGCACGGCATCCGCCTGGGCTTCATGTCGTTTTTCGTCAAGGCGGCCGTGCACGCGCTCAAGCGCTTTCCCGTGGTCAACGCCTCGATCGACGGCACCGACATCGTCTACCACGGGTACTTCGACATCGGTATCGCCGTGGGCAGCCCGCGCGGGCTGGTGGTGCCGATCCTGCGCGACGCCGATCGCATGAGCTTCGCGGAGATCGAGAAGACCATCGGCGATTTCGGCAAGCGCGCGCAGGACGGCAAGCTCACGCTCGAGGAGCTCACCGGCGGCACATTCTCCATCTCCAACGGCGGGGTGTACGGCTCGATGCTCTCGACGCCGATCATCAACCCGCCGCAATCGGCGATCCTCGGCGTGCACGCCACCCGGGACCGCCCGGTCGCCGAGAACGGGCAGGTGGTGATCCGGCCGATCAACTACCTCGCGCTCTCCTACGACCACCGCATCATCGATGGGCGCGAGGCGGTGCTGTTCCTCGTCGCCATCAAGGAGGCGCTCGAAGATCCCGCGCGCCTGATCCTGGAGATCTAGCGTGGCGGCCTTCGACGTGGTGGTGATCGGGGGCGGCCCCGGGGGCTACGTCGCCGCCATCCGCGCCGCGCAGCTCGGCCTCGCGACCGCGTGCATCGACGACTGGCGCGGCGCCGACGGCAAGCCGGCCCTCGGCGGGACCTGCACGAATGTCGGCTGCATACCTTCCAAGGCGCTGCTGCAGTCCTCCGAGTACTACGAGCAGGCCGGGCATCAGTTCGCCGACCATGGCGTGAAGGTCAAAGGCCTCGAGCTGGATCTCGCGCAGATGCACAAGCGCAAGGACCGGGTGGTGAAGGCGAGCAACGACGGCGTGGCCTTCCTCTTCCGCAAGAACAAGATCCGGTTCTTGCACGGGCACGGCAGCTTTGCCGGCAAGGGCGCCGACGGCTACCAGATCGCCGTCGGCAAGGACACCGTGCAGGCGAAGCACGTCATCGTCGCCACCGGCTCGAATCCGCGGCCGCTGCCGGGCGTCGAGTTCGACGAGAAGCTCGTCCTCAGCAATACCGGTGCGCTCACCATCCCGGACGCGCCGAAGCGACTCGGCATCATCGGCGCCGGCGTGATCGGGCTGGAGGTGGGAAGCGTCTGGCGCCGGCTTGGGGCCGATGTGACGATCCTGGAGGTGTTGCCCGTGTTTCTCGGCGCGGCCGACGAGGCGATCGCCAGGGAGGCGGCCAAGGTCTTCGCCAAGCAGGGCCTGAAGATCGAGCTGGGCGTGAAAGTCGGCGCAGTTGAGCGAAAGAAAACCGTTAAGGTTCAGTACACTGCAGAGGATAGTTCATCCAGAACATTGGAGTGCGACCGGCTCATCGTTTCGATCGGTCGGCTGCCCAACACCGACGGGCTGAACGCGGCCGCCGTGGGACTGAAGCTCGATGAGCGCGGCTTGATTGCCGTGGACGCCGAGTGCCGCACGAACCTCCCCAACGTCTGGGCGATCGGCGACGTGGTGCGCGGGCCGATGCTCGCGCACAAGGCCGAGGAGGAAGGCGCCGCGGTGGCGGAGCGCATCGCCGGGCAGAAGCCGCACGTCGACTTCAACACGGTGCCGTGGGTGATCTACACCTCGCCGGAGATCGCCTGGGTCGGTGAGACCGAGCAGCAGCTCAGGGCGCGCAGCGCCGATTACCGCACGGGGACTTTCCCGTTCACCGCCAACATGCGCGCGCGGGCCATGGGCGACGCGGCGGGGCTGGTGAAGGTCGTCGCCGACGCGAAGACCGACCGCATCCTGGGCGTGCACATCATCGGGCCGTACGCGGGCGAACTGATCGCCGAAGCGGTGGCGGCGATGGAGTTCGGCGCCGCTGCGGAGGACATCGGCATCATCAGCCACCCGCACCCGTCGCTCTCGGAGGCAATGAAGGACGCGGCCTTGGCGGTAGACAAGCGGGCGATCAACATATGCAGCGCACGCCGGCGATACTGCTCGCCGCGGCCGCCGCGGCCTGCACCACGCCCCCGGTCTACTATTCGACGCTGCAGCATCAGCCGCTCTCGCTCGCCGCGGGCCAGCTCGAGTCGGGCGGCATCGCCTTCATCACGCCCTCGACGGTGACCGGGCAGGAGCAGGAGAAGCAGGCCGTGGCGCTTACCTATGCCGATGTCCTCAAGCGCGAGCGGCCGGCGCTCAAGGTGGTGACGCTCGCCGAGACGTTGAGCGCAGTCAACCGCGCGAAGCTGGTCGAGCCGTACCGGCGCATGTACGACGACTACCGCGATACCGCGCTCTTTCCCGCGGATGTGCTGCAGCGCGTGAGCGCGGCGACCGGCGCCCGCTACCTCGTGCAGCTGAAGCTCCAGGGCTTCTCGCAGGGCTCCAAGGGTCGCTTCGGTTTCTTTGGCTTCCGGGTCTCGGAAACGCTTATCGGCGATCTGCGCGTGTACTTCCAGGTCTGGGACAGTCGCGACGGCAGCATCGCCTGGGAGGGAATGCAGGAACTGCGCATCGCGGTGGATTCGACCAGCGACGAGCCGGTCACCCTGCGCGATCTGGTGGAGCGCTCGGCGCACGATCTCGTCGCCAAGCTTCCGTGACGCAGGATGTCGTTACCCTTTACGAGCAGAGTCTCGCCAAACGCGGCTTCGTCTCCGACCCTGCGCAGTGGCGCGCTGTCGAGCGGCTGCAGCGCCTGTACGAGGAATGGACCGAATACAAGGCGCGCCGTAGCACGGCGCTAAGGCGCCTGCTCGTGCACCCGGAGCTGCCGAAGGGCGTCTACCTGTGGGGACCGGTCGGGCGCGGCAAGAGCTTCCTGATGGACGCCTTCTATCGCTGCGTCCCGCTCGTCAGGAAGCGCCGCGTGCATTTCCACCACTTCATGCGCGAGATCCATCGCGAGCTCGACGAGTTGCGTGGCACCGAGGATCCGCTCGCGGCAGCCGCCGAGCGCACCGCGCGGCGCTGTCGCCTGATCTGCTTCGACGAGTTCCATGTCGCGGACATCGCCGACGCGATGATCCTCGGGCGCTTTCTCGAGCAGGTGATGGACCGGGGCGTCGAGTTTGTCATGACGTCCAACTACCACCCGGACGCGCTCTATCCGAATGGCCTGCAGCGCGAGCGCTTCCTGCCCGCCATCGAGCTGCTCAAGCGGCGCCTCGACGTGGTTGGCGTCGACAACGGCACCGACTACCGGCGGCTGAAGATGGAGCGCATGAAGGTCTACCACGTCGGTACGGACGTGCCGCTCGCGAAGATCTTCGACGAGCTGCGCGACGTGGAGGAGGAAAGGCAGCCGCTCGACGTCGAAGGGCGCAGCATCCCGTACCGCAAGCGCGCCGGCGGCCTGGTGTGGTTCGATTTCGATGTGCTGTGCGTCGGAGCACGCTCGTACGCCGATTACGTCGACCTCGCCAAGCGCTTCCATACCGTGATGCTCTCGGGCGTGCCGCGCATGTCGCCGAAGGATTCCGATGCGGCGCGCCGCTTCACCTGGCTCGTCGACGTCTTCTATGACGACCACGTCAATCTGATTGTCTCCGCCGCTGCCGAGCCCGAGGACTTGTTCGCGGCGGGCGAGCAGGCGGCCGAGTTCCAGCGCACCGTCAGCCGCCTGCACGAGATGCAGACGGTCGAGTACCTGCGCGCAGAGCGCAGGACGGCGGCGGTGAGCGGCGCCTAGCTGGCGGCGGCCTTCACGCCCAGGTAGTGCTCGAGCGCGCGCCGGTCGGCGGCGAACTCGGCGCTCGGCGCCTGGTGCACGATCGCGCCACGCTCGATGATCGCCGCGCGATCGGTCATCGCCAGGATCTTGCGCGCATTGTGCTCGACGACGATGGCGCCGAGCTTCTGTTCGCGCACGATGCGCCGCAGGGCCGCGAGCACCTCCTGCGCGAGAATGGGCGCGAGGCCCTCGAGCGGCTCGTCGAGCAGCAGGAGGCGCGGGTTCAGCACCAGCGCGCGGCAGATGGCGAGCATCTGCTGCTCGCCGCCGGAGAGGCGCGTGCCGAAGTTGTGGCGCCGCTCGAGGAGTCGCGGAAAGAGCGCGAGCGCCCGAGCCGGCGTCCACGGTCCCGGGCGCGCCACCGCCGTCAGGTTCTCCTCGACCGTCAGCGAGCGGAAGATGTTGCGCTCCTGCGGCACCCAGCCTACTCCGGCGCCGGCGCGCTGCTCCGGCGCGAGCGCGGTGAGGTCCTTGCCGTCGAGCCGCACGCGGCCGCTGAAGCGCCGGGTGAGGCCGACGATGGAGTTGAGCAGCGTGGTCTTGCCCATGCCGTTGCGGCCGAGCAGCGCGAGCGACTCGCCCTCGGCGAGCGTGAGCGAGAGCCCGGCGAGCACGCGTGCCTCGCCGTAGCCGGCGCTGAGCGATTCGAGCTCCAGCAGGCTAGGCAACGACCGCCTCCTCGCCGAGATAGGCAGCCTGCACGCGTGCGTCGCGCGCGATCTCGCCGGGCGTGCCTTCGGCAAGCAGGCTGCCGTTCACCAGCACCGAGATGCGCTCGGCGAAGCTGAAGACGAGATCCATGTCGTGCTCGATGAAGAGCACGCTCACCTCGCGCGGCAGCGCGGTCACGGCGGCGAGGATCTCGTGGCGCTCGGACTCCGGCACGCCGGCCGCCGGCTCATCGAGCAGCAGCACGCGCGGCGCGCAGGCGATGGCGACCGCGATCTCGAGCAGGCGCTGCTTGCCATAGGGCAGCGCTGCCGTACGCTCCAGCATGATGTCGGCGAGATGGAATTGCTCGAGGATTCGGGCGATGCGTTCGTCGATCGCCTGCCGGCTGCCGGCGAGGCGCCACCAGTCGGCGCCATGGCCGAGCTGCTCCGACACCGCAAGGCCGATCGCTTCGAGCGGGGTAAGCTCGGCGAAGAGCTGGTTGATCTGGAAGGTGCGCACCAGCCCAAGGGCGACGCGCCGCTGCGGCGCGAGGCGCGTGATATCGCGTCCCTCGAGGCGCACCGCGCCCGCATGCGGGCGCAGCACGCCGGTCAGCAGATTGATGAGCGTCGTCTTGCCCGCGCCGTTCGGGCCGATGAGCGCGTGCCGGGCGCCGCGCTCTACGCGAAGGCTGACCTGGTTCGCGGCGTAGACGCCGCCGAAGTGGCGGCTCAAGCCCTCGGTCTCGAGCGCGATCATGCGAGGCCGAGCTGCGCGCGCAGGCGCGCGCCGATGCCTGCCATGCGCTCGCGCCCGACGAGGACGATGACGACCAGCATGAGGCCGATCCAGAACTGCCAGTACTGCGGCGTGGCGGTGGCGAGCCAGTCCTGCATGAGCTTGAACACCACGGCGCCGATCAGGCCGCCGTAGAGGTAGCCCGTGCCGCCGAGGATCAGCACCATGAGCAGGTCCGCCGAGCGCTCGAACGAGAAGACGTCGAGCGAGCAGAACGCCGTGACCTGCGTGAGCAGCGCGCCGGCGGCGCCCGCATACGCGGCGGCGAGCGTGTAGATGGCGACCAGGCGCGCATTCACCGAGATGCCGATTGCCGAGGCGCGCAGGACATTGCTCTTGAGCGCGCGCAGCGACAGCCCGAAGGGCGAATAGATGAGCCGCCGCGCGAAGAGAAAGAGGACGAACAGCACGGCGAGGCTGTAGGCGTAGCCGGTGTGTCCGGCGATATCGAAGGAGAAGCGGCCGAGCAGCGGCCCCAGCGTGATGCCCTGGAGCCCGTCGGCGCCGCCGGTGATGTTGTCGAAGCGGTTCGCCGTCTCGCGCAACATGAGCGCGACGCCGAGCGTGACCATGAGGCGCGTGAGGTCGGAGCCGCGCAGCACGAGGAAGCTGGTCGCAAAGCCGAGCGCCGCGGCGAGCGCCGCGGCGGCGGCGAGCGCGATCAGCGGCTCGGCGATCAGGCCGTGCTTCGCGAGCAGCCCGGCGCCGTAGGCGCCGACGCCGAAGAACGCGGCGTGGCCGAGCGACAGGATGCCGGCGTAGCCGAGGATGAGATCGAGCGAGAGCGCGAACAGGCCCAGGATCGCGATTTCCGCCAGGATCAGGTGCTTGCCCGGCAGCGCGACGAGCGTTGCCGCGGCGAGCAGCCAGAAGGCGATCTCCGGCGGCCGCCAGCGCGCGCGCCGCGCAAGGTACTGGGCGACGCGTGCCGTAACGCCGGCGTCGCGAACGAGGCTCGCAATGCCAGGCGCGTGCTTCATCGCGCGTCGGCCCGGGCCAGCAGTCCGCGCGGTCGCCATACCAGCATCACGATCATGATCGCGTAGATGGCAAAGGCGCCGAGCTTCGGCACGTAGTACTTGCCGGCGACGTCGCCGATGCCGAGAAGGATCGCCGCGGCGAGCGGGCCGACCAGGCTCGAGGTGCCGCCGACCGCGACGACGATCAGGAAGTAGATCATGAACTTGAGCGGAAACTGCGGGTCGAGCCCCAGAATCTCGGCGCCAAGCGCGCCGCCCAGCCCGGCGAGCCCGGAGCCGGCGGCGAAGGTGAGCGCGAAGACGCGGCTCACCGGAATGCCGAGGCCGCGCGCGGTGCGCGCGTCGTCGACCGCGGCACGCAGGCGGCTGCCGAAGCGCGTGCGGACGAGGACCGCCTGCAGCGCGAGGGCGACGAGTCCGCAGATCACGACGATCAGCAGCCGATAGCGACCGATGTGCACGCCTCCGGGCAGCTCGAACCGGCCCTCGAGCGCGGCGGGAATTCGCACGAAGACCTGCTGCGATCCCATGAAGTAGTCGACCGCCGCCACGGCCATGAATACCAGGCCGATCGTGAACAGCACCTGATCGAGGTGCGTGCGCGCGTAGACGTGGCGATAGAGCGTGCGCTCAAGCAAGGCGCCGGCGAGCGCCGGAGCCACGAACGCCGCCGCCAGCGCGAGGGCAAACGGTGCTCCGAGCCGGTTGGCGAGGCTGACGGCGACGTAGCCGCCGGCCATGGCAAAGGCGCCGTGCGCGAGATTCACGAAGTTCATCAGCCCGAGCGTGACCGACAGCCCGCAGGCGAGGACGAAGAGCAGCATGCCGTAGGCGATGCCGTCGATGAGGATGGTCGCCATAGGGCCGCTACACGCGCACGCGGCGCCCGCGCTTACTGCTTCTTCGCCGCCTTGACCGGGTCCTTCACCGCTTCGAAGGTCGCGAACTCCGTGTTGTAGAGCTCACCGCCGACCTTCTCGACCCGGCGGATGTAGATGTTCTGCACGATATCGCGCGTCTCGGCATCGATCGCGATCGGGCCGCGCGGGCTTTCCCACTGCATGCCCTTCATCGCCGCGATCAGCGCGTCGCCGTCGCTCGAGCCCTTGGTCTTCTTCAGCGCCTCGTAGATGAGGTGCATGCCGTCGTAGCCGCCCACCGCCATGAAGTTCGGCCGCAGGCCGCCGTTCGCCTTCTTGAACGCCGTGACGAACGACTTGTTCAGCGCCGAGGGATGGGAGGCGGAGTAGAGATGCGCGGTCACGGTGCCGATCACCTGGTCGCCCATGCCATTGAGCAGGTCGTCATCGGTGACGTCGCCGGGCCCGATCAGCTTGATGCCCGCCTTGTCGAGCCCGCGCTCGATGTACTGCTTCACGAACACGCCGCCCTGTCCGGACGGCACGAAGACGAATATGGCGTCGGGCTTGGCGTCCGCCGCGCGCTGCAGGAACGGCGCGAAGTCGGGCGCCATGAGCGGCACCTTGAGTTCCGCGACGATCGTGCCGCCCGCGGCCGCGAAGCGCTCCTTGAAGGTGCCCTGCGAATCGGCACCCGGTGCGTAGTCCGAGACCAGCGTTGCCACCTTCTTGATGCCGTTCTTGACTGCCCAGTCGGCGATGATCACCGAGGACTGCCCCATGGTGAAGCTCGTGCGCGCGATGTAGGGCGAGCGCTCGGTGATGAACCAGGTGCCGGCCGCCATCACGATCTCGGGCACCTTGGCCTGCGCAGAAAGCGGCGCCGCGGCAAGGGCGCACGGCGTGATGCCGAATCCGGCGATGAACGCGACCTTGTCGTTGACGATCAGCTCCTGCGCGATGCGCTTGGTGTTGTCGGGCACCGCGCCGTCGTCCTTGACGATCAGCTCGATCTTGCGGCCGGCAACCGTGTTGCCGTGCTGCTGCATGTAGAGCTTCACGGCGGCTTCGATCTGCTTGCCGGTCGACGCCTGCTGTCCCGTCATCGGCAGGATGAGCCCGACGCGAACTGCATCCTGTGCGTAGGGGCTGTGCGGCACGAGCAGCGCCGCGCCGATCACGGCGGCCGCAAATCTTGCGCGCATGGTGCTCTCCTCTTTGCTTGGCCTGAGCGCTCATGCTTATCCGATGACGGCGATTGCCCTTTGATAAAGATCAAGCGGTTGCGCGTTCGCGGCGGCTAACGTGCTCGAGTCGAGGTATCCAGGTGACGCAGCGCGTGTCGCTCAAGGTCAACGGCCGCATCCGCGAAGAGCTGATCGGCGATGCGCTGCTGTTGCTGGATTATTTGCGCGAGCGCCTCGGCCTCACCGGCACGAAGCGCGGCTGCGACGGCGGCGAATGCGGCGCCTGCACGGTGCTGGTGGACGGCGAGCCGCGACTTGCGTGCATCACGCTCGCGGCGAGCTGCGAAGGCCACCCGATCGAGACCATCGAATCGCAGAGCGCCGAGGGCAGCCTGAGCGCGCTGCAGCGCGCCTTTCATGAGCGGCTCGGTGCGCAGTGCGGCTATTGCACGCCGGGCATGATCATGGCCGCGCAGGCGCTCCTGCGGCGCACGCCGCAGCCGAGCGAAGCAGAGATCCGCGCGGCGCTCTCCGGAAACCTGTGCCGCTGTACCGGCTACGCGAAGATCGTCGAGGCGGTGCAGGCGGCCGCGGGCACATGAAGCTCGCCGGCCGGAATACCCCGCTCGTCGACGGCGTCGAAAAGGTCACCGGGCGCGCGCGCTTTACTGCCGATCTGCCCGCGGCCGACGCGCTGGTCGGCGCGATCCTGCGCAGCCCGCATGCGCATGCCGAGATCTTGCGCGTCGACGCGCGCCGCGCGCGCGCGCTGCCGGGCATTCGTGCGGTGCTGACCGGCGAGGACTGCCCGATTGCTTACGGCGTGCTGCCGATCGCGCAGAACGAGTATCCGCTTGCGCGTGAGCGCGTGCGCTACTGGGGCGAGCCGGTCGCGGCAGTGGCCGCCGATGATGAGCGCACCGCGCAGGCGGCACTCGCGCTGATCGAGGTCGAGTACCGCGAGCTGCCGGCCTATTTGAGCGCACACGACGCGCTCAAGGCCGGCGCCATGCTGTTGCACGCGGACAAGGCCGGCAACATCGAGCGCGAGGTGGAGCACTCGTTCGGCGACGTCGGAGCCGGCTTCGCCGCCGCCGATCTCGTGCGCGAAGGCGCGTTTCACTACGCCGAAGTCACGCACGCGCAGCTCGAGCCCGACGCCGCGCTCGCCGAGTACGACGCCGAGCGCCAGCGGCTGACGCTGCAATCGGTCACCCAGGTGCCGTACTACGTGCACCTCACGCTCGCGCAGTGCCTCGGCATGCAGCCGGCCGACATCCGCATCGTCAAGCCTTTTGTCGGCGGCGGCTTCGGCCACCGCACTGAGTGCCTGAATGTCGAAATCATCGCGGCGCTCCTCGCCCGCGCGGCGCGCGGCAAGGTGCGCATCGTGCTCTCGCGCGAGCAGACGTTCGTGCTGCATCACGGCCGCCCCGAGACTGACATCCGCCTGAAGATCGGCCTCAAGAAAAGCGGCGAGATCACCGCCGTCGATGCCCGCTGCGTGCAGCGCGGCGGCGCGTACGCGGGCTATGGCATCGTCACCATCCTCTACGCGGGCGCGCTGCTGCACGCCTTGTACCGGTTGCCTGCGGCGCGCTACCAGGGCTCGCGCGTCTATACGAACACTCCGCCCTGCGGCCCGATGCGCGGGCACGGCTCGGTGGACATGCGCCACGCGTTCGAGTCGCTGCTCGATTCGATGGCTGCGGAGCTCGGCCTCGATCCGTTCGCGCTGCGGCGGGCGAACCTGATCGCGGCGCCGTATCGCAGCGCGAACGACCTGCAGGTGAATTCCTGCGGCCTCGCCGAGTGCCTCGACTGGGTCGAGCGCGCCTCCGGCTGGAAAGCGCGGCGCTGCAAACTTCCGCGGGGCCGCGGACTTGGCATGGCTTGCTCGCACTATGTTTCGGGCGCGGCGAAGACCGTGCACTGGACCGGCGAGCCGCACGCGACCATCAACCTGCGCCTTGACTTCGACGGCGGCATCACCGTGCTCACCGGCGCCGCCGACATCGGGCAGGGCTCGTCGACGCTGCTTGCGATGGTGGTCGCCGAAGTGCTCGGCATCGGGCTCGAGCGCATCCGCGTCGTCGCGGGCGACAGCGCCCTCACGCCGAAAGACAACGGCGCGTTCTCTTCCCGCATCTCCTTCATGTGCGGCAACGCCGCCATCGCGGCCGCCGAGGAGCTGAAGAAGCTGCTCAAGCCGGACGTGTCGTTCGACGAAGCGGTGCGCGAGCTGCTCGCGCGCGGCGGGCCGGTGACGACGCGCGGCACGTTCTTCGTGCCGGCCGAGCTGCAGGGCGGCAAGTTCCGCGGCGCGGCCGTCGGTCCGAGCCCGGCGTTCTCCTATGCGGCGCAAGTGGTCGAGGTCGCGGTGGATGAGGAGACCGGCGCGGTCACGGTCGAGCGCGTCTGGGTCGCGCACGACTGCGGCTTCGCGATCAACCCGCTCGCCGTCGAGGGCCAGATCCAGGGCGCCGTGTGGATGGGAATGGGGCAGGCGCTCGGCGAGGCGACGCGCTACGACGCCCCGCATGGGCTGCCGGCGGCGGCGAATCTGCTCGACTACCGGTTCCCCACCACCATGGACTCGCCGCCGATCGACGTCCACATCGTCGAGGCGCGCGACCCGAACGGCCCGTTCGGCGCCAAGGAAGCGAGCGAAGGCGCGCTCGCCGGCTTCCTGCCCGCGCTCACGAGCGCGATCGCCGACGCCGTGGGCGTGCGCTTGCACGAGCTGCCTGCGACCCCCGAGCGGCTGCTCGCCGAACTTACGAGACCCGTCCGTGCTGCTGCCTGAACTGACGCTCATGCGGCCGCAGACGCTCGCGCAGGCGCTCGAGTTCGCAGCCGAGCCCGGCGCGCGGCTGATCGCCGGCGGCACCGGGCTCGTGCCGAACATGAGGCTCGGCGTGGAAGCGCCGCGCACGCTGGTGTCGCTCGAGCGCGTGGGCGAACTGCAAGCGATCGAGCAGCGCCACGATGGCACGCTGCGCATTGGCAGCGGCGTGACGCTGCAACGTATCGCGGACGATGAGGTGCTGCCGGCGGCGCTGCGCGCAGCAGCCGCCGCGGTCGGCGCGCCGGCGCATCGCAGCGCGGCAACGCTGGGCGGCAATCTCTGCCTCGATACGCGCTGCCTTTACTACAACCAGAGCGCCGAGTGGCGCGCATCGAACCACTACTGCCTGAAGCGCGGCGGCGAGATCTGCCACGTGGCGCCGAAGGGCAACGTGTGCCGCGCGGCCTTCAGCGGCGATGTCGCCGCCGCCGCGCTGGCGCTCGACGCCGAGGTGGAGATCGCGCGCCCTGGCGGACGCATCGACGTGCGTGCGCTGGCGCGGCTCTATAGCGGCGACGGCGCGCAGCCGATCGCGCTCGAGCCGGGCGAGATCGTCGCCGCGATCCGCATTCCGGCGCCCGCCGGGCGCTCGGGCTATGCCAAGGCGCGGCGGCGCGGAGCGATCGATTTTCCGCTCGCCGGCGTCGCCATCGCCGTCGGCCTGCACAGCAATCGCATCGCGCATCTGCGCGTGGCGCTGACCGGAACGAACTCGAACCCGTTTGCGCTGAGCGGGACCGAGACACTCATCGGGGCGCAGCCCGCAGCGGCAGGCGCACCGCTCGCGAAGCTCGTCCAGAAGCAGGTCAAACCGCTGCGCACGACGA
The DNA here is from genome assembly GCA_035689325.1 of Burkholderiales bacterium. Lineage (GTDB taxonomy): Bacteria > Pseudomonadota > Gammaproteobacteria > Burkholderiales > SG8-39 > SCGC-AG-212-J23. The sequence goes on along the minus strand of DASSLQ010000258.1, from coordinate 10,804 downwards.
TCGGCGCGGCCGATTACCGGCGCCAGGTCGCCGCCGTGCTCGCGCGGCGGCTGCTCGAGCGCCTCACCAAAGGAGATTCGTCATGAGTTTCGACGGCAGGGTTGCAGTGGTCACCGGCGCCGCCTCCGGCATCGGGCGCGCCACCGCCGAGGGGTTTGCGCTCGCCGGCGCGCGCGTGGTGCTCGGCGACATCAACGAGGAGGGCGGCGAGGCGGTGGCGGGCGCGCTGCAGACACGCGGTTTCGACGCGCAGTTCATGCGGCTCGACGTCACGCAGCCCGACTCGGTGGCGGCGTTTCGCGACGCTGCGCTCGAGCGCTATGGGCGCGTCGACATGCTCGCGAGCGTCGCGGGCTGGGGCAAGACCGAGCCGTTCGTGAAGAACACGCCGGAGTTCTGGCGCAAGCTCATCGATCTCAACTTCGTCGGCACGATCATGGTGACGCGCGCCTTCCTCGACCAGATGATCGAGCGCCAGGGCGGCCGCATCATCACGGTGGCGAGCGATGCGGGCCGCGTCGGCAGCCTCGGCGAGACCGTGTACTCGGGCACCAAGGGCGGCGTCATCGCCTTCAGCAAAGGTCTCGCGCGCGAGGTGGCGCGCTACAACATCACCGTCAACTGCGTCTGCCCGGGCCCGACCGACACGCCGCTCATGGCCGCGGTGCCCGACAAGATCAAGGAGGCGTTCGAGCGCGTGACGCCGATGCACCGGCTCGCCAAGCCTTCCGAGATCGCCGACGCGATCCTGTTCTTCGCAAGCGACCAATCCAGCTTCGTCACCGGCCAGGTGCTCTCCGTGAGCGGCGGGCTGACGATGGCCGGCTGAAAGGAACCCGTATGTACAAGCTCAAAGCCGCTGACTGGCAGCCGCGCCACTTCAAGTGGGAGGTCGCCGATCGGGTTGCCACCGTGACGCTCAACCGTCCCGAGCGCAAGAACCCGCTCACCTTCGAGAGCTACGCCGAGCTGCGCGACACGTTCCACAACCTGCAGTACGCCGATGACGTGCGCGCGGTGGTGTTCACCGGCGCGGGCGGCAACTTCTGCTCCGGCGGCGACGTGCACGAGATCATCGGGCCGCTCGTCGGCATGGAGATGCCCGATCTGATGCGCTTCACGCGCATGACGGGCAGCCTGGTGCGCGAGATGCGAAGCTGTCCGCAGCCGATCGTGGCGGCGATCGACGGCATCTGCGCGGGCGCGGGCGCGATCATCGCGATGGCGAGCGACCTGCGCTACGCGACGCCGGAAGCGAGGACGGCGTTCCTCTTCGTGCGCGTCGGCCTCGCGGGCTGCGACATGGGCGCCTGCGCGATCCTGCCCCGACTCATCGGGCAGGGACGCGCCGCGGAGCTGCTCTACACCGGCCGCTCGATGAGCGCCGACGAGGGGCGCGCCTGGGGTTTCTACAACGACCTGCTGCCCGCCGACCGGGTGCTGGCGCGGGCGCAGGAAGTCGCGCGCTCGCTCGCCGACGGACCGGCGTTCGCCCACGCGATGACCAAGAAGTGCCTGCATCAGGAGTGGAATCAGTCGATCGACGAGGCGCTCGAGACGGAGGCCGAGGCCCAGGCGATCTGCATGCAGACGAAGGACTTCGAGCGCGCCTACAAGGCATTCGTTGCCAAGCAGAAGCCGCGCTTCGAGGGCGACTGAGCGCTGTCGCCATGACGCTCGCCGGCTTCCTGCTCGATGAGGCTCGCATCGGACGCGAACGTGCGCGCGGCGTATGGCCGCAGCGCGTGGCGACCGACTATCTGGATCGCTGGGCGGCGGAGAAGCCGCAGGCGAGCGCGCTCGCCGCCTGGCAGCTCGAAGAGGAGCGCGAGACGCGCCTGTCGTACGGCGAGCTCGCGGAGTGCGTCGCGCGCACGGCGAGCGTCCTGGAAGGTACGGGCGTGCAGCACGGCGATGTCGTGTCGTTCCAGCTGCCGAACTGGTGGCAGTTCGTCGCGCTCTATCTCGCCTGCGTGCGCCTGGGCGCCGTGGCCAATCCGCTGATGCCGATCTTCCGCGCGCGCGAGCTCGGCTTCATGCTGCGCCAGGCGGAGCCGCGCCTGTTCGTCGCGCCGGCGCGCTTCCGCGGCTTCGATCACGAGAGCCTCGCGCGCGAGCTGGCGCGGGCGCTCCCCGGCATGCGCGTGCTCATCGCGGGCGGTGCCGGGCCCGACTCGTTCGAGCGCGCACTCGAGCGCTCGCAAGGCGCGAGCGCCTTCCGGCGCGGCGCGCGCCTGCAGCCCGACGACATCACGCAGCTCCTCTACACCTCGGGCACTACGGGGGAATCGAAAGGCGCGTTGCACACCTCGAACACGCTGCTCTGCGCGGTGCGCTGCTACGCCGAGTACATGAAGCTCGGCGCGCACGACGTGATCTTCATGCCCTCGCCGATCGCGCACCAGCTCGGCTTCTGCTACGGCATGCTGATGGCGCTGATGCTCGGCGTGCCGCTCGTGCTCACCGACATCTGGCGGCCGGCGCGCGCCGCGCAGCTGATCGAGGCGAACGGGGCCACTTTCACCTTCGCCGCGACGCCGTTTCTCGCCGATCTCGCGGCGCTCGCGCGCGAGTCGGGCAGGAAATTCGGCCGCCTGCGGCTCTTCGCGAGCTCCGGGGCTCCGATTCCGCCGGCCGTGGCGCAAGCCGGACGCGACTATCTGGGCGTGGCAGTCGCGGCGAGCTGGGGCATGACCGAGTGCTCGAGCGTGACCATCACGCCGCCGGACGGCAGCCGGTGCACGGAGTCCGATGGCTGCGCGCTCGCGAACGGCGAGGTGCGCATCGTCGACGGCGAAGGGCGCGAGGCGCCGCGCGGCACGATCGGCGCGCTGCAGGTCCGCGGCGCGTCGCTCTTTTGCGGCTACCTCAAGCGTCCGCAGCTCTACCAGCTCGACGCCCAGGGCTGGTTCGACACGGGCGATCTCGCGCGCATGGACGCCGACGGCTACATCCGCATCTGCGGGCGCAGCAAGGACGTCATCATCCGCGGCGGCGAGAACGTCCCGGTGGTCGAGGTCGAGGCCGCGCTCTACCGCATGCCTGAAATCGCCGATGCCGCGGTCGTGGCCATGCCCGATGCGCGCCTGCAGGAACGGGCCTGCGCCTTCGTCACGCTGCACCGCGGACGCTCGCTCGAGCTCGCCGGCATCTGCGAGCGGCTCGGCGCCGAAGGCTTCAGCAAGCACTTCTGGCCCGAGCGGCTCGAGGTGCTCGCCGAGATGCCGCGCACGCCGACCGGCAAGATCCAGAAATTCGTGCTGCGCGAGCTCGCCAAGGGCCTCGCGCCGCAGGCGCGCGACACGGCGCGCGCCGCCGCCTGAACATGGCGCCGAACTGGACTGCCGAGATCGCTACGCTCGCCAGCCGCGAAGCGCAGGCGCGGCTCGCCGGCGGCGAGGCGCGGCTCGCCGCGCAGCGCGGCGCCGGCAAGCTCACCGCGCGCGAACGAATCGACGCGCTCGTCGATCCCGGGAGCTTCGTCGAGCTCGGCATGTTCGCCGAGCACCAGTGCCACGACTTCGGCATGGCGGCGAAGAAGTTTCCCGGCGACGGCGTCATCACCGGCCATGGCACGATCGCCGGGCGCAGCGTCTACGTATATGCGGAAGATGCCACCGTGCTCGGGGGCTCCAGCGGCCGCGTGCACGGCACCAAGATCCACCGCGTCCTGCGCCAGGCGCGCGAGCATCTCGTTCCGGTCATCGGCCTGCACGACTCGGGCGGCGCGCGCATCCAGGAGGGCATGGACAACGTCTACGGCATGACGGGCGTGTTCCGCGAGAACGTGCTCAGTTCCGGCGCCGTGCCGCAGCTCGTCGGCATCATGGGCACCTGCGCCGGCGGCGCCGCCTACTCGGCCGCGCTCGCCGACTTCATCGTGCAGGTCGAGGGAACCTCGCTCTTCGTCACCGGCCCCGCCATGGTCCAGGAGGTGCACGGCGAGACGGTGAGCGCCGAGGCGCTCGGCGGTGCCGAGGTTCATGCGACCCGCTCGGGCGTCACGCATCTCGTCGCGCGCGACGATCGCCACTGCCTCGCGCTCATCGGGCAGCTCCTCGCTTACCTGCCGCAGAGCCATCGCGAGCCGCCGCCGCGCCACGCCGCGGCCGATTCCGCGGAGCGCGAGGTGCCGGAATTGCAGGACATCGTCCCGGCGGACCCGGGCGCCGGCTATGACATGCGCGCCGTGGTGCGCGCCATCGCCGATGGGCGCGAATTCCTCGAGCTGCAGGCGGGCTTCGCGCGCAACCTCGTCACCGGCTTCCTGCGCCTCGACGGCCGCGCGGTCGGCATCGTGGCGAACAACCCCGCGGTCATGGACGGCATGCTCGATCTCGACGCCGCGGACAAGGCGGCGCGCTTCGTGCGCACCTGCGACGCGTTCAACATTCCGCTCGCGACGCTGGTGGACTCGCCGGGCTTCCTCCCCGGCGTGCCGCAGGAGCACGCGGGCCTGATTCGCCACGGCGCGAAGATGTTGCATGCCTGGGTCGAGGCCTCCGTGCCGAAGGTCTCGTGCGTGCTGCGCAAGATGTATGGCGGCGCGATCCCGGCGATGGGCGTGCACGAGATCGGCTTCGACCAGGTGCTCGCCTGGCCGGGGGCCGAAATGCAGATGGTGCCGGCGGTGCCGGCGGTGAAGATTCTCTGCCGGCGCGAGCTCGACGCGGCGCGCGATCCGCAGGCATTGCTCGAGCGCAAGGTGGCCGAGTACCGCGAGCTCTACCTCACGCCCTATCACTCGGCGTCGCTGCTGGTCGTGGACGCCGTGATCCGGCCGCAGGACACGCGCAAGCGCCTGATCGCGGCGCTCGGCCTGCTCGAGAACAAGCCGCACGCGCGGCGCAAGCGCTCGAATCCGCCGCTATGACCATCACCACCGATAGCGGCATCCCGGTCAAGGCGGTCTATGGGCCGGGGGACTTTTCCGAGCGTGACTATGCCGCCAAGCTCGGCGCGCCCGGCGAGTATCCCTACACCCGCGGCGTCTATCCGACGATGTACCGCGGCCAGCTCTGGACCATGCGCCAGTACGCGGGCTTCGGCACCGCGGAGGAGACCAACCGCCGCTTCCGCTACCTGCTGGGCGAGGGCTCGACCGGCCTCTCCATCGCCTTCGACCTGCCGACGCAGCTCGGCCTCGACTCGGACGACCCCGCCGCCGAAGGCGCCGTGGGCCGGGTCGGCGTCGCCGTCGATTCGCTGGCGGACATGGAAACCATCTTCGCCGGCATCCCGCTCGAGCGCGTCTCGACCTCGATGACCATCAACGCCACTGCGCCGGTGCTGCTCGCCATGTATGTCGCGGTGGGCGAGCGGCAGGGCGTGCCGCCGGCGAAGCTCTCCGGCACGACGCAGAACGACATCCTGAAGGAGTTCATCGCCCGGGGCACCTACATCTTCCCGCCGCAGCCGAGCCTGAAGCTCGCGCTCGACATCGTCGAGCACTGCCACTCGAGCCTGCCGCGCTGGAACACGATGAACATCGCCGGCTATCACATCCGCGAGGCGGGTGCCGACGCCGTGCAGGAGCTCGCCTTCACGCTGGCCGACGCCATCGCCTACATCGAGGCCGGCATCGCGCGGGGCCTCGCGGTCGACGAGTTCGCGCCGCGGCTCTCCTACAGCCTGGGCTGCTTCCGCGAGCTGTTCGAAGAGGTGGCCAAGTATCGGGCCGCGCGGCGCCTTTTCGCCCGCATCATGAAAGAGCGCTTCGGCGCGAAAGATCCGAAGAGCCTGCTGTTCCGCACGTTCAGCGGCTCATGCGGCTCGACGCTGGTGGCGCAGCAGCCGCTCAACAACATCGTGCGCGTCACGCTGCACGCGCTGATGGGCATTCTCGGCGGTCACCAGGCGATCCATACCGCGTGCTGGGACGAGGGCTTCGCCATTCCCTCGCAGGACGCGGCGACGCTCGCGCTGCGCACGCAGCAGATCCTCGCCTACGAGTCCGGCGTGGCGAAGACCGTCGACCCGCTCGCCGGCTCGTACTACGTCGAGTCGCTCACCGACGAGATCGAGCGGCGCGCCGAGACTTACCTCAACCAGATCGATGCCATGGGCGGCATGCTGCGCGCCATCGAATCGGGCTGGATCGCGCGCGAAATCGACGCTTCCAGCGTGCGCTATCAGCAGGCGGTCGACAGCGGCGAGAAGGTCATCGTGGGCCTCAACCGCTTCCAGTCGCAGGCCGCCGCCGAGGTGCCCGAACTCTTCGAAGCCGACCCGAAGGTCGGGTCGCGACAGCGAGCGAGCCTGGCCGAGGTGAAGCGACGGCGCTCGCAGCGCGACGTCGCGCAGGCGCTGAAGTCGCTGGACGCGGCAATCGAGCGGAACGAGAACGTCATGCCCCCGGTGCTCGCCGCGGTGAGGGCCTATGCCACCGTCGGCGAGATCTGCGGCGTGATGCGCAGCCACTGGGGGGAATACCGATGAACCAACCCCGCGTGCTGCTCGCGAAGGTCGGCCTCGACGGCCATGATCGTGGCATCAAGATCGTCGCCCACCATCTGCGCGAGGCGGGGATGGACGTGACCTACCGCGGCCTGCGCTCGACGCCCGAACAGGTCGCCGCCGACGCGCGCGCGTGCAACGCTGACGCTGTCGGATTGTCTTTCCTCGCCGGCGACCACATGGTGCTCGTGCCGCGGGTCCTGGCTGCGCTGCAGCGCGCGCGCCTCGGCCACGTCACCGTGCTCATCGGCGGCATCGTGCTCGCGCGCGACATCCCGCGCCTCGAAGCGATGGGTGTGCGCAAGGTCTTCCTCCCCGGTACAGCGCCGGGCGAGATCGTCAACTTCATCCGTTCGACCGTGAAAGTAGCCGAAGGAGCAGTCACATGATCATCGACGTTCACCGGCATCTCGTCATCAAAGGCACGGTGCAGGGCTCCTACATACAGGCGGCATCGAAGAGCTTCAGCATGATGTACAACAAGGCGAACAAGACCAACGTCTCGCCGCGCGAGTACATCGACGTGATCGTGCGCCAGGACATCGATCCGACCGCCGACAACGTGATCGCCGAGATGGATGCGGCGGGGGTCGACGTCTCGGTCATCTTCCCGGTCGACTACGGCCTGCTGCTCGGCGAGCCGCCGATTCACATCTTCGAGCAGAATAAGCTCTACGCCGACATCGCCAGGCGCCACGCGGGCCGCATGATCCCGTTCATGGCGATCGATCCGCGGCGCCAGGGCGGCCTCAAGCACTGCGAGCAGGCCTATCGCGAGTGGGGCGTGAAGGGCTTCAAGCTGCACGCGGGCGTCGGCTACATGCCCGATGACCCGGTATGCAACTGGGTCTACGAGAAGGCGACCGAGTGGGATATCCCCATCATGTGCCACACGGGCGGCGCCCCGTCGGCGCCGCTGCGCTGGGAGAACTCGCGGCCGGCGTACTTCGCCTCGGCCGCGGCGCGCTATCCGGATGCGACCTTCATCTTCGCGCACACCGGCGACGTCGGCTGGTGGCAGGAGGCGATGCAGGCGGCGGCCTGGCTGCCCAACGTCTATCTCGATTTGTCGCTGTGGCAGAAGCCGTACCGCAAAATGGGGCATAAGGCGTTCATCGCGTGGCTTCGCCACCTCACCGACATGGTCGGCGCGGACAAGATCATGTTCGCCACCGATGCGCCGCATCCCAACTTCCACTTGCGCTTGCCGCAATGGGCGCAGGTGTTCAAGGAGCTGCCGAAGGAGTTCGCGCAGGAGGAGAAGGACCTGATCTTGGGCCGCACCGCGATGAAGGTTCTCGACCTCCAGGAGGTGAAGGTCGCCGCCCATGCCTGACATCCTCGACGTCATCGTCAGCCGCAAGAGCATCCGGCGCTACAAGCCCGATCCGGTCCCGGACGAGCTGATCGACAAGGTGCTCGAGGCGGCGCGCTGGGCGCCGACCGGCGAGAACTACCAGCCGTGGCGCTTCATCGTGGTCCGCGACCAGGCGACCAGGAACAAGATCGCGGATCTCGCGCGCCTGGGCAGCGGCTCGCGCATGACGGCCTGGTATTGCATGGGCCATATGCAGGATCGCTTCGCGGGCATCGAGGACCCGGTGAAGCGCGAGAAGGTGCTGCGCTTCATGTATTCGGGCGAGGTCTCGGCGTTCGCCAAGGACGCACCCGTGGTGATCGCGGTGATCGGCACGCTGATGGAGGGCTCGGTCGACGTGCCCTACGACCTCTCGGCGGCGATCGAGAACATCTGCCTCGAGGCGCATTCGCTCGGCTTGGGCGCCTGCTGGGTGCACGGGCCGGTGGCCTCGACGCGCGACGCGAAGAAGTTCAAGGAGATCCTCGGCATCCCGACCGGGCTCGGCCAGTACAAGGTGATCGCCTATGTCTCGATCGGCTGGCCGGCCGAGCAACGCAAGCACCCGCGGCCGAAGAAACCCCTCGAGGAGCTCGTGTACTGGGAGCGATTCGGCAATCGGGAGCGCCCGCGCCGTGGATGACAAGGACAAGTACTACAACCATCTGCTCTTCCGCATGGAGCAGCTGCTCTACCACGAGCTCTCCGACTGCGCGTCTTGGAAGACCGAGCTGATCGGCACCGACTTCATCAAGACCGAGGACATCCGGGGCAAGACCGAGGCCGAGATCATCGAAGCGTGCATCGAGAAGCTCAAGGCCGCGGGGCTGGTGCGGGACATCGAGTACAAGATCGGCGGCAAGGGCATCCTGCTTACGCTGCGCATCGCCGGCTGTCCGCACATGCTGAAGGAGCAGCTGCTGCGCGAAAGCGGCATCAAGCCCTACAGCTGCCTCGCCACCAACATGATCCTTGACCAGCTGATCGAGAAGCTGGGCTACGCGACGACTTACGTCGCCGACCTGAAAGTCGATGAACAGAAAGGCGAGTGCGTGATCCGCGCGGCGATCTACGCGACGCCCGAGAAGATCGGCGAAGTCTCCGACTGGTCTAAAGAATAGAGCCGGCTCGCAGCTAAGCGGCTGGGCTCGGGCGCGCTATTCGACACGCGGCGCGAAGGTCTGCTAACGGCCAAGACCGGACATTCGATTCTCCGCAGCAAATGACCGCGTTCCGCGCGCCGCTGGCATGCCGCAGGTTGTGCCGCGCGCGAGCGCGATCGAGCAGGCGGCGCGTGAGGTCTTGAGGGAGCCGACCGGCGCCGCAGAGCGAGTCCTTGCAGGGTTCGTCGGTATCGGTCAGGGCAAAACCTTCGACGTGTCAATTCTTGACGCGCTGACGCCCCCTTTCAATACGACTCCTGACATTCGTTTCGCACCGGCGACGGAATAATGCAGCCCAAAGGGGTAACCATGGCGGCCCTTATAAGAACGATCGTTGCGGGCGCCGGGCTCGCCGTCGCGGCTGGCGCACTGGCGCAGAACAAGACCACGACGGAGCTCGAGGCGCGTACGTATGTGCTGAGCGCGTTCATTAGCGGAGCGGCGCACGCGATCATCGGCAACGACGTCGTGCTAGCGCCGCGCTTGCGGGAGCGGCTCGGCGTTCCGGCGAATGCCAGCAGCCGTGCAATCTACGAAGCGCTCTTCGCCCTGACCGAAGACCGGCCGCTCTCCGTGCATGGCGCGACGCCGCAGGAAATGGGCGCCTCCGTGGATAACGGCCACCGGAGCACGCTCGTGGCGCTGCAAGCGGGCGACGTGCGGCTTTTCTTCCAATACGATCTCGAGCGCGACAACATCGCTTGCGTAAGCGACGGCACGCCGTTGCCGAGCGTGGCCGCGAGCGGCGAAGCGCGCGCGATGACCGTCGCGCATAGCGAAGCGCCGGCGGGCTTTTCCGCGGCACCGCGCCTGATACGCGTGCCGGCGCTCCATTTCCAATTCGATCAGGTGAGCCTCGACCGCTCGGCACTCGAGGAGCTGGAGCGTGCAAGCCTCCCCAAGCTGATGCAGGCGCGCTACGTCGTGCGCGGCCATGCCGACGATATCGGCACCGCGCGCTACAACGAGCGCCTGTCGCGCCAGCGCGCCGAGGCGGTGCGCGACTATCTCGTCGCCAAAGGCGCCGACCCCGCGAAGATCGAAGTGCTGGCGCTGGGCGCGACAATGCCAGAGGCGAACTGCCCGGCTGCGCTCGAACGTCCGGCGCTGCTCGCCTGCCTCGCGCCGAATCGGCGCGTCGAGGTGGAGATCGAGCTGCCCTAGCGCTCGGCGGGCGCCATGCCGCGCAAGCAGCGGCATTGGTGTTGCATTACGTTTGAGCGATGAACCTGCGCCGCATCGCAGCGATAGCCCTCCTCGAGGACTTCGCCGAGCGCACCGGCCTCACGTCCCCCGAGCCGCCACGGCGCTATCTGCGGACCGACACCTACGCCGCCATGATGTGCCGATCGCCTGCGCCTTGCCGAAATGCGGTCGCGCCGAGCCCGTTCTGGACACCGCTACAGGTCACAGGCGGCCAGCCTCCAGATCAGCTTCCTCAGTTCGGCGAAGAAACGCCGATGGGCCGCGCCGGGCAGCCGGCTGAGCTTGCAGGCATTTATGTACTCCTCGCCTCCAACGAGTCCAGCTATTCGACGGGGCAGGTGTTTGCGGCAGTCGGTGGACGAGGCGGCCCTTAATCCGGGGTACGTGGTTGCTTCATTGATACCAGGCTCACATCGTCTGAAAAGAAGAGCGGGCTCTTAGCATTGGGCCTTGGCACGTCTATGACTTGAAGCTGTGCTTCGAATGTCCGTATATGGACCCCTCCTCGTTTGCAAAGCTTACTGATGTTCTGGCCGTGAGGTACGACTGCTCACGTATATCCGGCCTCTAACTGCAGCACCGATCTAAGCGGTGCCCGGGCCCCGATGGGCTATTCGCGCGC
>DASSLQ010000257.1:0-20015 GCA_035689325.1 Burkholderiales bacterium | reverse complement strand
GGTAATGGCTTCCAGGCCGACGGCCCAGCGATTGGGCTCGCGTTCGCGCACGACTTCGAGGGCGGCACGCTTTACGCCACGGACTCCAATCAGGGCGTACGCGGCGCGCCGGGCAGCGGTAACAACACTTCGCGCGTCGTGCGCGTCGACTTGGCGGGCAACACGGTCTCGACAGTAATTCGCGGCTTGCCCACGGGTGATCACCCCACGGAGCAGATCCTGGTGAAGGACGGTTGGCTCTACTGGTCGCAAGGCTCCGCGACCAACTCGGGGGTCACCGGCCACGACAACGGCGGCGGTGGCAATCAGCACGAGATCGCCTGCCAGCAGATCACGCTCTCGATGAACACATGGAAAGCCGTCAGCGACGGTCACGTGTCGACCGGCTACTCGAACCATGGTTTCCCGCGTCCGGGGGCCACGATACCGCCATTCGAAGGCGCGACGAGCCAAGGCATGTGCACCGGCGCGATCTTGCGAGCGAAGATCTCCGATCCGCAGAACACGATCGAGCCGGTCGCCTGGGGCTTCCGCAACCCATACGGCATCCGCTTCTCGCCGAACGACCATCCGCTCAAAGGACAGCTGATGTACTCGGAGAACGGCGAGGACGAACGCGGCGCGCGCCCGACTAACAACGCGCCCGACCGCCTCGGCGTTGCTCGGCAGAACCCCGACGGCACGCCGGAATGGCACGGTTGGCCGGATCGCTTTGGTTTCCTCGATGCGACGCAATCGGTGTTCAATCCGAAGGGCAGTCCGGCCGACGACGATCCATCGCTGGCGGGCCAGCCGGTGAAGCCGGTCCTCGCATTCTTCCCGCAACAGCCAAAGGCGCCGCTCGCCCTTGAGCCTGCGGACGTCGCCGCCGTCGGTCTCGACTTCGTTCCGGACTCGTTCGTCGGTGGCGTGGTGAAGAAGAATGGCGTGCTGGTGTCTCGCGAAGGTGACTTCGGTTTCTCGCAAGCGAACGGCACGCCGGAGGAGGGCCACGATGTGCAGCTCGTGAACTTCACCAAGGCAGACGACCCGAGTGAGCTCCAGCTCTCCCGCTTCGCATTCAATTGCCCGCAGGGTGAGCAGGACCGCGATACGGGAGACGGCTTACCGAGGTGCAAGGGCGAGAGCGAGCAGGCGTTTGCGGCCATGTTGCGCGGAATCAATCGGCCGACCACGATTCGCTTCGGGCCAGACGGCGCGGCGTACCTCGTCGACTACGGTGCGGTGCGCGACCCCGGCGGTTCCGACCCTGCCTCCGCCTTCCACAATCCCGCCAATGCTCCGCTGGTGCAGATTCCCGGCACGGGCGTGATCTGGAAGATTACCCGCGTGGACGACGGCCACCACTGGTAGCATCCGCAGCTCCTGCCAAAAAGCCCGCGCAATGCGGGCTTTTTTTTGGACAGCCCGTCGGGGCTACACAGCGTTGCGAGCATCCTAACGGCGCGATCAGGACGTCGAGATAAGTTGTCACACAAATAGTTCTGGCAGGACCCTTACATTCACCTTGCTTCTCGCGTTATCGTGCTCGTGGGGAGGACGGTTGAGCGAACGAACTCAACTTGCCCGCGACGATTTCTTCTGGGCGCTCGCGGCTGCGTGCCGCATTCAGGGCGTCGCGTTCGACGCCGCGCTGCTCGCGCAGCAATCGCCGCCGCCGCATAGCATCGCATCGCTGCGCGAGGCGCTCGAGTACCTTGGTCTCAAGGTCAGGGTAACGAACCCCGCGCCGCATGCGCTCGGCTCGCTCGCGCTGCCTTGCCTCGTGCTTGTGCGTGATGACGAGCGCTATGCGCTCGCGCTGCTCCTGCGAGTGTCGGGCGAAGAGCTCACGATCCTGAGGGCCGGCTCTGTCGAGCCTGCTGCGCTTGATGCGGCACGCTTTGCCGGTACGGCGGTGCAGTTCACGCGCGGCGAAGCGGCGGTACCGGATCCCGACGGCGTCGAGAAGCGCACGTTTGGCTTCCGCTGGTTCGTGCCGGAGCTCCTCAAGCACAAGGGCATCTGGCGCGATGTGCTCATCGCCTCCTTTGCGCTGCAGCTCGTCGGCCTTGCGACGCCGCTCTTCACACAGGTGGTGATTGACAAGGTGGTGGTGAACCACACGGTCAACACGCTCTGGGTGGTCGGCGTGGCGCTCGCAATGTTCGTCGTCTTCACCGCGGTGATGACGTGGATGCGCCAGTACCTGGTGGTCCACACCGGCAACCGTGTCGACGCGGTGCTCGGGCAGACGGTATTCCGCCATCTCCTGCGCTTGCCGATGCCTTACTTCGAGCATCGCCAGACCGGGGTGCTGGTCGCGCGGCTGCACGGCGTCGAGCAGATCCGCGAATTCGTTTCGGGTGCCGCCGTGACGCTGCTACTCGACTGTCCGTTTCTCGTGGTCTTCCTCGGGGTGATGTTCTGGTACAGCTGGCAGCTCACGCTGATCGCGCTGGCTGTGCTGCTCGCCGTCTCAGGCTTGAGCCTCGCCGTATCGCCGCTCTTTCGAGCGCGGCTCGACTACCAGTTCCGCGTCGGCGCGCGCAACACCGCGTTCGTCACCGAGTACCTCGCCGGCATGGCGACGGTGAAGTCGCTGCAGCTCGAACCCCTGCTCGAGAGCCGCTACGGTGAGCAGCTCGCCCAGTACCTCGCGGCCGGCTTCCGCACGCGCCAGCTCGCCAACAGCTACAACACCTTGGCGAATGCGCTCGAGCAGGTCATGACGGTGGCGATCCTGCTGGTCGGCGCGCTGCTCGTCATGGATAGCGCCGCCCGGGCTTCACTCGGCGCGTCGACTTTCACGATCGGCATGCTGGTCGCTTTCCAGATGTTCGCGAGCCGCCTCTCGCAGCCGATGCTCCGGCTGGTGGGTACGTGGCAGCAATTCCAGCAGGCGGGCGTCGCCATCAAACGCCTGGGCGATGTAATGGACATGCCGATCGAGCCGCATACGGTCGCGGCGCGTCGCGCGGCACCGGCGAGCGCGGGGCGCATCGAGTTCCAGTCCGTCTCGTTCCGCTACTCGGAGCGCCACGCGTGGCTTTATCGCAATCTGAGCCTTGCGGTCCGGCCCGGTCAGCTCACGGTGCTCGTCGGGCCGAGCGGCTGCGGCAAGAGCACGCTCGCGAAGCTCCTGCTCGGCTTCTACGCGCCGCACGACGGTCGCATCCTTGTCGATGGCCAGGACATCACCCACATGGCGGCCAACGAGCTGCGCGCGAACTTTGGCGTCGTCCCTCAGGAAACGACGCTTTTCTCGGGTTCCGTGCTCGACAACCTGCAGATAGCGCAGCCGCACGCGAGCTTCGACGAGATCACCGAGGCCTGCCGCATGGCGGAGATCCTGCAAGTCATCGAGCAGCTGCCGCAGGGCTTCCAGACCATGCTCGGTGAGCGTGGCGTCGGGCTCTCCGGCGGCCAGCGCCAGCGCATCGCAATCGCACGCGCTCTGCTCAAACAGCCGAAGGTGCTGATCTTCGACGAGGCGACAAGCGGCCTCGATGCGCACACGGCCGAGGCGTTCGCACAGACCATCAACCAGCTCAAGGGAAGGGTGACAGTGCTCTTTATCGCCCACAACCTGCCGCGCGGGCTGCAGGTGGACGAGGTGCTGCAGTTCGGCGCGCACCGGCCGCCCAAGCACATGGCGGTGAAGGCCTACGGAGAATAGATGGGCCGGCGCATCCTGATTGCCTGGGAGCTCGGCGCCAACCTCGGGCACCTGCTGCCGCTCATCGCCCTCGCGCGCGCCTTGCGTAGCCGCGGACACCGCGTGCTCTTCGCCATGCGAGACCTCACCGATGCCGCGCGCGTTGCGCGCGAGGGCTTCGCATTCCTGCCGGCACCGGCGAGCGCGCATCGCGGCCAGTCACGGGCGTATGCCTCGTACGCCGCGATGCTCGCCGGGGAACTCTTTCCGACAACAGGGTCGACACTGGTCGCGGCGCTCGCATGGCGCTCGATCATGCAGGCCGCGCGCGCGGAGGTTCTTATCGCCGACCACGCGCCGGCGGCGCTACTCGCGGCGCGTGCGCTGAGCCTACGGAGCGCGCTCTATGGCGCACCGTTCTCCACCCCGGTGGCAGGCGCGCCGCTACCGGCATTCGCGAACGCGTCCGCGCGGGAGGTGGAGGCAAGGCTGCTTCAGCGACTTAACGCGGTGCTCGACGTGCTGCGCGCGTCGCCGTTCGCGCGTGTCAGCGATCTGTATCGGGCGGAAACGACCCTGGTGCGCGGCGTGCCGGAGATTGACTGTTTCGGGCCGCGGCCCGCGCAGATGTATGTCACCGAGCCGAGCGCCGATGCGGGTGAAACGATTCCCGCCTGGCCGCGCGCCGACGGCCCGAAAGCGCTGGTGTATCTCAGAGCGGGACGCTACGTGAAGCCGGTCATCGAAGCGCTCACCGCGGCGAACGCGAGCACGATTGCCTATCTCGGCGGCCCGCCGAAGCGGCCCGCCGCCCGCGAGCGACGCGGACTGATGGTGAGCCCGATGCCCTACAAGGCGAGCGCGCTCATGCCGCAGGCCGACTTCGTCGTGTGCAACGGCAATGCCGGCACCGTGACGCAGGCGGTGCTCGCCGGCAAGCCGCTTCTCATGCTGCCAACCCACGTGGAGCAGGCGCTCAATGCCGCGCGCGTAGCGCAGACCGGCGCCGGCGTCGTGCCCGAAGGCAAGCTCACGGGCCTCGCGATGGCGCGGTGCCTGGACGCGTTGCAATCCGCCGGAGCCAGCGCATCGCGCCTTGCTGCGCGCTACGCCGGTCGCACGGACGACGCGGCGAAGAGGCTAGAGGGGATGCTCGCATGAGTGGGCGCAGTGCTGCGCGCGACTTCCACCCGGCAATCGTGCGTCTGCAGGAAACGCCGCCGCATCCGCTGGGACGCAGCGTGCTCTGGGCCACGCTCGCGCTTATCGGCGCGCTCGTCCTATGGGCGGCTGTCGGCCGGCTCGACATCGTGGCCGTGGCCGAAGGCAGGCTGGTGCCCGATACGTACGTGAAGATCGTGCAGCCAGCCGACGCCGGGGTGGTGAAGGAAATCCTGGTGAGAGAGGGCGAGCCGGTGAAAGCCGGGCAGGTGCTGCTGCGCATGGACAAGACACTGTCCGAATCCGACCTGAAGGCGCTCAGCGCCGATTATCGGAACAAGCGCATCGCGCTGCGTCGCATCGACGCACAGCTCGCAGGCGGCGCCTTTACGCGCCGCGGCGACGAGCCGCGCGAGCTCTTCGCACAGGTCGCCGCGCAATACGCGGCGAACCGGCAGGCCTACGAGAACGCGCTGGCACAGGAGCGCGCGCTGCTGGACAAGGCACGCCATGATCTCGCCTCGGCAGAGGAAGTGCGGCGCAAGCTCGAGCAGGTACTGCCGCACTATCGGGAGCAGGAAGCCGCGTTCGAGAAGCTCGCGCGCGAGGGCTTCGCCGGAAAGCTGATGTTCACCGACAAGCAACGCGAGCGCATCGAGAAGGAACGCGACCTGAAGGCGCAGGAAGCGACGATCGCGTCGGCGCGCGACACCATCGCACAGGAGGAAAAGAAGATCGCGCAGATCACCGCCGACTACCGGAGACAGCTGCAGACGGAGCGCGTCGAAATTGCCGCGCAGGCGGAGAAGGCGGCGCAGGAGCTCGCCAAGCAGGCGCATCGCAACGAATACCTCGAGCTGCGCGCGCTGCAGGACGGCGTGGTGAAGGATCTTGCCACCCACACCATTGGCACCGTCACGAGTCCCGGCACCATCCTGATGACGCTCGTGCCGAAAGACGAGATCCTGCGCGCCGAAGTCTGGGTGAAGAACCACGACATCGGCTTTGTGCGCGAGGGCCAGCCGGCGAAGCTGAAGCTTGCTGCCTTCACTTTCCAGAAGTACGGCATGCTCGACGGCGCAGTGGCGCACGTCAGCGCCGATGCCATCGAGTCGCCGGCGGGCGGCGTTGCGCCGCAGGCGAAAGGCGGCGCCGAGCCGGCTGCGTACCGCGCGCTCGTCAATCTAAGGACGCAGGTGCTCGAGGCCGACGGCGAGCAGCATCGCCTTGCGCCCGGCATGCAGGTGTCGGCAGAGATTCACCTCGGCACTCGTAGCGTGCTCGAGTACCTTCTGTCGCCGCTCGGCAGGGCGTTCCACGAAGCCGCGCGCGAGCGGTGAACCTCGGAGCGCCCCGGGCGTCTGAACGCACATGGCCAAGCAAGGCGCGGAATACACACCGCCCGATCCGACGCAGATCGAGCTCAAGCCCGAGGCGCTCGACTTCTGGGCGCGTACGCTCGAGACCGATCCCGCCAAGATAAGGAAAGCCGTCCAGAAGGTCGGTCCCACGCTCGACAAGGTGAAGCTCGAGCTCGGTATCGGCGGGCCCGCGTAGCTCGCAAGCCCCCGTTTTTCCGGTACAATCGCGCCCCTTCCTGGTCGCACCGCGAACCGCCGCGAGTCGGCCAAACCCACAGGAAAAGGAGCCAATCAGACATGCGGCATTACGAGATCGTTTTCATCGTCCATCCCGACCAGAGCGAGCAGGTGCCCGCCATGGTCGAGCGCTACAAGGGCGTCATCGCGGGGCGCAGTGGCACGGTGCATCGCCTCGAGGACTGGGGGCGGCGCCAGCTCGCCTACCCGATCGCCAAGGTGCACAAGGCGCACTACGTGCTCATGAACATCGAGTGCGACAACGAGACGCTTACCGAGCTCGAGCACTCATTCAAGTTTTCCGACGCGGTGCTGCGCCACCTGATCGTCAAGATGGACAAGGCCGTGACCGCGCCCTCGCCGATGATGAAGGAAGAGAAGTCCAAGTCGCTCATGGAGCGCGGCGGCGAGCTTGGCGCGGAACCGGGTCGAGCTGAGCGGCCGGCTGCTTGAGGCCGGCACGCTGCGCCACACGCCCGCGGGCGTGGCGGCGCTGCAATTCAAGCTCGCGCACGAGTCCGAGCAGGAGGAAGCCGGCGTGAAGCGCAAGGTCCAGGCCGAGATCGGCGCCGTCGCCTTCGAGGCGCAGGCGCGGCTCATTGCCGCACGGCCGCTCGGCAGCGGCCTGCGCGTCGAAGGTTTCCTCAGCGCGAAAAGCGCACGCGCGAAGAAGCTCGTGCTGCATGTAACCGACGTCGAATTTGTGGAAGGAGAGTAAGACATGCCACCGCCACGCAGAGGCAAGGGCAAAGGGAAGTTTTCGAAGGATAAGAAGGACAAGGGCCAGCGGGCGCTGTTCCGGCGGCGCAAGTTCTGCCGCTTCACTGCCGAGAAAGTCGAGTGGATCGACTACAAGGATGTCGAGGTCCTGAAGGACTTCGTGAACGAGACCGGCAAGATCATTCCGGCGCGCATCACCGGCACCGCCGCGGGCTACCAGCGCCAGCTCTCCGAGGCGATCAAGCGCGCGCGGTTCCTTGCGCTGCTGCCCTACACCGACCTGCACTGAGGCGCTCATGCAAGTCATATTGATGGAGAAGGTCGCCAACCTCGGAGAGCTCGGCGACGTCGTCAAGGTGAAGGACGGCTTTGCGCGCAACTACCTCATCCCGCAAGGCAAGGCGAAGCGCGCGACGGAAGCGAACCTCAAGGCCTTCGAATCGCGCCGTGCCGAGCTCGAGAAAGCGCAGGCCGAGACGCTCTCCAAGGCGCAGGAGCGCGGCGCGAAGCTCGACGGGCTCACGGTGCAGATCACGCAGAAGGCGGGCCCCGACGGCCGGCTGTTCGGCTCGGTCACGAACTACGACATCGTCGAAGCGCTGCACAAGCAGGGCCACGAGGTCGAGCGCGCCAACATCCGCATGCCGCAGGGGCCGCTCAAGCAGGTGGGCGACTTCCCGATCCAGATCGGGCTGCACACCGACGTCACCGTCACCGTCACCGTCTCGGTGCTCGGCGAGCAGTAGCCGCCGAATGGCGGAGAAAAAGGGCCTGGCGGGGCCCTTTTTTTTGCCGTTCGGGATTGCACTGTCAAGAAAAATAATTTGTTTCTATCCACGGGCATCCACAAACTGTCGACAGGCTGCGCACAGCTAATTCACAGGCGTGCGGGCTCAAGCGCCCCGGGTGCTCAAATTTGCGGCAGCCCGTCGGCAGCCGTACATTGGCGGCCTACTGGTTCGCAGCCATCGTCCCTATGATTGCCGCCCGGGAGGAAGTCAAGAGAAATGGCAGCAGCGCAGCAGCTCGCGCGCGAGCCCGCGGCTGACCCGCAGCTCGTCGCGCTTCGTGTACCGCCGCACTCGGTAGAGGCGGAGCAGTCGCTCCTCGGGGCGCTGCTCATCGACAACCAGGCATTCGATCGCGTCGCCGATCTGGTCGCCGCGGATGACTTCTATCGCGACGACCACCGCCGCATCTGGCGGCACATCGCCAAGCTCGTCGAGCATTCGCGACCGGCCGATGTGGTGACCGTCGCCGAATCGATCGAAGCGAGCGAAGACAAGGACAAGACCGGCGGCGCCGCGTACCTCGCCGCGCTCGCCCAGAACACGCCCAGTTCGCTCAACGTGCGTCGCTATGCGGAGCTGGTGCGCGAACGCTCGGTGCAGCGGCGCCTCGCGCAGGTCGCGACCGAGATCGCCGAATCGGCGCTCACGCCCTCGGGCAAGGAAGTCGGGCAGCTGCTCGACGAGGCGGAGTCGAAGATCTTTCAGATCGCGGAATCCGGCGCCCGCAAAGACCAGGGGCTGATCGGCATCGCGCCGATCCTCGCGCGGGTCTACGAGCGTATCGACCACCTGCACAATCAGGACAACCCGTCGGACGTCACCGGCGTGCCAACCGGTTTCACCGATCTGGACGTCCGCACCGCTGGTCTGCAGCCGGGCGACCTGATCATCATCGCCGGGCGGCCGTCGATGGGCAAGACGGCCTTCGCTCTCAACATTGCTGAGCACGTGGCGCTGCATCCGAGCGTGCGGCTGCCGGTGGCGATCTTCAGCATGGAGATGAGCGCAAGCCAGCTCGCGATGCGCATGCTTTCCTCGATCGCCAAGGTGGACCAGCACAAGCTGCGCACCGGGCGCCTTACCGACGAGGAATGGTCGCAGCTTACCGAGGCGACCGGCCGGCTGCACGAGGCGTCAATCCACGTGGATGAGACCGCGGCGCTCAATGCGCTCGAAGTGCGCGCGCGCGCAAGGCGGCTGAAGCGGGAATATTCGAAGCTCGGCCTCGTGATCGTCGATTACCTGCAGCTCATGTCGGCGAGCTCGCAGGGCGAGAACCGCGCCACCGAGATCTCCGAGATCTCGCGCTCGCTCAAGGCGCTTGCCAAGGAGCTCGAGGTGCCGGTCATCGCCTTGTCTCAGCTGTCGCGCGCGGTGGAGCAGCGCAACGACCGCCGGCCGATGATGTCGGACCTGCGCGAGTCGGGCGCCATCGAGCAGGATGCCGACGTGATCCTTTTCATCTACCGCGACGAAGTGTACTTTCCGGACAAGGAGGAGGCGAAGGGTCGGGCCGAAATCATCATCGGCAAGCAAAGGAACGGTCCCATCGGCCGCATCGATCTCACGTTCCTCGGCCGCTTCACGCGCTTCGCCAACTTCCAGGATCCCAACGCTTTCTAGGGGAGGAAGGCATGGCTGAGCCGTTCATCGCGCAGCGCGGTCCCTTCGCGGTCGAGCTTGCCCCGGGCGACTACTGGTGGTGCGCCTGCGGCCGCTCGAAGCGCCAACCCTTCTGCGACGGCTCGCACAAGGGCTCGGAATTCACGCCGTCGCATTTCACCATCTCCGAGGCGCAGAAGCTCTGGCTTTGCGGCTGCAAGCACACCGGGGGCCGCCCGTTCTGCGACGGCACGCACAAGACGCTGCCCGAGCCGTCCTAGGCCGGCGTTCTTCTAGACGGCAAGCGACACGCAGGCATCTTCATAGCGGCCCGGCCCCATGTCCTGGCCCTCGAAGATGTGGTGCTCGCGGATCCAGCGGAACGACTCCTCGAACACCTCCTTGGTATAGGGCTCGAAGACGATGCGCTCGCCGGGACCCCAGCGCCGCGTGTCCGCGAGCGGCAGAAAGCGCGCGGGGAACTCCTTCTTGTAGTGGTGCGTGTAGAGCTCCGGCCGCAGGTCGATGTCGCGCTGAGCCCGGCGCAGCGCGCGGAAATACTTCTTCACGTCCTCGGGAGCTGGATCGTTGTTGAGCATCGACGCCATCATGAACGTGGTGTCGATTACCTTGCGGAAGCCCAGCTGCTCTAGGAAGTAATACGGACCCGAGAACACCGCGGCGGCCGGGACCTTGCGGTCGTACAGCTTCTCCATGCGCGAGAAAAGAATCCCGTCCGCGAAGGAGAGCTTGATGTCGGCGAGCGGCATGTACTGCTCGAGCGCCTGGATCGTCGAGTAATGGCTGCCTGACTGGTGGCCGACCGAGATCGGCACGCCGCGCAGGTCTTCGGGCGTCCTGATCGGCGACTCCGGCGGCACGAACACCGCCGATGGCGATACCGAGTACGCGTCGGCGTACATCCTGGCGTGCCCCTTCGATGCGGCGACATTGACCGTCCAATGGCAGGCGCAGCTCACGTTGCTGTCGCGTCCGGCTTCGATGTTCTGGTAGGCGCCGACCTTGTTCGCGGTGGCGTGCGCCTTTGCGAGGTCGCGGCCCTTGAAGGCCTCGCGGAACTCGTAATCGAGCCCCTCGGCCGCGAAATAGGCTTTCTCCTCGGCCACCCACTCGTGCAGGCGGAAATGCGGCGTTATCAAGAATTTGGACATTTGGCGGCTCGCCTTTCCTCGGAAAACGTTGGTAAAGATAAGCGAGAAGTCGGCAATCCGTAAGCGACGAGCGGGTTGCTCGCCCTTAGCGTGAGGTCCATGTCGCGCAGGCACGACACGAACGTCAGGAGCGGCCGTAAGCCGGTCGGGCCCCGACGTGCGAAGCGGTTGCGCAATCTCCGGGGGCTACGGTAGAGCCATGAAACCGCGCTCGCAACTCGAGCAGCAGGTGGAATCCCTCTTCGCGCGCTGCCCCGAGCTCTGGGGATTCGCGGTGCGCACCGAGAACGACGAGCTTTTCGTTTCCGATGTGGGTATCGCGCCACGCCTGTCGGCCGAGCAATACGGCGAGATTTTCCAGGACATCGCCCGTACCCTCGCCGAATTCCTCGAGGACGAACCGGAAGCGACGGAACTGCTGCGCGGGCGCACGTTCGCGCGTACGCTTCACTAACTTTTTAACATTCGTGTAGCAATTGCCGTTCTCGGGTCCCGCCTGTAGTGCGCTCGGGAAAATCCCGATGTCGCGCTTTCTCGGCGTCTGTAGTATTCGCAGTGACACAGCACTGCGTGAAGGCGCTACAGATGAAGACTCTCGAGTTCAAGCCTGGCCTGCCCGACAGCCTCCTCGTCCGCCTTGAAGCGGATGTCGAAGCCAAGATCCGCGCGCTCTTCGCGCGCTGTCCCACGCTGCACGGTTTCTCGGTCCAGGACCGCGCAATGCTGCCGCGCGATCTCGACCAGTCACGCATCCCGGACGCCGATCTCTTCGTCACCGAAATCGGCGTTTTTCCGAAGCTCGAATCGCAGTACGACGAAATCTACGACGAGATCACGCTCGCGATCTCGGACCTCGTGAAGGACCAGCCCCAGGCATACGACTTCCTGCGCGGCCGGACTTTTGCGCGCTCGCTGCACTGAAATAACCCAAGGGGACGGGAGGCGCTCGCCGCTGCGGCCAGGCTGAAACTGGCCGCAGCGGCTGGAGCGCCAATGACGATGCTACGCTGGCGGCTGCCATGCCGGCGAACCTGTCGCCCGAGTACAAGGAAGCCGAGCAGGCCTATCGGCGCGCGCGCGAGCCGCGCGAGCGCCTCGACTGCCTGAAGGAGATGCTGCGCACGATCCCCAAGCACAAGGGGACCGAGCACCTGCAGGCGGACATCAAGTCGCGCATTCGCGAGCTCACCGACGAGCTCGCCGCGCCCCGCAAGGGCGGCGCTCGCAGCCATGCGGTCGCGCTCCGACGCGAAGGCGCCGCGCAAGTCTGCCTCGTCGGGCCGCCCAACTCCGGCAAGTCGACCTTGCATGCCGTGCTCACCGGCTCGCACAGCACCGCGGGACCTTTTCCATTCACGACGCAAGCGCCGGTGCCGGGCATGCTGCGGTTCGAGGACATCGCCTTTCAGCTCGTGGATCTGCCGCCGGTGGCCGCCGAGCACCTCGTGCCGGAGCTGCTCGGCGTGCTGCAAGCCACCGATGCGGCGTGGCTGGTGGTGGATCTCGCCGATCCGGCGACGCCGGAGCAGGTGCTCGCGGTGCGCGGAGAGCTCGCGCGACGCAAGATCATGCTCGAAGAGCGCTGGCCCGGCCTCGGTGACGAGCCGTCAGACGATGACGACGTTTTTCGCGTGCGGCTGCCGACGTTGCTGGTCGCTAACAAGAGCGATCTCGATCCGGAGCCTGACGAAGCGAAGGTGCTCGAGGAGCTCCTCGGCCTGCGCTTCCCGGCGCTGTCCGTTTCGGCGAAGATGGGCAGCGGGCTGGGCGAGCTCGCGCCCTTCCTCGTGCGCGCGCTCGCCATCGTGCGCGTGTACACCAAGCTGCCGGGCAAGGTCGCCGACCGCAGCCGCCCATTCACGTTGCGCGCGGGCGACCGCGTACTCGACGTTGCGCGGCTGGTGCATGCGGACGTGGCCGCATCGCTCAAGTACGCGCGCGTGTGGGGCAGCGGCGAATTTGACGGCCAGCAGGTCGGCCCAGAGCACCGCGTCGCCGACGGCGACGTGCTTGAGTTGCACGCACGCTAGCTCCAGCGCCGGTTTCGGGTACAGTCGCACAAGAACCGAGACCACCCACACTGTGACCGAAAAAGCGGCCGCCAGCCTCGACCTGAGCCTGCAGGTCGGCAAGTACGACATCCAGAAGCTGCTCGGCAAGGGCGCGACTGGCACGGTCTATCTCGCGCGCGATACCTTCACCGGCAAGGAAGTGGCGCTGAAGACGATCGAGCCGGAGGTGTTCCGCGACCCGGAATTCGGCAAGATCTATCGCTCGCAGCTCCTGAACGAGGCCTCGCTCGCCGGCAAGCTGCGTCATCCGCACATCGTCGCCATCCTCGACGCCGTGGTGGGCGAGGACTCCGGCCACATCGCCATGGAGCTCGTCAAGGGCGGCGATCTCTCTGCGCATGCCGCGCCGGACAAGCTGCTGCCGGTCGCCGATGTGCTGCAGATCGGCTTCAAGTGCTGCGGAGCGCTCGACTATGCGGCGCGCGAAGGCATCGTGCACCGCGACCTCAAGCCCGCGAACATCATGCTCGCCTCCGGCACCGACGTGAAGATCGCGGATTTCGGCGCCGCGATCCTGAAGAAGAGCCAGGTCGTGCAGACGGCGCAGATGGGCTCGCCCTACTACATGTCGCCCGAGCAGATCCAGAGCAAGGAGCTGACCTTCCATAGCGACATGTACTCGCTCGGCGTGGTGCTTTACGAGCTCCTCACCGGCAGGAAGCCCTTCATGGCGGAGAACCTCGTGGCACTGATGGACAAGATCATCAAGCTGCCGCCGCTGCCGCCCTCGGAGGTACGCGCCGAGCTGCCCAAGGCGCTCGATCCCGTGATCCTGCGCGCGCTCATGAAGGCGCCCGGTCAACGCTATCCAACATGGAACGAGTTCGCGCTCGAGCTCTCCAAGGTCGGCCAGACCGTGCTGCCGCAAGGCGCCATTCCCGACAGCGAGAAGTACGTGGTGCTGAAGAGCGTGCCGATGCTGGCATCGCTCTCCGACGCCGAGATCTGGGAGCTCGCGCGCGCGGGCAAGTGGCGCCGGCTCTCGAAGAATCGAGCGGTGGTACGCGAGAAGGAGCGCGGCACGAGCTTTTTCTTCCTCGCGCGCGGCGAAGCCAAGGTGACCCGCGGCGGGCGGCTGCTCAACATGATCGGCGCCGGCGAGTTCTTCGGCGAGATGGCCTATATCGCCGGCGGGGAGGCGCGCCACGCCAGCGTGGAGTCTCACACCGACTGCCTGCTCGCCGAATTCGAGCCCGCCGCCCTCGACAAGATGAGCCTTGGCGCGCAGCTCCAGCTCACGCGCGCCCTCGTGCGCAACGTCTCGGAGCGCCTCGCGCTCGCGAACACCCGCATCGCGCGCTAGCCGGCGCCTACTTGGCCGGCACCTGCGAGAGGTTCCGCAGCCACGCCTCGGCATTGCCGTCCGAGGGCGCCCGCCAGTCGCCGCGCGGCGAGAGCGAGCCGCCGGAGCCGACCTTCGGCGCGTTCGGCATGGCGCTACGCTTGTACTGGCTGGTCTGGAAGAACCGTCGCAGGAAGACCGCAAGCCATTTGCGGATCTCCGCGAGCTGGTACTTGTCGCGCCAGGCGTTCCAGGCGAGATAGGCCACCTTGGCAGGGGCATAGCCGAAGCGCAGCGTGTAGTACAGATGGAAGTCCTGCAGCTCGTACGGGCCGACCGTGCTTTCCGTCTTCTGCTTGCCCGGGACGAGCTCGGGGCTGATGTCGGTCTCGAGCACGCGGCGCAGCGCGCGCTGCACGTCCGCGCTGAACTCCTTGGAATCGGCCACCCAGGCGATGAGGTACTGGATCAGCGTCTTCGGCACACTCGCATTCACGTTGTAGTGCGACATGTGGTCGCCGACGCCGTAGGTCGACCAGCCGAGCGCAAGCTCGGACAGGTCGCCAGTGCCGACGACGAAGCCGCCGTGCTGATTGGCGAGGCGAAAGAGGTGGCTCGTGCGCTCGCCGGCCTGCACATTCTCGAAAGTGATGTCGTAGACCTTCTTTCGCTTGGCGTACGGGTGGCCGATGTCCTTGAGCATCTGCAGGCACGCCGGGCGGATGTCGATCTCCTCCGCGGTGGCGCCGACCGCGCGCATCAGCTGCCACGCCTGGTTCCTGGTGCGCGTGCTGGTCGCGAATCCGGGCATGGTGTACGCGAGGATGTTGCGCCTGGGCAGCTTCAGCTCGTCCATCGCCCGCGCGCACACGATCAGCGCCTGCGTCGAGTCGAGGCCCCCGGAGACGCCGATCACCAGCTTTTTCGTGCCGGTAGCGCGCATCCGCGTCGCGAGGCCCTGCACCTGGATGCGGTAGACCTCCTCGCAGCGCAGGTCGCGGTTCGCCGCATCGCTTGGCACGTAGGGGAATTTCTCGACGCGCCGCGCAAGCGAGAGCTTGCCGCCGGGAAGCGGCAGCGAAAACCCGATGTTGCGGAAGCGCTCGACCTCGGCTCGATGGCGCAATGCCGTGGCGCCGAACGTGTTCTGCCGCATGCGATCGGCCTGCAGGCGCCCGAGGTCGACGTCGGCGTAGGCGAGCTGCGGCTCGGCGGCGAAACGCTTCGATTCGGCAAGCAGCGTGCCGTTCTCGTAGATCAGCGCATGGCCGTCCCAGGCGAGATCGGTGGTCGACTCGCCCTGGCCGGCGGCGCTGTACAGGTACGCGGCAAGGCAGCGTGCCGACTGGTTGCCCACGAGCTGATGCCGGTACCCTTCCTTGCCGACAACCACGTTCGACGCCGACAGATTGGCGATCACCGTCGCGCCGGCAAGCGTCGCGTAGGAGGAGGGCGGCGCCGGCACCCACAGGTCCTCGCAGATCTCGATGTGGAGCACGAAGTCCGGCTGCTCGGCGTGCCGGAAGAGCAAATCGGTGCCGAACGGCGCGCTCTGGCCGCCGAGCCGGATCTCGCGCATCGCGGCCGCATCGCCCGGCGTGAATTGCCGTCCCTCGTAGAACTCGCGGTAGTTCGGCAGATAGGTCTTCGGCACGACGCCGAGCAGCCGGCCCTGCGATATCAGCGCCGCGCAGTTGTAGAGCCGTCCTTCGCGCGCCACCGGCAAGCCGACCAGCGCCGCGAGCCGCAGCATGCGGGTACGTGCAAGCAGCTTGGCGAGCGCATCCTCTGCGGCGTCGATCAGCGCCTGCTGGTGAAACAGGTCTTCGCAGCTGTATGCCGACAGGCCAAGCTCGGGAAAGACCGCGAGCAGGACTTTCTCGCGCGCGGCGCGCTGCATGAGCTCGAACGTCGCCTCGACGTTGCGCTCAGGATCGCCCACGCGCACGAGTGGAGTCGCTACCGCCAGCCGCACGAAACCGTGGCCGTACGGGCTGTAGAACTCCTTCATGGCACGATTTTACAGCACCTTGGCTATGGTGCTATAAGCCATATATGCTCCTCCTGGAGACGGTGCTTATGCCGCATGCGCTCGTGCGCATCGAGCTCGCCGGCGATGCGAGCTACCGGCTGAGCTACGGCGAGCTGGTCGTGTACCAGAACGGCAAGCGCCGGGTGCGCGGGCGCGTGCAGCCCTACGAGCTGCGCTCGGTCGAGCAGCTGCGCTACGACTTCGAGCGCGACGTCGAAGCGGTCGGTGGCCGGCTTGCCTAAAGGACCAATGCTCGAGCTGCGCATCGGCGATGCGCGCGATGCGCTCGACCGCTTCGAGGCGGCGTGGAACCGGCGCACCGAGCGACGCCGCATGAAGCCGCTGCACGTGCTGTCGATGGCGGACCTGCCGCTCCTCCTGCGCACCCTGACGCCGGCGCGCTGGGATCTCCTCGAGCGGCTGCGCGACGCCGGGCCGCTTTCGATCTACGAGTTGGCGAAGCGCCTCGAGCGCGACTACAAGAACGTGCATACCGACGTCACGGCGCTCGCGAAAATCGCGCTCATCGAGCGCGCGGCCGATGGCCGGGTTTCGGTGCCCTGGGACGTGGTGCGCGCGGAGTTCTGATGGATAGGCGCCGCGTTGCCGCGTTTGCGCTGCTCGTGCTGTCCAATCTGCTGTGGTCGGGCAACTGGGTGATCGGCCGCGCGGTGCGCGACAGCTTCGACCCGGTCGCGCTCAATTTCTGGCGCTGGCTAGTCGCCGCGCTTGTCATGGCGCCGCTCGGTCTTGCGGAGGCCGCGCGTGCACGATCGATCATCCGCCGGCATGCGGCGCTGCTGGCACTGCTGGCGCTGCTCGGCGTCGTCGGCTTTCAGACGCTGGTCTATCTCGGTCTGCGCAGCACGACTGCGATCAACGCGGTGCTCATCAACGCGGCGGGGCCGCTGTTCATGGTGGCATGCTCGTGGATCCTGGAGCGCGAGCGCGCATCTCTGCGGCAGATCGCCGGCATGGCGATTTCGTTCGCCGGCGTAGTGATCATCGTTTGCCAGGGCGAGCTGCAGCGGCTGGCGCAGCTCGAGCTGCACTCAGGCGACCTGTGGATCCTCGTCGCCATGCCGATGTGGGGGCTTTACTCCGTGCTCCTCAAACGCTTGCCCGCGGACCTTAGAGGCACGGGACTCGCGTTCTCTATCGCCGCGATCGGCGTCGCCATGCTGGTCCCGCTTTACTTCGCCGACGCGGCGCGCGGTCCGTGGCGCTGGCCGAGCGCGGCTGAGGTGGGCGCCGTGCTCTACATCGCCGTTGCCGCCTCGGTGCTCGCGTTCCTTGCCTGGAACCGCGGCGTGGCGCTCGTCGGCGCCAACGCTGCTGGCTTCACGCTGCCGCTTTTGCCGGCATTCGGCACCGTGCTCGCCATCGTGTTTCTGGGCGAAGCATTCCGCGCTTTCCACGCAGCGGCGTTCCTCATTATCGTCGCGGGCGTGGGGTTAGCGACGTATCGGCGGACATGAGGTTCCGAAATGCAACGCGTCCCGGAATTGTTACCCTGACCCCGAATCCCTAGAGCCAGCGCGCCTTGCGGAAGCGCCAGAAGAGGAAGCCGTCGATCGCCGCCATCACGGCCATCACGACGGGGTAGCCGTAGCTCCACTTCAGCTCCGGCATGTGCTCGAAGTTCATGCCGTAGATGCCGACGATCATGGTCGGCACGGCGACGAGCGCGCCGTAAGCCGCCAGGCGCTTGGTCACCTCCGTGTCGCCGATCTGCACGAGGCCAAGGTTCACCTGGATGGCGGTCGACACGGTGTCACGCGCGGTGTCGATGGACTGGTTGACCCGCACCAGGTGGTCGTAGACGTCGCGGAAGTACTCGCCGAGACCCACGCACACTTGCGGCACGCGCCCGCCGAATAGCCTGCCGGTGTACTCGAGCATCGGGCCGGTGGCGTGCTTCAGCGTGGTGAGCTTCTGCTTCACGTAGTAGAGCGACTCGATGGTGTCACGCGGGTCCTTGGCGGCGAAGAGTTGCTGCTCGCTCGCCTCGAGCTCGGTTTCCACCGCGTCGAGCACCGGAAAATAGCGGTCGACCACCGCGTCCATCAACGCATAGAGCACGTACCCCGACCCGTTGCGCAGCAGATCAGGTTCTCGCTCGGCACGCGCGCGCACCCCGAGGAAGCTCTGCTCGCTATGCTGGCGCACCGAGAGGACGTAGTTGCGGCCGACGAAGATGTCGACCTCGCCGATTTTCAGCTCGTCGCCGACCACGTCGACGGTGTTCACCACCACGAACAGCAGGTCGCCATACTCCTCGATCTTCGGCCGCTGGTGCCCGTGGCGCGCGTCCTCGACCGCAAGCGGATGCAGGTCAAACTCTTCCTGCATCTCGGTGAGCTCCTCGTCGGTCGCGTCGCGCAGCGCCACCCACACGAAGCAACCCGGGCGCTGCAGGTAGTTGCGGATGTCGTGCTTGTCGATGTCCGCGAGCTTGCGGCCTTCATCGTAGGCGACGCAGTTAATGAGCATGTCGGGTCGCGATGGTAACCCGATAGAATCGGCCATTCGATAGAGTTCCGCTGACCCTTATGCCGGAAATCAGCCGCCGGGCCGCAAGCCTCGGCACCGAGAACGCCTTCGTCGTGCTGGCCGAAGTGAACGCGCTCGCGCGCGCGGGCAAGGACATCATCAGCTTCTGCATCGGCCAGCCCGACTTCCCGGCGCCAGACAACGTCCAGGAGGCGGCGATCCGCGCGATCCGGGCGGGCAAGCATGGCTACACGCCGTCGGCGGGCATCGACGAGCTGCGCGAGGCGGCCGCGCGCTATATGGCCGCCCTGCGTGGCGGGCTGCCCATCCGGCCGCAGGACCTCGTGGTCGGCGCGGGCGCCAAGCCCTTCATCGCCTACGCCATCCTGTCCACCACCGACCATGGCTCCGGCGACGAGGTCATCTATCCCAACCCGGGGTTCCCGATCTACGAGTCGCAGATTCTCGCGAGCGGCGCGAAGCCCGTGCCGATCCACCTGCACGAGAAGCGCGGGTTCTCCTTCGACCCCGATGAGCTTGCGCGCCTGCTCAACAAGAAGACGCGGCTCCTCATCCTCAACTATCCGCACAACCCGACCGGCGGCTGCCTGACGAAGCAGGAGCTCGAGCGCATCGCCGCCGTGCTGCAAGAGCATCCGCAGGTGTGGGTTTACGCGGACGAGATCTACTCGCGCCTCGCGTACGTTGGCGAATTCTTTTCCATCGCCCAGGTGCCGGGGATGTACGAGCGCACGATCATCTCCGACGGTGCCTCGAAGACCTGGGCCATGACCGGCTGGCGGATCGGCTTTACCGCCAACCCTGCGCTCGCGCCGGTCTTTACGCGCTGGATCACGAACACCGAGTCCTGCGCCTCGCAGATCAGCCAATGGGCGGCGGTCGAAGCGGTCAACGGGCCGCAGGAAGCGGCCGGGGCCATGCGCGCGAGCTTCCTCGAGCGGCGCGACCTGATCGTGCGCCTCCTGAACGAGGTGCCCGGCGTGCACTGCCAGGTGCCCGGCGGTGCCTTCTACGCCTGGCCGAATGTCACTGAGGCCTGTCGGCTGATCCGCGCTGCCGATTCGGAGGAGTTCCGCAAGCGCCTGCTCGCCGAGGCGGGCGTCGCCGTGCTCGCCGACATTCACTTCGGCAGCCGCGTGCCGGGCGAAGGCCAGCACGTGCGCTTCTCGTACGCCGCCTCCAAGCAGGCGATCGAGGCCGGTGTGCAGCGCATGGCCGATTTCATCCGCAAGAACACCCGGAAAGCAGCATGATCTGGAAGCCCAGTGTCACCGTCGCCGCGGTGATCGAGCGCGGCGGGCGGTTCCTTCTCGTCGAGGAGCGTATCGACGGTCGGCTCGTGCTCAACCAGCCGGCCGGCCATCTCGACCCGGGCGAGTCGCTCGTCGCCGCCTGCCGCCGCGAAGTGCTGGAGGAGACCGCGCACGCCTTCGA
>DASSLQ010000256.1:0-10312 GCA_035689325.1 Burkholderiales bacterium | reverse complement strand
CGCCGAACCGGGCGCGCCCGCGGTGGGGAGGAGGGGGAGGGTGCGCGGAGCAGCGCCCGGTCGGACGCGCGAAGCGTTGCACGCGCCGTGCCATAGGAAAAAAACACAAGCTGCTGACGCCGGCGGGCGACATCAACGCTTAAGGGCGCGCGCTAAGTGGTTGAACCGCCAAGGGCGCGCAGTTGGTATGCATTTTGCGGGTCCTACCGGGCTTTTACCACCCGGAGAGAAAAACGTGCCGCATCTGCTGCTCGTAGACGACGACCCTGAGGCGCTCGAGTGGCTCACCGAGCTCGCCAAGGGCGAGGGCTTCACCGTAGCGCAGGCCGATTCGCTGCGCGCTGCACGCATCCACATGTCGCGGCTGCAGCCCGACGTGCTGCTGACCGATCTGCAGCTGCCCGACGGGCAGGGCATCGAGCTCGTCAATGACCTCGAGTCGCGCGACTCGACTGAAGTGGTGCTGATCACGGGTCACGCCAGTGTGGAAAGCGCGGTACAGGCGCTGCGGCTGGGCGCTACCGATTACCTGGTGAAGCCCGTGGATGTGGAACGCCTGCGCGCGATTTTGCGTCGCGTGCCGCGCACCGGCGAGCTGCGCGCCGAGATCGGCGAGCTGCGCGAGGAGCTGCGCAAGCTCGGCCGCTACGGGCATCTGCTCGGTTCGAGCCCACCGATGCAAAAGCTGTACGACCAGCTCGGTCGTGTCGCGCCGACATCCGCAACGGTGCTGCTGGTGGGCGAGTCCGGCACCGGCAAGGAGCTCGCCGCGCAGACCGTACACGAGATGAGCCGCCGCAAGCGCGCGCCTTTCCTGCCGCTCAACTGCGGCGCGGTATCGCCGCAGCTGATCGAGAGCGAGCTCTTCGGCCACGAGAAAGGCTCGTTCACCGGCGCCGACCGCCAGCACAAGGGCTACTTCGAGCGCTGCCATGGCGGCACGCTGTTCCTCGACGAAATCACCGAGATTCCGCAGGAGCTGCAGGTGAAGCTCCTGCGCGTGCTCGAGACCGGCACCTTCATGCGCGTCGGAACGACGACGCCGATCTCGACCGACGTGCGCATCATCTGCGCGACCAACCGCAATCCGGAAGGCGCAGTCGCCGACGGCAAGCTGCGCGAAGATCTGTATCACCGGCTGAACGTGTTTCCGATCGCCATGCCGCCGCTGCGTGAGCGCGGCACCGACATCGAGCTCCTGGCGCAGCATTTCCTCGATCTGCTCAACAAGCAGGAAAGCGCGAACAAGACGTTCGCCCCGGCCACGATCGCGGCGCTCTACGCGCACAGCTGGCCGGGGAACGTGCGCGAGCTGAAGAACTATGTGCAGCGCGCCTTCATCCTGGCCGACGAAGTCATCGACGCGCACCTCGCGCCGGCGACGGTCGCGCAGCCAGAGTCGGCGCCGCTGCTCTCGGTGCGCGTCGGCAGCACGCTCGAGGAGGTGAGCCGGCGGCTGATCGAGGCGACGCTCGCCGAGTGCGGCAGCAAGCGAAAAGCGGCCGACATGCTCGGCATCAGCCTGAAGACGCTCTACAACCGGCTGGCCGCCTACAAGAGCGAGGACATGGGCAAGCGCCGGGCGCCGGCCGAGAACGACGACGACGAGCACCGGGATGCCGCATGAAATCGAGCAAGCGCGAGTACGTGCCGGCGAAGAGTCGGTTCCTGCGCCGCAAACGCATCCTCAAGGCCGTGCGCGACGTCGAGCGCGGCGCGAAGGACACCGAGCGGCGCGGCACCCCGAGCGACCTGCCGGCCCCGGCGAACCCGCGGCGGCGGGTATAGAGGTTGCTTTTCCCAGAGCGGACTTCTAAACGGAGAGATCGGATGGCAAGCACCAGCAAGCGCGCAGAGAACGAGGACCGCATCGAGCGCATGAGCCAGTCCGCGCACGACGCGATCGACAAGGCGACCTCGGTGGCCAGCGACTACGCGGGCCGCATGAGCGCGAAGAGCGAGGAATGGATGGCGATGCCGCAGGACTGGATGGATGCCGCGCGCGACTACGTGCGCGAGAAGCCGTTCCAGGCGCTTGGCATCGCGCTCGCCGCGGGCTACCTGCTGCACCTCATCACGAGCCGCGACTAGCCCGGCATGGCGGCCACACAGCCGACGGCCCGGCGCGCAGCGCCGAGCCTGGGCGAGGTCGTCGCGCGCCTCATCGGCGAGGCGCGCCAGCTCGTCGCCGACTATGCCGAGCTCACGGTGCTCGATGCGCGGCGTGCCGCGATCCGTCTGGCGTGGATTCTCGGCTGCGTGCTGGTGGCGGCGGTGCTGGTCGTGACCTCGTGGATGGGCCTGGTCGCCGCCGCTATCGTCTTCGCCTGGGGGCATGGCGCCTCGTGGCCGATCGCACTCGCGATTGCCGCGGTGCTGAATGTCATCGCTGCCGCCGTGCTCGCCTGGTTCACCGTCACGCTGGCGAAGGAGCTGCCGTTCACCGCGCTCTTGAGGCAACTGCGCGGCCGCGAGCCAGAACCTCCCCAATAGGCACCCCAATGATTCCGCCCGACCAGGAAATCTACGAAGTAGAGAAGCGCATCGCCGACCGGCGCCATCGCGTCGAGGCGGCTGCGCGCAGCGCCGGCCGCCAGGCGCTGCGCACGCTCGGCTCGCCGTGGGTGCTTGGCGGTGCGGCGGTGCTCGGCTTCATCGCGGCGGGCGGCGTGCGGCGCAACCATGCACACGCACACCGCGTGTCGCGGGAGGCGAAGGAGAAGGCGAAAGGCGGCGCCCTCGCGAGCCTGCTGATGGCCGGGGCGACGTGGTTCATCAAGGCGCAGTTCGGCTCGCCGGTGGCGATGGCGCAATACTTTCTCGCCAAGATAAGGAAAGAAGAGCACCCGCAGCCGTCGCCGGTAGGCGACAGGGCGCGCGCGATGACGCGGCCGTAGCCATTCGGCCGATAGAAAGTCGCACGTCGTGCCGCTAGGCTCGACTCGGATGCGAACCTCCGCAACGCTTCTGGAGAGGCTCGCGCGCGTCTCACGCGCCGCCTTCGGCATCGTGGCGGCGCTCGGCGCGGCCGCGATCTGGGGCTGGGTGCTCGGCGTCCCCGCGTTGCGCGACCTTGGCGCCGACTTCGCGCCGATGTCGCCGGCTGCGGCGCTCGCGCTGGTGCTGCTCGCGACGAGCTTCTTCGCCGCCGAGCGCGGCCGGCCGAAGAGCGCGCGCGTCGCCGCGGCGCTCGCCGCCTCGATCGGCGTCCTCACGCTCGCCCAGACACTCACCGGGTTGCCGCTCGGGATGAGCTTCCATTGGCTCGCACCGCCCGGCGGCGAGATGCCCGCGCGCCTGTCGGTCGCGGCGTGCCTCACGCTCATCCTGATCGCGCTGGTCACGCCGCTCGAGCGCGAGCGCATGGTATTCGGCGCTCCGGCGACGAGCGTCGCCGCCGCCATCGTCGGCGCAGTGGCTTTCTTCGCGCTTCTGGGCTTGAGCCTGCGCGTGCTGCGCTTCGATATCGCGGCGCCGCTGCTCGGCTTCTCGGCGCCGGCGGCGGTAGCGACCATGCTGGCCGCGATCGGCCTTGCGGCGGCGCGGCCGAGCGCGTGGCTGCTCGACACGCTCGCCTCGAAGCGCACTGGCGCAGTGGTCACGCGCTGGCTCCTGCCAGCGGCGTTCGTCGTGCCGATCGCGGTGGGCTGGATGCGGCTTTACGCAGAGCGCGAAGGCCTTTTTGGCGAAGCGTTCGGCATGGCGCTCTTCACGCTGGTGATGATCGCCTGGTTCAGCTCGCTGATTCTCTGGGTTGCCCGTACTCTCGATCAGGCTGCCGCTCAGCGCGCGCAGGCCGAGGGCGCCGCCACCGAGCAGCGCGAATGGTTGCAGGTCACGCTCGCGAGCATCGGCGACGGCGTGATCGCGACCGATGCTTCCGGCCGCGTGCGCTTCCTGAACGCGGCGGCGCAGCGCCTCACCGGCTGGCGCGCCGCCGAGGCTGCGGGCCGGCCGCTCGACGAGCTGCTTTCGCTGTACGACGAGCGCGACGGCAAGAATGTGCGCAATCCGCTCAACGCCGCGCTCGAGACGCGCGCCGCGGCCGCCGCCGGCGGCGAGCCGGCGGTGCGCGCGCGCGATGGCGCCGTGCATCCCGTATCCGCGAACGCGGCGCCGATCCTCGACGGCGACGGGCTGCTCGGGGCGGTGCTCGTGCTGCGCGAGGTGTCGGCGCAGCGCCAGTCGGAGCGCGCCATGCGCGAGGCGTACACGGAGCTCGACCAGCGCGTGGTGCGGCGCACGGCGGCGCTCGAGCGCGCGAGCGCCGCCCTGCGCGAGCGCAATGCGCTGCTGAACGCCATCACGACGAGCACGCCCGATCTGATCTCCGCCAAGGACCGCCAAGGGCGCCTCCTGATGGCGAACCCGGCCTGGACCAAGGCCGTCGGCGCGAGCGCGGAGGATGCCGCTTCCCTCGACGACAACGAGCGCCTGGTGCTCGAAGCCGGCGAGACCATGATCGTCGAGGAGCTGCTCAACACGCCGGCGGGCGAGCGCACCTACCTCACCACCAAGTCGCCGCTGCGCGACGAGCAGGGGCGGGTCATCGGCCTGATTGGTGTCGCCACCGACATTACCGAGCGCAAGAATGCCCAGCGTGAGCTCGAGAAGCTGGTCGTCGCCGAGCAGCGCCTGCGCGCCGAGGCGGAGCGCGCGAACCGTGCGAAGGACGAGTTTCTCGCCATCGTGTCGCACGAGCTGCGCTCGCCGCTGAACGCCCTTCGCGGCTGGAGCCATCTGCTCGCGACCACGCGGCCGCTCGACGGCGTGCTGGTCGAGCGCGCTTCCAAGGCGATCAAGCGCAACGTCGATCACCAGACGCGGCTGATCGACGATCTGCTCGACACCTCGCGCATCGTCTCGGGCAAGCTCACCATCGAGCGCCGCGTGGTCAATCTGGTGGACACGGTGCATGCCGCCCTGGACGCGGCGCGTCCCGTCGCGCAGGCGAAGCACCTCGAGCTGCGCTTCGCGCCGGCCGACCCGGCGACCATGGTGATCGGCGACGCCGGGCGCCTGCAGCAGCTAGTGTCGAACTTGCTCTCCAACGCGGTCAAGTTCACACCCGAGCAGGGCGCCGTGAGCGTGATCCTGCACAGGAGCGGCGAGCGCGTGCAGCTCCAGGTGAAGGACAACGGCATCGGCATCGCGCCAGAATTCCTGCCGCATGTGTTCGATCGCTTCACGCAGGCCGACACCTCGGCCGCGCGCCGTGCGGGCGGCCTCGGCATCGGCCTCGCGCTCGTGCGGCACATCGCGCTCCTGCACGGCGGCCAGGTACGCGCAGACAGCGGCGGACCCGGGCGCGGTGCGATCTTCACCGTCGACCTGCCGGGCGCGCCGGCCTCGGCGGTGGCCGCGTTCGCGCGGCTGCCCTCGGGCGACCGGCGGCGCTCGACCGCGGGCGCGCTGAAGGGCGTCAGCGTGTGGGTCACGGACGACGACGTCGATGCCCACGAGGTGCTTGCGCTCACGCTGCGCCAGGCGGGCGCCGAGGTCGAATGCTTCAACTCCGGCCGTGCCCTGTGCGCGGCGCTCGAAGCGCTGCAGACCGGCCAGGGTCCGCACGTGCTGCTTATCGATCTCGCCATGCCGGGCGAGGACGGCTTCGAGGCCCTGCGGCGCGCGCGCGCCATCGAGCTCGCGCGCGGCAACGAGCGCTGCACGCCGGCGATTGCGCTTACCGCCTTCACGCAGATCGAGCGCGAGCGCCTGATGGCCGCGGGCTTCGTCGACCGCGTCGACAAGCCGGTCGACGCCGAGAAGCTGATCACCGCGATCCGCGCGGCGTTGCGGACCGAGCAGCGCTCGAAAGCCGCGGTCTAGCAGGCACACGCATTGCTCCGCGCCGCGTATGGCAAAGCGGGGCAAACGCTGGTCTGCGCACGTCGTGCGCACGAGCAATGCGCTCGACCTCGAGCGCGGCGTGTTCACCAAGCGCTCGCCGCGCGCGGTGGCGCGGTCGCTCAAGCGCTCCGCTGAGGGGAGCCGCCGCCGCAAGAGCGCGCCGTTTCGCTCCGCCATGTCGATGCTCAACTTCCACGTCAACCGCGCCGGCCACGGCCTCTCGCGCTCGCAGCGCGCCGTGCTCGAGCGCGCGAAGGACGAGTTGAGAAAACTTTACGGAAGGAAGCCCCATGCCCGAAAAACGCACGCTGCAACGCGCGCGCCGAAAAGCGCGCGCCGGTAAGTCGCCGAGCACCGTCGCGGGTGAATTCGTCCGCGAGGAGATGGAAGACATCCGCAAGGGCAAGCACGGCGCGCGCTCCGCGCGCCAGGCGATCGCCATCGGCCTCTCGAAAGCGCGCCGTGCCGGCGTGCCGCTGCCGGCCAAAGGCAAGCGCACGCGCAAGCGCGCGAGCGCCGGCCGCATCCATGGACGCTACGTCTCGCGCACGCGCAGTCGCGCCACCACGCGCGCGCTCAAGCGCGAGCCGCACCGCGCCGCCTCGCATCGCGCTCTCTCGCGCCAGGCGCATCGCGCGGCACGGCGGCGCCCCGCCGCGGACCGCTCGCGCGCCGCGCGCAAGGCTGCCCGCACCCGCCAGGCGCGGCGGCGCTGATCACATCTGCACGCGCGAGCCGAGCTCGACGACCTGGTTCTCGGGGATGTTGAAGTAATCGGTGACATTGCCCGCATTGCGGGCCATGGCGGCGAAGAGCCGCTCGCGCCAGAACGCCATGCCGCCGGGTCCGACCGCCGGCACGACGCGCTGGCGCGACACGAAGTAAGACGTTTGCATCGGATCGACTTCCAGGCCGAGCGCGCCGCAGTGCTCGAGGGCGCGGCTCACATCGGCGCGGTTCATGAAGCCGTAGCGCACGCGCACGCGCCAGCAATTCGCGCGCATCTTCTCGCAGATCACGCGCTCTTCGAACGGTATCCACGGCACCTCGCGGAACTCGATCGTGAGGAACACGACGCGCTCGTGCAGCGTCTGGAAATGCTTCAGGCTGTGCAGCAGCGCATGCGGCGTCGTATCCGGCGTTGCCGTCAGGAACACCGCGGTGCCGGGCACGCGTTGCGGCGGGTCCTTGAGCAGCGACTTGAGAAACGGCTCGAGCGGCACCGAATCCTGACGCAGCCGCTGCGTCAGGATCTCGCGCCCCCGCCGCCACGTCGCCATGACCGCGAAGACCACCGCCCCCAGCGCAAGCGGGAACCAGCCGCCCTCGTGGATCTTGAGCAGCGCTGCCGAGAAGAGCGTCGTGTCGATCAGCATGAAGAATCCGGTCGCGAGCAGGCACAGCCAGAGCGGATAGCCCCAGCCGTACCGGATCACGAAGAACGTGAGGAAGGTGGTGACGAGCATCGTGCCCATCACCGCCACGCCGTATGCGTTGGCGAGGCGCGTCGACGAGCCGAAGCCGATCACCGCGGTGGCGACGACCACGAGCAGCGTCCAGTTGACGGCCGGGATGTAGATCTGGCCGAAAGTTCTCGCCGAGGTGTGCTCGATGTCCATGCGCGGCAGGTAGCCGAGCTGGATCGCCTGGCGCGTCATCGAGTAGGCGCCGGAGATCGTTGCCTGCGACGCGATGATGGTCGCCGCCGTGGCGAGCACCACCATCGGATAGAGCGCCCAGCCGGGATAAGACAGGTAGAACGGGTTCTCGAGCGCCTTGGCGTTGCTGATCAATAACGCGCCCTGGCCGAAGTAGTTCAGCACCAGCGCCGGCGCGACGAGGCTGAACCAGGCGATGCGCACCGGGCGCTTGCCGAAATGGCCGACGTCGGCGTAGAGCGCTTCCGCGCCGGTGATCGCGAGCAGCACGGAGCCGAGCACGACGAACGAGGCGAAGCCATGCCCGGTGACGAAGCCAACCGCGTGCAGCGGATTGAGCGCCTGGAGGATCGCCGCATGCTGTGCGATGTTCCAGACGCCGACGGCGCCGAGCGCGACGAACCACAGCACCATCACCGGCCCGAACAGCAGGCCGACGAAGCCGGTGCCGTGCTTCTGGATCAGGAACAGGGCAATGAGAATCGCGGTCGCGAGCGGCACGATGTAGGGCTTGAACGCCGCCGTGCCGACTTCGAGCCCCTCGATGGCCGAGAGCACGGAGATGGCGGGCGTCAGTACCGCGTCACCATAGAACAGCGACGCGCCGAACACGCCCAGGATGAGGAGCGGTCCCGTCCATTCGCGATGCTTCTTGATGGAGGCCGTCGCCATCGCGAGCAGCGCCATGATGCCGCCCTCGCCGCGGTTGTCCGCGCGCAGCACGAGCGTTACGTACTTCAGCGAGACGACGATCATCAGGATCCAGAAGATCGTCGACACGCCCCCCATGACGTTGGCGGCATTGAGCGG
Organism: Burkholderiales bacterium; assembly: GCA_035689325.1. Lineage (GTDB taxonomy): Bacteria > Pseudomonadota > Gammaproteobacteria > Burkholderiales > SG8-39 > SCGC-AG-212-J23. The sequence goes on along the minus strand of DASSLQ010000256.1, from coordinate 1,994 downwards.
AATGCCGTGCTCGGGGTTGAAGGTCTCCTTGACGGCGTAAAGCGGGCTCGTGCCGATGTCGCCGTAGACGACACCGAGTGCGAGGAGCGAGAGCGTGGCTGTGGACTGCCGCGAGGGCGGCTGCGGCTGCGCCAAGATGGCGCCAGCTTAGCAGCGGGCCTGCCGCTTGGCCGGCAGTGCCGCTCCCCCCGGCTGCGAGGCGCGAATTTTTACGGGATTTTTATGCCGGCGGCGCGTTCGTTACACGCGACATGGGAGCGTCGACGCTTGTCGCCCGGCTCGCACAGAGGGCCCCATTCTTACGGTGCCTTTATGCGGCCGCCCCTAGATTGCAGGTTATGAAACCGCTGCTTCTTGTGCTCGCCTGGCTGGTCTATATCGCCGTGCTATGGGCTGTCCTCATATGGCAGGGCCGCGGCGCAAATTCTTACGGCCTCTTTACGAGCGCGTACCTAAAGTTGCGCCGCCATCGCAGGGAAGGAGCCAACCATGGCTGACCTCGCGTTTCTCGCCCTCAGCGTGGCGTTCTTCGCCGCGATGATCGGACTCACCTACTTTTTCGAAAAGGCGAGGCAATTCAAATGAGCGGCCTCTATCTCATCGGCGCGATCGTGGCGCTCGCGCTCACGATCTACCTCTTCTGGGCGCTCTTCCGGCCGGAGGACTTCTCGTGATCTCCAACATCCTCATTCAGTGCGGGCTCTACGTCGTTGTGCTGCTCGCGCTCGCCAAGCCGCTCGGCGAGTTCATGGCGCGCGTCTTCCAGGGCGAGCGCACCTTCCTGCATCCCGCGCTCGGCTGGGTCGAGCGCTTGACGTACCGGGCCTCCGGCGTCGATCCGCAGCAGGAGATGCGCTGGACGCAATACGCGGTCGCGTGCCTGCTTTTCAACTTCGTCGGCCTTGTCGCGGTCTACGCACTGCAGCGCCTCCAACACCTGCTGCCGCTCAACCCGGCCACGCTCGGCGCGGTGTCGCCCGACTCGTCGTGGAACACGGCGGTGAGCTTCGCCACCAACACCAACTGGCAGGGCTACGGCGGCGAGTCGACGATGAGCTATCTCACGCAGATGCTCGCACTCGCCGTGCAGAACTTCGTCTCGGCGGCGACCGGCATCGCGGTGCTGATCGCCATGATCCGCGGCTTCGCGCGCCGCTCGGCGCAGACCATCGGTAACTTCTGGGTCGACCTTACGCGCTGCACAATCTACGTGCTGCTGCCGCTTTCGTTCGTCCTCGCGCTCGCGCTCGTGAGCCAGGGCGTGGTGCAGACCTTCGGCCCGTACGCGACCGCGCACACGGTCGAGAAAATCGAATACGAGGAGGCGAAGCACGGGCCCGACGGCAAGCCCGTCATGGAAAAGAAGAGCACGCAGGAGCAGACGCTGCCGCTCGGCCCGGCCGCGTCGCAGATCGCCATCAAGCAGCTTGGCACGAACGGCGGCGGCTTCTTCAACGTGAATTCGGCGCACCCGTACGAGAACCCGACACCGATCTCCAATTTCCTGGAGATGATCTCGATCCTGCTCATCTCCGCGGGCCTCTGCATCACCTTCGGCCGCATGGTCGGTGACGTGCGCCAGGGCTGGGCGATCCTGTGGGCGATGAGCATCGTCATGGTGGCCCTGATGGCGGTCGCGGTATGGGCGGAGCAGAGCGGCAACCCGGTGTTCGCAAAGGCGGGCGCCGACACGACGGCGAGCGCGGCCTCTTCGGGCGGCAACATGGAAGGCAAGGAAGTGCGCTTCGGAATCGTGAATTCGGCCATCTGGGCGAACGTCACGACCGACGCCTCCAACGGCTCGGTGAACTCGATGCACGACTCGTTCACGCCGATCGGCGGCCTCGTGCCGCTGTGGAACATGCAGCTCGGCGAGGTGATCTACGGCGGGGTGGGCTCCGGGCTCTACGGCATGGTGATGTTCGTGCTGATCGCCGTGTTCGTCGCCGGACTGATGATCGGCCGCACGCCCGAGTACCTCGGCAAGAAGATCG
>DASSLQ010000255.1:0-30987 GCA_035689325.1 Burkholderiales bacterium | reverse complement strand
GTGCAGGCGCGCCGCGACCGCGCGCTGAGCGAGGTGGACGTGGCGATCCGCTGGCGAACGCAAATCGGCGACTTCGAGGTCGACGTAACGGGCGACGCGCGCTTCTTCGACCGCTTCGTGCGTTGCGACGACGGCCGCTGGCGCGTCCTCGAGCGAACGGCGATCTACGAGAAAGACCGCATCGATGCGGTGCGGCCCTCGCTCCTATTCGGCCTCGCGTACGCGCGCATGCGCTTCGACAAGTATCCGGCCGAGTGCCGGCATCTCGCGCTTGCGCTGGAACGCGCCGGATTCAGGCTCGCGCACGTCGTGACTGCCTACAGCGAGGAGGAAACGGCGCTCCGTAGCGCGGCCGCGCGCTGGCTGGATGCATGCGAAACCGAGTCGGTGCCGGAACGCGCGGCGCTGCGGCTATAGGCGCTCCATCCACCAAATCCCGACGAAACGCCGACGGTTCACTGACCACTCCCGATCGGCCTTCCCCTAGTCTTGTTCCATGGCAACGATCAATCCTCTTTCCTGGATCGGCGCCGCGTCGCTCGCGGTCGCTCTCGCAGGCTGTGCCACGCCAGTCGCCAAGCCGGCGCTCGATGTGCCGCCGCGGTTCGCCGCCGCTGGCGCCCCTGAGGAGGAGCCCGAGGTCGCATGGTGGGAAAGCTATGGCGACCCGGTGCTCGCCGATCTCATCCGCCGCGCGGCGCGCGAGAACCGCGACGTCAAGATCGCCGCGGAACGCGTGCGCGCCGCCCGCGCCGGCGAAACCGTCAGCCATTCATTTCTCTGGCCCAGCATTGGGGTGAGCGCCGGAGCCGGCGATTACCGCACCGGGTACAGTGACGACATCAAGCGGGTAGTCCCTCCGGCCGCGGACCTCAAGAACCTCACCGCGAGCGCGAACGTCGCTTGGGAAGTCGACATCTCGGGGCGCCTGCGCGCCGGCGCCGCCGCCGCGGCTGCCGAGGCGCTCGCTGCGGAGCATGGTCAGCGCGGCGTGCGTCTGCTGGTGATGACCGACGTCGCCACGAACTACTTCACCCTGGTCGGCGCGTTGCGCCAGCTCGAGACCGTGCGCGCGATCGCTGCCGCTCAGGACGAAACGCTGCGCCTGATCGTCGCGCGGCAGCGCGTCGGTCTCGCAACGCCGTTCGACGTCGAGCGCGCGCAGGCGGACGCTTCGCGGACGCGCGCCCAGATCCCGCCGCTCGAGACGCTCGCCGCGGTGTCACGGCACCACATCGCGGTGCTGATCGGCGACCAGGCATTCAACGCCGCGCTCATCGTCCCCTCGGCGTCGCCCATCAAGGTTCCCACCGCGCGCCCCGGCCAACCGGCCGAGCTCCTGCAGCGCCGGCCGGATCTGCTGGCGGCCAAAGCGCAGCTCGAGGCCGCCAATGCGCGGCGGCAGCAGGCCGCGGCGGAGTGGTTTCCGCGGCTCTTTGTCGGCGCCGCCTTCGGCCGCGAAAGGTTCGAGGTGAACGGGACCGACATCGGCCCGGCGCGCTTCAGCAATGTCGCAGGCCTGATCGCGATGCCGATCTTCAACGCGGGCCGGACGCGGGCGATCAACGACATCGCCGCCGCGGGCCAGTCCGAAGCAGTCCTTCGCTACGAGAACGCCATCGTGCGCGCGCTCGAGGACGTCGAGAACACGCTGACGGCACTCGCCCAGGAACGCCAACGCACGCAGGATCTTGAGACCGCCTCGGCTTCCGCCGAAGCGGCGCTTGGCCGCGCGCAATCGCTCTACTCGCGCGGACAGACGGACCTGCTGCCGCTCCTCGACGCGCAGCGCGCGCGGCTCGCCGCGCGCGTCGCGGCGAACGACGGCAACACCCAGCTCCTCATCGACAGCGTGCAGCTCTACAAGGCGCTCGGCGGCGGCTGGCAGGTCTTCGAGCCGACCCACAACTCCTCCATCGATAACGGGAATCCCTCGTGAAAACCGCTCTCCCCGGCTTTGTACTCGCGGCAAGCGTCGCCGCAGCGCTTTCTGCGTGCGGGCAGCATAAGCCGCCCGCCGAGGCGCTCAGACAGGTGCGCGTCGCCGAGGTGCGCTACGACGCCTCCCAGGAAACGAACCGCTACTTCGGCTCCGTGCAGGCGCGCTACGAGGTCGACCAGGGCTTCCGCGTTGGCGGCAAGGTCGTGGCGCGCAGGGTCGACGTCGGCCAGAAGGTGCGGCGCGGCGACGTGCTCGCGACCCTCGACGACACCGACTACAAGCTCGCGGCAGAAGCGGCGGAGCAGGGGCTCACCGCGTCGCAGACGCAGGCACGCCAGGCCGAATCAGACCGCCGGCGGCTGGAAGCCCTCAAGGCCGACGGCTCGGTGAGCGCCTCCGACGACGAGCGTGCCACGAGCAACGCGGCGGCGACCCAGGCCAATGCCGAGGCCGACGCGCGCAAGCTCGAGCTTGCGCGCAATCGTCTCGATTACACCAGACTGCGCGCCTCGCAGGACGGCGTCATCACCAGCGTGAAGTTCGAGGTCGGCCAGGTCGTGGCCGAAGGACAGCCGGTCGTCTCGATCGCGAAGGAGGTCGAGCCGGAAATCGTGGTCAATGTGCCGGAGGACCAGCTCGCGGTCTTCAAGGCCTCGCGCTACAAGGCCGCGCTGACGAGCGCGCCCGGCGAGTCGTTCGACGTTGTGCTGCGCGAGCTCTCGCCCCAGGCGGCTTCGACCACCCGCACCTTCCGCGCGCGCCTGAAGCCGGCCAAGCCGCGCATGCTGCCACTGGGCGCGAGTGCCACGCTCATGGTCGAACGTCCCGTGAAGAGCGAAACCCAGGCGGCAGCGATACCGGCGAGCGCGATCACCCAAAGCAAGGGCCAGCCGGCGGTCTGGATCGTGCGACGCGAAGGACCCGAGTCGGTGGCCACGGTCAACCTGTCGAACGTCGTGGTGCACGAGTACCGCAACGACGTGGCCCTCGTCTCCGGACCGAATCCCGGTGAGCTGGTGGTCATCGCGGGCGTACAGAAGATGGCGCCGGGATTGAAGGTCGCGCTGCCCTTGAGCGTGCCGATGGCCGAACAGAAGCAGGCCGCGCGATGAAGTTCAACCTCACTGAGTGGGCGCTTGGGCACCGCGCCATCGTGCTCTTCCTGATCCTCGCCATCATGATCGGCGGCGTGCTCGGCTTCGGCAAGCTCGGCCAGCTCGAGGACCCGAATTTCTCCGTGCCGTCGATGGCCGTGATGGTGGTGTGGCCCGGCGCGACGGCGCAGCAGATGCAGGACGAGGTGCTCAACCGGATGGAGAAGAAGTTCGAGCAGCTCGACCACTTCGACAAGGTCAAGACGTATGCGCGACAGGGCTACGCCGGCATGATCCTCAGCGTGAAGGGCGGTACCTCGCACGCCGACCAGCGCGAGGCCTGGTACCAGGCGCGCAAGAAGTTTTCGGACATCAAGAGCGAGTTGCCCGAAGGCGTCATCGGCCCCATGTTCAACGACGAATTCGGCGACGTGACCGGCGTGCTCTACGCCGTGAAGGGCGACGGCATCAGCCAGTGGGAGCTCTCCGACCTCAGCGAGGACATCAAGCGCCGCCTGCTGAAAGTGCCGATGGTGAAGAAGGTCGACATCTACGGCAAGCAGGCGAAGAAGGTGTACGTCGAGTTCTCGCACCAGCGGCTGGCCGCGCTCGGCATCACGCCGCTCCTCATCGCCGAAAGCCTGCGCAATCAGAATAGCGTGCTGGCCGCCGGCCAGGTGGACACCGGCACCGACCGCGTGCTCATGCGCGTCACCGGCCAGTTCAAGAGCCTCGACGACATCCGCGACGTGCCGATCGCGGCCGGCGGGCGCGTCATCAAGCTCGGCGACTTCACCACCATCACGCGCGGCTACGAGGATCCGCCGAGCTACACGGTGCGCCACAACGGCCAGCAGGTCCTGATGCTCGGTATCGTCATGACCGAGGACGGCAACATCGTCGAGCTCGGAAGAGCGCTCGACACCGTGGTGCCGCAAATCCAGTCCGAGCTTCCTTACGGTATCGAGCTCGAGCGCGTCGCCGATCAGCCGACCGTGGTGAGCGAATCGGTCTGGGAATTCGAGCGCTCGCTCCTGGAAGCGCTCACCATCGTGCTCATCGTCAGCCTACTCAGCCTCGGCTGGCGCACCGGCATCGTGGTCGGCCTGTCCGTGCCGATTGTGCTCGGCGTGGTGGCACTGGTCATGCTCGCAATGGGCTGGAACCTCGAGCGCGTGTCGCTCGGTTCGCTCATCATCGCGCTCGGTCTCCTGGTCGACGACGGCATCATCGCAGTGGAGATGATGGTCGTGAAGATGGAGGAGGGATGGGACCGCGTGAAGGCGGCCGCCTTCTCCTACCAGTCCACCGCCATGCCGCGCCTCACCGGCGCGCTCATCACCACGGCGGCCTTCATGCCGATCGGCTTCTCGCAGTCGACCACCGGCGAGTACGCGGGCGGCATCTTCTGGATCGTCGGCACGGCGGTGGTGTTCTCGTGGTTCGTATCGGGGCTGATCACGCCCTATCTCGCCGTAAACATGCTGCCCGACTTCGCCAAGCACGGCCAGGGCGCGCATGGCGACCCGTATCACACGCCGTTCTACCGGAAGCTGCGCGCCTGGATCGACTTCGCCATCGCGCGGCGCTGGTGGGTGATCGGCGCGACCGTGGGCGCACTCGCGATCGCCATCGTCGGAGCGAAGTACGTGCCGCAGCAGTTCTTCCCGAACAGCGACCGGCCCGAGCTGGTGGTCGAGCTGCGGCTGAAGGAAGGCGCGTCGTTCGCCGCGACCACGGAGCAGGTGAAGAAGATGGAAGGTGTGCTCGCCAAGGACGAGGACGTCAAGTTCTACACGGCGTACACCGGCGCCGGGCAGCCGCGCTTTTACCTCTCGCTCGATCCGGAATTGCCGAACCCCGGCTACGCGGTCTTCATCGTCATGACCAAGGGGCTGAAGGAGCGCGAGCGCCTGCGCTCGCGCCTGATGGCGAGCGTCAACGGCGAGTTCCCGGGCGTCTGGGTGCGCGTCACACGCCTCGAGCTCGGCCCCCCGGTCGGCTTCCCGGTGCAGTTCCGCGTCGTCGGCCCGGACACGCAGAAGGTGCGCGAGATCGCGCGCGAGGTGGAAGCGGTCGTTGCTTCGAGCCCGAAGGTGCGCGACGTGCAGTTCGACTGGAACGACCCCGTGCGCATCCTGCGAGCCGACATCGACCAGGAGAAGGCGCGCACGCTCGGCCTCGCGCCGGCCGACGTGGCACTCGTGACGCAAATCGTGATGAACGGCGCGGCGCTGTCGCAGTTGCGCGAGCACGAGGATCTCGTCGACATCGTGGCGCGCGCTGTGCCCTCCGAGCGCCTCAATCTCGAGACCCTGAAGGACGTCAATATCTATACGCGCGAGGGAACCGTGCTGCCGCTCTCGCAGGTCGCCCGCGTGCGCTACGAGCTCGAGGAGCCGGTCCTCTGGCGCCGCAACCGCGACATGGCGATTACCGTGCGCGCCGATGTGAAGGACGGCGAGCAGGGCGTCTCCGTGAGCAACGAGATCCGGCCGCTCCTCAAGGACGTCGAGGCGAAGCTGCCGTTTGGCTATCGCATCGACGTCGGCGGCGCGGTCGAGGAAAGCGACAAGGCGAACAAGGCGCTGGCAGCGGTATTTCCGGTGATGCTGGTCACCATCCTGACCATCCTCATGCTGCAGCTTCAGAGCTTCTCGAAAATGTTCATGGTGTTTCTCACCGCGCCGCTCGGGCTGATCGGCGTGGTCGCCGCACTTCTCGTCTTCCAGGCGCCGCTCGGCTTCGTTGCCATCCTCGGCGTCACCGCGCTCTCCGGCATGATCATGCGCAACTCGGTGATTCTGGTCGATCAGGTGCAGGCCGAGATGGAGCAGGGACTCGATCCTTGGAACGCGGTGCTCGAAGCCGCGGTGCACCGGACACGTCCCGTGATGCTCACCGCCGCGGCCACAGTGCTCGCGATGATTCCGCTGACGCGCAGCGTGTTCTGGGGCCCGATGGCGATCGCCATCATGGGCGGCCTCACGGTCGCGACGGTCCTGACGATCTTCTTCCTGCCGGCGCTGTACGCCGCATGGTTCAGGGTCAAGCGCTCGAGCAGCGCGCCTGGTCCAGCCGCGGTGCCGGCCCCGGCACACTGAAACGCAGCCCACCATGAAGAAGCTGGCCATCGCACTCGCAGTCGCCGCGCTCGCGGCTTGCGCCGAGCTCGAGCTCAAGGCAGACCCTGCGGCCGGCACGAGCTCCCAGGCCGGCAGCCCCCGCCCGAGCTGGCTGCGTGATGCACGCCACGACTATCCGTACAGCCCGCCGTGGGGCTTGTGATGCAAATTCCTCCCTCATCTGGCGGCGCTCACGCAGCCGCGGCGCCTGCCGCGCGGCTGAGCCGTCGCAAGTTTCCTAAGGTAGTTCGAATGACAAAGCCGGCTCTCGCCATCGCTTTGGCGGCACTGACCGGCTGCGCCGATCTCGACGTCTGGTTCTACCAGCGATGGATGGCTGGCGACACCAGAACCGCCAATGAGAAGGCGAAGCCGGACTCGCCGCGCGAGCCAGCGCACGGCGACCATACCTATTGCCCGAGGAGGTCGTGATGGCCCGCCTGCTCATTCTCGGCGGGACCGGATCGCTCGGTCGCCATGTGCTTCGCCAGGCTATCGCCGCCGGGCATCAAGTCACCGTATTCGTGCGCACGCCGTCCAAGCTGCCGCCGCAAGCGCACGATCGGGTGTTCATCCATACGGGCGACCTCAACGGTGCCGCGCCGCTCCACCTCATGCGCGCACAGGAGGCGCTCATCAATTGCGCCGGCAACGTCGCCGACGGTGAGAGCTTCGTCGGTCTCGTCGACCGGCTCGTCACCGCCGTGGAATCGATACCCGCGGCAGCGCGGCCGGTCTGCTGGTTTCTCGCCGGCGCGGGGCTGCTCGACATCGACTCGAGCGGCCGCCGCGGCGTGGATCTCCCCAGGTTGAAGTCCACGTTCTGGCCTCACGCGGCGAATTTCGAGCGGCTCGGTCGCGCCGACCTCGACTGGCGTCTTCTCTGTCCAGGCCCGATGGTCGAGCAGCCGCCGCTCGGCGTGAACCGGCTGCGCATCTCGCTCGATGCCCTGCCGGTCAACGTGCCGCGCTTCGCCCGCGCGCTGCCGGGGCCGCTCTTTCTGCCGATCTTCGCGTCGCTCGTTCCGCAGATGATCGTGCCCTATGCGGATGCAGCGGCGCTCATGCTGGCCAATCTCAAGTACGGCGACGCGATGTCGCGTCACCGCGTCGGCCTCGCCTTGCCCGTTGGCATGCGAGGCAGCAAGCCCGGATGGACGACACATGCCCGCCAGGAGGCATCATGACCAAGACGATGAAGGCAGCAGTGGTCCGAGCATTCAAGCAACCGCTCGCGATCGAGGAGCTTCCCGTTCCGACGCCGGGCGCCGGGCAAATCCTGGTGAAGATCGCGGCGAGCGGCGTCTGCCACACCGACCTGCACGCGGCCGACGGCGACTGGCCGGTGAAGCCCAAGCCGCCGTTCATCCCCGGGCACGAGGGCGTCGGTCATGTCGCCGCCGTCGGCGTGGGCGTCACGCACGTCAAGGAAGGCGACCGCGTCGGCGTCCCCTGGCTCTATACGGCGTGCGGCCATTGCCGCCATTGCCTGGGCGGCTGGGAGACGCTGTGCGAGCAGCAGCAGAACACAGGTTACTCGGTGAACGGCGGCTTCGCCGAATACGTGGTTGCCGATCCCGACTATGTCGGCCACCTGCCGGCGAAGGCTTCGTTCGTCGAGATCGCGCCGATCCTGTGCGCTGGCGTCACCGTATACAAAGGGCTCAAGGTCACTGATACGCGGCCGGGCGACTGGGTCGTCGTCTCCGGCATCGGCGGCCTCGGCCATATGGCGGTGCAGTACGCGAGAGCGATGGGCCTCAACGTCATCGCCGTCGACGTGGACGACGCGAAGCTCGAGCTTGCCACGAGGCTTGGCGCTGCGTTTTGCGTCAACGCACGCAAGGCCGACGCGACCGCTTTCGTGAAAAAGGAAGTCGGCGGCGCGCAAGGCGTGCTCGTCACCGCGGTGTCACCAAAAGCCTTCGAGCAGGCGATGGGCATGGTCGGCCGCGGCGGCACGGTATCGCTCGTCGGCCTGCCGCCGGGCGATTTTCCGCTCTCGATCTTCAACACCGTGCTGAACGGCATCACGGTGCGCGGCTCCATCGTCGGCACGCGCCTCGACTTGCAGGAGGCGCTCGACTTTGCCGGCCAAGGCAAGGTGAAGGCAACGGTTGCCAGCGAACGCCTCGAGAGCATCAACGAAATCTTTTCCCGCATGCGCGCCGGCGACATCCAGGGGCGCATCGTCATCGACTTTCGCAAATAGGAGATGCCATGAATACCGATCCGATCGTCATCGTCGGCCTCGCCCGCACGCCGATGGGCGCCTTCCAGGGTGAGCTCAAGGGCTTTGCCGCTGCCGAGCTCGGCGCGGCGGCCATCCGCGCCGCGGTCGAGCGCGCAAAGGTCAAGCACGAAGAAGTGGACGAGGTCATCATGGGCTGCGTGCTCGCCGCCGGGCAGGGCCAGGCGCCCGCGCGCCAAGCCGCGCTCGGCAGCGGCCTGCCGCTCGCGACCGGCTGTACCACGATCAACAAGATGTGCGGCTCCGGCATGAAGGCGGCCATGTTCGCCCACGATCTCCTGCTCTCCGGCAGCACTCAAGTGATCGTTGCCGGCGGCATGGAATCGATGACCAACGCGCCCTATCTGCTGCCGAAGGCGCGCGCCGGACTGCGCATGGGTCACGGCCAAGTGCTCGACCACATGTTCTACGACGGACTCGAGGACGCCTACGACAAAGGGCGGCTGATGGGCACCTTCGCCGAGGACACGGCGCAGAAATATGCGTTCACGCGCGCGGCGCAGGACGAGTTCGCCATCGCGTCGCTCAACCGTGCGCAAAAGGCGAACAGGCAGGGCCTGTTCGCCTGGGAGATCACGCCGATGGCGATCAAGGTCGGCAAGGAAGAGAAGTTCGTCGAGCAGGACGAGCAGCCGTTCAAGGCCAATCTCGAGAAGATTCCAACGCTCAAGCCCGCGTTCCGCAAGGACGGCACTGTGACCGCGGCGAACTCGAGCTCGATCTCCGATGGCGCCGCGGCGCTCGTCATGATGCGCCGCTCGAGCGCCGAGAAGCGCGGACTTACGCCGCTCGCGACCGTCATCGGTCATGCCACCCACTCGCAGGAGCCCGCGTGGTTCACGACCGCCCCGGTCGGCGCGATGCGCAAGCTCTTCGAGCGCACGGGCTGGAACGCGAAAGACGTCGACCTCTACGAGATCAACGAAGCGTTCGCCGTAGTGACCATGGCGGCAATGAAGGAGCACGGCCTGCCGCACGACAAGGTCAACGTGCACGGCGGCGCGTGCGCGCTCGGGCATCCGATCGGCGCCTCCGGCGCGCGCGTCGTGGTGACGCTGATCGGCGCAATGCGCAAGTACGGCTTGAAGCGCGGGGTGGCGAGCCTCTGCATCGGCGGCGGCGAAGCGACCGCGATGGCGCTCGAATGCCTGTGAGCTCTAGCGGCTGAGCAGCGCTCGCGCCGGTCGAGCACCGCGCGGAGCGACGCGCGGTGCGCGCGCGTTACATCCACGCGCTCGCAGAGAGCGCGAGGAGCTCGAGCCACGGCGCCTCCTGGGCGCGCGCTTTCGGCGATGGCCTTTCCCAACGATTCGCGAGCGCGCTGCGCGTCGTTCACCAGACGATTTGCACCGGGACGCCGATGCGATAGCCGACGCCATGGACTGTGAGTATGTAGCGCGGATTGTCGGCGTCATCCTTGAGCTTGCGCCGCAGCCGGAAGATCTGTACATCGACCGCGCGGTCGAACGCCGAGCCGTCGTGCTGCGAAAGTTCAAGAAGCTGTGCACGGGTGAGGACGCGCTCGTTCGCTGCGAGCAGCACCGCGAGCAGGGTGAACTCCCCGTTGGAGAGCGCTACCACCCGGTTCTGCGGCGACCTCAGCTCCCGCGTATAAAGATTGAGCTGCCAGCCGTCGAAGCGATAGGCGCGCGCATTATCGGTGCGTCGCAGCCGCGGCTGCCCGGAGCGGCGCAGGACGGCGCGCACGCGGGCGAGCAACTCGCGCGGGCCGAACGGCTTGGTCAGATAGTCGTCCGCTCCCAGCTCGAGCGCCATGACCCGATCGGCTTCCTCGCTTCGTTCGCTCAGCATGACGACCGGCACGTCATACGTTGCGAACAGCTCGCGCAGGAGCTCGATCGCGTTCCCGCTTCCGTACGCCTGTTGTAGTAGCACGAGATCGACAACATCCCTGCCGAGAATCGCCTGCATCTCGGCCCGGCCGGCCACCGTGCTCACCCGGAAGTTGGTTTCGGTCAGGTATCGATACAAGTCTTCGCCGCTTCCCCCGTCCGCGCCCACAAGCAGGATGTGAAACTGCCCGGGCAGCGCCACCTTTCTCCCAGCCGGGGTTGAAGCGCTTGCCTTCGCAGCGTCGCCTTGCACGGAGTTCTGCATGCTTCCGAGCCTAAGAGCTGCGTTCCCGGAAGTCGTTACCGAATTGTCACAAATCGGTCGGCATTGGCGTCAATGCCGACCAGGTCGCCTACGCGAACGTGCGGAGCGTGCGCAGGCGCGGGCGGACTAGAGCACCATCGCGCGGACTTGGTCGGAAACTGCGAGCTCCGCCTCCGTCGCCTCGCGGACCTGTCCCACCGTCACACCCGGGGCCGTTTCGAGCAGGGTCGCGCGCCCGCCGGGGAAGGCGACCACGGCGAGCTCGGTCACGACGAGGTCCACCGGTCGCACGGAGGTAAGCGGCAGCGAGCAGCGCTTGACGATCTTGGGCTGACCTTTCGCCGTGTGCTGCATGGCGATGATCACGCGCTTCGCGCCAGTCACGAGGTCCATAGCGCCGCCCATCCCGGGCACCATCTTTCCCGGCACCATCCAGTTGGCGAGCTGGCCCGCTGCATCGACCTGCAGCCCGCCGAGCACTGTCATGTCGACGTGCCCGCCGCGGATGAGACCAAACGACATGGCGCTGTCGAAGGTGCAGGCGCCGGGCAGTGCGCTCACCGGCCGTCCGCCCGCGTCGGTGAGCAGCGGATGGTGCATGCCATCGACCGCGCCGGCGGTTCCAATGAGGCCGTTTTCCGACTGGAAGTAAACGTGCATGCCGGCCGGCACGTAGTTCGCGACGAGGGTCGGGATGCCAATCCCGAGGTTGACGAGCATGTCGTCGCGCAGCTCTTGCGCGATTCGCCTGGCAATGATGGTTTGGGCGTCCATGGCTTAGGCGTGCGAGACGATGTAGTCGACGACCGGCGCCGGAGTCATCACCTGGTCGGGCGCGATCACGCCCACCGGCACAATGTTGTCGGCTTCCACGATGACCGTGTCCGCCGCCATCGCGATCACCGGGTTGAAGTTGCGCGCGGTGAGCGCGTAGTAGAGGTTGCCGATGTAGTCGGCGAGGAACGCATCCACCAGGGCGAAGTCGGCGCGCAGGGCGGTCTCCAGCAGATAGGGCTTGCCGGCCACCTCGATGCGCTGTTTGCCTTTCTCCACCACAGTGCCGACGCCGGTAGGCGTGAGTACGCCGCCGAGGCCGAAGCCGCCGGCGCGGATGCGCTCGATGAGCGTGCCCTGCGGCACGAGCTCGACGTCGAGCTCGCGCGCGAGCATCTTCTTCTGCGTTTCGGGATTGAGGCCGATGTGGCTCGCGATGGTCTTCTTCACTGCGCCGGCACTGATCAGTTTTCCGATGCCGACGCCCGGTAGTGCGTTGTCGTTTGCGATTACCGTGAGGTCGCGCTTGCCCTGGCGCACGAGCTCGTCCACTACGCGCTCCGGCGTGCCGACGCCCATGAATCCCCCGATCATCACGCTCGCGCCGTCGGGAATCATCGCCACGGCGTCTTTCAGCAAGATGGTTTTCATTGGGCGGTCCATCCTCCGTCGACCGGCAGCGCAATGCCGCGGATCTGCGCCGCGGCCGGCGAGCAAAGGAATAGCGCCGCCGCGCCGATTTGCTCCGGCGTCGCGAACTCGAGCGAGGGCTGCTTCTCGCCGAGGAGCTTCATCTTTGCCGCATCGGGCGTGATTCTTTCGCGCGCCGCGCGCTCGTCGATCTGCTGCTGCACGAGCGGAGTGAGCACCCAGCCGGGACAGATCGCGTTGCACGTGATGTTCGTGGTCGCCGTCTCGAGCGCCACGACTTTTGTCAGACCGAGAAGGCCGTGCTTCGCGGCGACGTAAGCCGCCTTCTGCGCCGAGGCGACCAGGCCGTGGGTGGATGCAATGTTGATGATGCGTCCCCACTTGCGGGCCTTCATGTGCGGCAGCGCGGCGCGGATGGCGTGGAAGGCGGCCGTGAGGTTGATCGCGATCACCGCGTCCCACTTCTCGACCGGAAAGTCGTCGACCGGCGCGACGTGCTGGATGCCGGCGTTGTTCACAAGGATGTCGACGCTGCCCAGCTCGCGCACGGCCTGCATCACCATGGCCGCGATTTCCGCCGGCTTCGACATATCGGCCGCGCTGTAGTCCGCCTTCACGTTGTATTTCGTCCTCAGCTCGCCGACGAGCTTGTCGATCAGCGCCTGCTCGCCGAAGCCGTTCAGCATCACGTGCGTCCCGGCGGCGGCCAGGGCGTGCGCAATGCCGAGCCCGATGCCGCTCGTCGAGCCGGTGACCAGCGCCACTTTGCGGGAGAGCATGACGCACAGCGTAGAGAACTTCCTCGACGAAAGGGTCTGCAAACCGTGGAAATTCGGTGGCGATTTGGTGCCGGCAAATCGGACCGAAGCCGGACCGCGCGGCATCGCCAGCGGTTCGATCGGACGGTTCGCGTGGCGCCGGAAAAGGTCGATCAACTGATCGGGGGCCGCGAGACGGCTACCCGACCTGGATAGGTTGGAAAAAGCTCCCCGACATCCGAGCCCTTCAGGGAGGGAGGAGAAGCGGAGGGCTCTGAACTGTTGTCGCGGAGTTGTAAGTCGATGCGCGCGGCCGGCCAGGCGCATTCGACGCCGAGCGCCACGTCCGCGTAGCGTTCGTCCTGCATCGCAATCGTTTGCGCAGCCGTCATGGACTGCACGGTAACGCCGCGCGCCCCCGCAGTCGTAAGGGAACCGTCGCCATTCGGTCGGAAACACCGCTGCCGCGCCGGTTCTAGCGGACCTGAGCTCACTCCCTAATCCTGCGACTGTGCTGAAATTTTGCTGTAGGGATGATTTGCTCAGAGTGGGGATGAAGCGGGGTAAGTGGCTGGCTGGCCCTAGCGAGTCCCCGAAAGATTAACCACTTAGCGCCACTCCTTTCGCTCTGTCACCATCTCGTATTTGAAGCGCAGCACCGGCGGCTGGCTTGCTGGACGTGCTCGAGGTAGTTGTTCCCGCGTTGGCCCAGGGTGTCCCAGAAGATCGCCGCGCGCTGCGTGCAATCGATCGCGTACTGCGGGCGACCCGTCCACGCGGCGGTCGCCGGTTGAATGTCCTGCGTTGCCTTCCGCACCCGCTCGCGGAAGCGCTCATTTGCGATCTGCAGCCGGTGCTGCAGCACGCGCGTGATTCGCTCGGAGATGTCTACGCTGCGGGAGAGCTTCTCGCCGATGTTCATCGCTTGCCTCATGTCAGTTGCGGCCCACCGTGAGCTCGCGTGCCGTCGAGCCAGTCGTGCACCAGCCCGGCCAGCCTCGAATCGCGCGTTACCCAATGGCCGGTGCCTTCGAGTGCCATGACCTGGTTGCCGGGGCGGCTTCTGATCAGGTCGAGCCAGTCATCCGAGTGAAACCGTGTGGGCTTGTTCTCGCCGTAGACGTACAACACCGGAACCTTTGGCGAGTAGCCGGCGAAGATCCTGCGGGCGCGACCCGTGACGACGTCGCGCCAGTAATAGAAATAGGGATAGTTGATGCTCGAGTCGAGCGCGTCGCCTTGCCTCGGGGATTGCGCCGTGGCGGCCATCCGCCGCGTCATCCAGGCACCGATCCGGCCGCCGAGGACGAACGCTGCGAGCAGCCACCACTGGTACGCGACGATGAACAGAATCTCGCGAATCGTCGGCTTCATGTCGGGGGCGACGTCGAGTCCGACCACGCGCGACACCAGCTCCGGATGACGGCGGTGCAGCGCGTAGGTCCAATAGGCGCCCCAGTCGTGGCCGATCAGCGTGACCGGCTTGCCGCCCGAAACGGCGCGAACGCAGTGCGCCAGGCCCTCCACGATCTCCTCGTGCGAGTATCCCCAGCGCCGGTGCTCGGCGCGCGCGTAGTTGGGCAGATCGACCCGGACGCATCGATAGCGATCGCGAAGGGCAGCGACGAGGTCGTCCCAGAGCGTGTGATCGTCCGGCCAACCCTGGACGAAGAGAAGCAGCTCGCCCTCTGCCGGGCCGTCGATTCGAGGTCTGAGCAGAGGAGCGCGGCCGGGCGGCGCGTTGTCGCCGACGTTCATCGCTTGCCTAGCTGAAGTGCGCGAGTCATGTGGCCCTCAGGCTCGCGCCCGGCACCGGGGCAGTCGGGAGCGACCGGTCGCGCTCGGCGGCAAGCTCCTTGTACTCGCCGAGGTCCGAATGGACGCCCACGGCGATCTTGCGCTTGTACTTGATTACCTTGGCGAAGTGGTAAACGAAGACCGCGATGTTCACGACGAGCGCCAGGAAGCTGACGAGGAACAGGGCGGTGGGGTTTAGCGAGGCCTTCACGGCGAATACGGAGTTGTCCAACACGTACGAGAAGCTCATACAGAGCATCATCCAGTAGGCCAGAGTCTGGGCGCGGTGCTGCAGATAAGCGCCCTTGCGCCAGGTCAAGGCCGGGATGGTGCAGGCGGCGAGCATGCAGAGTCCAGAGTAGAACGACTGGTCACCGACGCAGTTGTAGCCGTAGGCGAAGTTCCACACGTCGTAGGCGAGCACCCAGAACCAGAGCATGTCCGGCCAGACCATGTCGTGCTTCTTGTCCTTGGTGATGAAGATGCCGAGCCAGCCGGAGATGGTGACGATGTTCAGGATCCCGGCGATGCCGTTCATGATGTTCCAGGGGCCGCTCAGCGTGGCCATGCCCTCTATGAACTGGCCGTTGAGGTGCATGGTGTAGACCTCGAAATCGCGCACGACCGCTTCCCAGATGTTCACCGCGAGGATCAAGGCCGGAAAGCCAAGGGCCCACTTGTTTCTCGCCAGGGCCGGCACGAAGCGGATGGCCATGAAGCCGAGGCAACCGGCGAGCACCGAATACGTCTTCACCCAGTAGAACCAGGTGTTCATGGTCGAACCGGAGTCGGGGCCGGCGGTGTGCGGCCACACGGTGAAGGTCAGGATGGCGGGCAGGACCAGGAACATGAGAAGCGAGAACCGTTTGCTTAGCCGACACAGTTCGTTGAGGGCAATGCAGACAGCCAATAGACCGAACCACCCAACAACTGCATACAAGGAAATTGATTGATACATAAAGAAGTCGTCCTTCAAATAGGCGTCACGCCCTCGGGCGGGACGATGCGCACGAGCGCGTGGTTGACCGGGCGCTCGAACGCGCGCCCATCGACGAGCGTCTCATGCCTGAAACGCAACACCGGCAGGCGCCGCTGCAGCACGCGCGTGATTCGCTCGGAAATGTCGACGCTGCGCGAGAGCGATGACGCCGACGGTTTGCGGCAGACTCATGCGCATACGTTATCGGTCGGCGTCTGCGAAGTCGTCATCGAACGGTCGGCATTCAGTCTGAACGGGCTACGAGCTCTTCCGCGCACATTTGGCGTCGATGTACGGACTCGCTAGCCGCTTCGCCTGCGCGTCGCAGGCTTCCTCGTCGTCGAACTCCTGCAGCGCCAAGCCGCGGCTGGCGCGCGGCGACGTTAGAGAACTCCGCGTAAGGGTGCTGCGGGCGGCCGAACCAGATGACTATCAGCACGAATTTCAAAGCGCCTGCCGGTGACGTTCGGAACGGCGCTCTTCTTCCTGCTCGCGGCCGGCATCGCCACGGTGCGCCTGCGCCGGGTCGCCATGCGCAAGCGCCGTTCGATGCGACGCTCGGCAAACTGCGTAACGACCTGCAGGCGCTCAAGCCCTGATCTGAGCTCGGCCTTCAGCTATACATAAGGGTATGGAGCGAGCGCGGAAAAATTCACGCTCGAGAAAAAAGGGCCGCCTACGACCTACGCACGCGCCAGTTCGAAAGGCGCCCTGAGGCGCCCGTTTGCGAGCGCTTGCGGGAAGAGGATCGCCTGCAGGCCCGGTTTTCTGAACTGCTCGAGGTTGCGTTCCTTCACGCCCTGGAACTGCGTCGTGACGACGCGGGGCTGCGCCCATTCCCCGTCGGGCCCGAAGCGGATCGGGCCGACGATGGTCTGCATTTCATTTGCCCGCAGGTAATCGGCGATGGCGCTATCCTCCAGGCTGCGCGTCGCGCCGATCGCCTGCTCGAGCATCTGTCCGATCGCGTACTCGAACGGCGGCATATAGAAGCCCAAGGGGTCGACCTTGGCTTCGACCGCGCGCGTCGAATAGCGCGAGAGAAACTCATCGATGCCCGCATACCGCATGCCCGGCACATAGGTGTTGTAGTTGACGATGCCGTTCAGCGCCGGGCCGAGCGCCTCCATGACCGACGTGTACTGCAGGCCGACCATGCCGCCGCCGAAGACCTTCACCGATGGCCCGGCGCCGATCTCGCCGATGGCGCGCACGATCTGCACAGATTCCGCCGGGTAGGACATCACGAAAACGATCTCAGGCCGCGCGGCCCGGATCGCGCGCATGATGACGGAAAAGTCGCTGGTGCCCGGGGGATAGCTCTGGTCGTACACCGGCTTCAGCGCGAACTCCTTCGCGAGCTCGCGTGCCCCGGTGGCGAGGCTTTGCGCGAAGTCGTTGTCGGCGGCGAGGATCGCGATGCTCGCCGCGCCCTGCGAGGCTCCGACGCGGAAGAAACCCTCCGACCAGCTCTGCGCATCGTTCCAGGGCGCATTGTTGAACCACAGGTCGTGCTTCATCACTTGGTTCACCTGGAAGGAGAAGTTGCCCATCAAGAGCCGCCGGCGCGACTTCACCGTCCCCATGAGCGGCGCCGTGGCCGCCGTGCCGTACGGTGCGATCAGGAGATCGACCCGATCCACGTCGAGCAGCTTCGCGTAGATGGCGGGCGTATTGGCGGGGCTGCCCTGGTCGTCGTAGGCGAGGAGCTCGACCGGCCGGCCGATGAGCCCGCCGCGCGCGTTCACGTCCTCGACCCACATGCGCAGCGCGAGGAGCGCCGCCTTGCCGGTCGCCGCGAGCGGCCCGGTCTGCGCGATCCCCATGCCGAGCTTCACGGGTCGCCGCTGGGCGAGCAGCCGCGCGCCGGGAATACTCGCACCGACCGCGAGCGTTGCACCTGCCCTCAGTACGTCGCGCCGTGAACGGCTCATTGCCCCCACCTCGCCTAATATACGACGGCGCTCCCGTCAGGGCGGGGCGCGGAGTATTCTTTGCGCCACTCGCGCCGCATCGGAAGAGGGGTCTGATGGACGGCAGACTTCTGAACGCGCTCAAGCGCTATGGAATTGCCGTGGCGTTGTCGGCGCTCGCGCTCGCGCTACGCGCCATTCTCCCGTTTCCGGAAGGCACCGGCATCTACCAGATTCCGCTTGCCGCGGTGGTGCTCGCCGCCTGGTATGGCGGCCGCGGGCCCGGCCTGGTCGCGACGTTGGTCTGCGCAATGGGGACCTTCTACTGGTTCGTCCCTCCGGTGCATACCTGGAAGATCGCGCCGATCCACGAGTGGCCATTCGCCATATTCATCGCGCTTTGTCTTCTCCTCACCGAATTCAGCGCCGGCCGGCGACGCATCGAGCACGCGGCCCGGGCAAGCGAAGAGCGCTTCCGTACGCTCGTGCAGTTCTCCTTCGACGTGTACTGGGAAAGCGATAAGCAGCACCGCTTTACGCGCCAGGAGTTCTCGGAGCGCATTGGCGACGCGCCCTCGCCGGGCTCGGAGCTCGGCAAGACGCGCTGGGAAATTCCTTACCTCGAGCCCGGGGAGGAGGCTTGGCGCAAGCACCGCGAGACTATGGACGCGCATTTGCCGTTCCGCGACTTCGAGCTCGCGCGCCCGACGGCCGATGGCGGCAAGCGCTACGTCTCCGTGTCCGGCACGCCGGTATTCGATGAGTTCGGCGAGTTCCGCGGCTACCGCGGCGTCGGACGCCACATCACCGGCCAGAAGCTCGCGGAAGCCGAGCGCCAGGCGCACGTGCGCTTCCTCGAGTCTCTGGATCGCGTCAACCGCGCCATACAGGGAACCAACAACGTCGACAAGATGATGAGCGACGTGCTCGACGTCACGCTCGGGATCTTTGAGAGCGACCGCGCGTGGCTGCTCTATCCGTGCGACCCTGCGGCGCCCTCGTGGCGCGTCGTCATGGAGCGCACGAGTCCGCAATTCCCGGGCGCCGCCGCGCGCGGCCGCGATCTGCCGATGGTGCCGGAGTCGGCGGAAGTGGCACGTGCCGCACTCGGCTCGGGCGGCTCCCTGCCGGCCGGGCCGGGGCACGAGCGCGAGGTGAAGCCCGGCCTCGGCGAGCATTTCGGCGTGCGCTCAGAGATCCTGATGGCGCTGCAGCCCAAGGGCGACCAGCCGTACCTCTTTGGTCTGCATCAATGCGCGCACCCGCGCACCTGGACGAAGGAGGAGCAGCGGCTTTTCGAGGAGATCGGGCATCGGCTCACGGATGCGCTCGGGAGCCTCAGCGCCTATCGAAGTCTGCGCCGCAGCGAGGCGCGGCTCGAGGCCGCGCAGCGCCTCGCTCACGTCGGCTGGTGGGAGCGAGACTACGTGGCGGGCCAGGCTTCGCTCTCCGATGAAGCCGCCCGCATCTTCGGCGTGCAGCCGCGCGATCTCGCGCAATGGCACGGCCGCTGGCTGAGCCTGATCCATTCCGACGACCGGCAAAAGGTCGCCGAGGCGAGCGACAAGGCCCTGCGCGGCGAAGCGCGCTACGACGTCGAATACCGGGTGGTGCGGCCCGACGGCATCGTGCGCGTGGTGCACAGCCAGGGCGACGTCACGCGCGACGAGTCCGGCAGTCCCGTGCGCCAGTTCGGCGTCCTGCAGGACATCACCGAGCTGCGGCGCGCGGAGGAGCAGCTACGTGCGCGGCAGGACATGCTCGATCTCGCGCAGAAGGCGGCGCACGCGGTGGCGTTCGACTGGCACATCGGCGCACGCGAGACCGAGAACCGCTGGTCGCCCGAGCTCGAGGCGATGTATGGTCTCGAGCCCGGAACCTTCGATCGAACCTACCAGGGCTGGAGGAAGCTCATCCATCCCGAGGACTGGCCCTCGGTGAAGCAGGCGATCGAGCGCGCGCACGCGACGGGCGACGTATCGGCTGAATACCGCGTCGTTCTCAGGCACGGCGCCGTGCGCTGGCTGCAGGCGAAGGGCCGCATGTTCTTCGACGCCGAGCAGCGGCCCGAGCGCATGATCGGGTTCATGATCGACGTCACGGACCGGCGCCAGGCCGAGGAAGAGTTGCGCGCGGCCGAGGCGCGCTTTCGCACCTTCGTCGACCACGCGACCGACGCGTTTTTCATGCACGACGAGCGTCTGATCATCGTCGACGCCAACCGCCAGGCGTGCGAGAGCCTGGGTTACACCCGCGAGCAGCTGATCGGGATGCATCCGCGCGGTTTTGACGCTGGCCTGAGCGAGCAGGCCATCGCCCGGCTGGTCGAGCGCGTCGCCGCCGGCGAGACGGTCTCGTTCGAGACGCTGCACCGGCGCAAGGACGGCATCGTGTTCCCGGTCGAGGTGCGGGCGCGCGCGTTCCGGCAAGGCGATCGGCGCTTCCATCTGTCGTTCGCGCGCGATATCAGCGAGCGCAAGCTGGCGGAAGAGACGCTCAAAGGCAAGGACGCGGCGCTGCAGATAGCGCGCACCGAGCTCGCGCGCGTCTCGCGGCTCACCACGCTCGGCGAGCTCACGGCCTCGATCGCGCACGAGGTGAACCAGCCGATCGGCGCGATGGTCACCAACGCTGCCGCGTGCACGCGCTGGCTCGCCGCGCGGCCGCCCGACATGGCGGAAGCGCGCGCGGCGCTCCACCACATCGTGGCCGACGGCAAGCGGGCGGGCGAAGTCATCGCGCGCATCCGCGCGCTCACGAAGCGCCAGATGCCGCGCCTGGAGCCGCTCGATCTCAATCGCAAGATCGGCGACGTGGTGGCCTTGGCAGATCATGAGTTGAAGAGCCAGGAGGTCGTCCTGCACACGCAACTCGATCGCACGCTGCCGCCGGTCGCTGGCGACCGCGTGCAGCTGCAGCAGGTGCTGCTCAATCTCATCGTCAATGCGATCGAGGCGATGGCGAGCGTCCACGACCGGCCGCGCGAGCTCACCATCGTTTCGCGCAGAGCCGACGGCGACAGCGCCATGGTGGAGGTGCGCGATTGCGGCCCCGGCCTGGACCCGCAGGCCGCGGAGCGCGTGTTCGAGGCGTTCTACACGACGAAGCCTCAGGGGCTCGGCATGGGGCTCTCGATCAGCCGCTCGATTGTCGAGGCGCACGGCGGGCGGCTGTGGGCGAACCCGAACGAGCCGCACGGCGCTGTGTTCCGCTTCACGCTGCCGTTCGCCGCCGAGGGCGAATCAAGCACATGAGCCAAGAGCCGGCCGTGGTTTTCGTGGTCGACGACGACGAGTCGATGCGCCGCTCGCTCGCCACGCTGCTCAGGTCCGTCGGCCTCGAGGCACGCGTGTTCGCCTCGCCGCAGGAATTCATGGAGGCGAAGCGTCCGCAGGCGCCGGGCTGCCTGGTCCTCGATGTGCGGCTGCCGGGAATGAGCGGACTCGCTTTCCAGGACCTGCTCGCGAAACAGGACATCACGCTGCCGATCATTTTCATCACCGGCCACGGCGACGTGCCGATGACGGTACGCGCGATGAAGGCGGGCGCGGTGGAGTTTCTCAGCAAGCCCTTCGACGATCAGGTGCTGCTCGACGCGATCCATGCAGCGATCGAGCGCAACCGGCAAGCGCGCCGCGCGGCGGGCGAGCTTGCCGAAATGCAGGCGCGTTACCGGGCGCTCACCGAGCGCGAGCGCGAAGTCTTCCGGCTGGTCGTCGCCGGCCGGCTGAACAAGCAGATCGCGGCGGAGCTCGGCCTGAGCGTGGTCACCGTGAAGGTGCACCGCGGGCAGTTGATGCGCAAGATGGCAGCCAAATCCATCGTCGACCTGGTGCGTATCGCTGACCAGCTCGGCGTACCGCGCGCCCCCTGAGCTATACCAAGGTATAGCGCCGCCATGCCCGGGAGGAATGGGCGCGCGCCAGATGGCAGGATAAGCTCGCCCATGCCTCCAACTCGGCTCGTCGCCATCGTCGACGACGACGCGTCGATTCGCGGCGCGACCCGCAGCTTCCTGCGGGCCGCCGGCTATGCCACCGCCACGTTCGGCGACGCCGAGAGCTTCCTCGGCTCGTCCGCTCGTGCCGGCACCGCCTGCCTCGTCACCGACATGAAAATGCCGGGCATGAGCGGGCTCGAGTTGTGCGAGGCGCTCATCGCTGCGGGCGACCCGATCCCCACCGTGCTCATCACGGCGTACGCGGAAGAGGTGGTGCAGGCGCGCGCGCGCAAGTCCGGCATCCAGTGCTGTCTGACCAAGCCGTTCGCGCCGGAGCAGCTGCTCGAATGCGTGCGCGAGGCGCTCGCCACCCGCGGCGGCGCAGGACCGATACCAAAGTCTTAGCCGGCTAACCGCCGCGCGAGTCGCGTCATCCCTGCAGCGAACAGGGCCGTACCCCGCGACAATGGCGCGGCCGCCGGCATGCGCCTACCTTGAGCGCATGAGCTTTACGACCGCGCCACGGCAGTCCCGGGACTTTCACCCCCTTCTCTCCTCCTCCCTGAGAAAGCACCGGACGTGGCGCGGTCTTTCTATATCGGAGTTGGCATCATGACTGCGTACACACCGTGCCTGCGCCTGCGCTTCGAACGCTTCGAGCTCGATGAAGCCCAAGCGCGGCTCACCTGCGCCGGCGACCCGATCGCGCTGCCGCCCAAGCCGTTCGCCGTGTTGTGCGCGCTCGCGCGCACGCCGCAAATGCTCGTGACGAAGAATGCGCTGCTCGACGCCGTCTGGGGCCACCGCTTCGTCACCGAGTCGGTGCTGAAGTCGGCGATCAGCGAGCTGCGCGCGGCGCTCGGCGACGACCCGAAGCAGCCGCGCTACATCGAGACGGTATCGCGGCGGGGCTATCGCTTCATCGCCGCGGCGCTCGGCGCCAGCTCGCAAAGCGCGCCGGTCCTCGAGCGAAGCGCCGCCGGCGCTGCCGGCCATCCAGCGCTCACGGCGCTGACGGCGCTCTGCCGCGCCGACGCCGCGCTCGCCGGCCTGATTCGCGCGGTCGCCGCGACGCTCGAGCACGAGCGGCTTCCTTCAACGGTTTCCAACGCGGAGTGCCTGTCATGAAAGCGTCCGAGCAACGCCTGAACGAAGCGCGTCGCCAGCACACGGAGACGATCGTTGCGCGGCATCTCGATGAACTGTTCCAGCGCCTGCCGATGCTATGCGGCTTCTGCCTGCAGCCGGATTTGCAGGTGGGCGAGGTGACGATCTTCACCTGGCCCGGCTACAGCGCCGGGGGTGATCTGTACGACGAAGTGATGCGCTCGCTGGTCGAGCTCGCCGAGGAGCGCCCGGACGCGGTGCAACTCATGCGTGGCCGCACCTTTGCGCGCACGGTGCACTGATGCAGTCGAAGACCTGCGCGGATTGCCGCCGCAGCCGCCGCGTTCGACCCGGTCTGCACGCTGGTCGCCGCGCGTTGTGCGTTCTACCAGGCGGTCGTCCGGCTCACCGTCTCTAGCTTCACGCCGACATAGCTGCTGATGTCTCGGCGCGACATGCAGGTGAAATTCCGCGGCCGAGCGGCCGCGGCGCGCTAAGCGGTTTGGAAAGGTTCCACAAGAACACGGTTCCGCCGGCGCGCACAATCCTGCTAGCGAGAACGGCAGAGACATGGCAACACGCCGGCAACGGCAGAGCGGCAGCGATGGTCTCCACCGCGTTTCGAGCCGACGATGTCGAACTAGCGCATGAACGCGCGCCTCAGCGCAGCGGCAGGGCGAGCAGGATGCCGAGGTTTTCCACGCCTGGGTTGTTCTCCGCAAGGCCGCCATTGGAAACGTGGCTCAGCGTGGCTCCGACGCGCCAGCCGTTCTGCAAGCGGTAAAACAGGTCCAGGCCGGTCAGGAATTCGATCGTGTTGCCGAGATCGGTGCCCTCGCGCCGAGCGGCGGCGCCAACGGAAAAATGCGGCGTCAATATCCAGTGAGGGTTCAAGGTGAAGTCGCGGTAAAGGCCGGTACGCGCGTATGCCACGCTACGAGTAGTCATCCCCAGACCCGCGAGCGGCTTGACCCCGCGCCAGAGGTCAGCGCTGCCGCGGTACTCGACGTCCACGAACTCCGTGGTTTCAGTCACCTGTTCGTTGTGGCGCGCAAACCCGGTCACGCCGGCTCCCAAGACGATGCGCGCCGGCTCGCTCGACTGAGCGTGAGCAAGGCTGCCGGCGAGCGCAAGCGCCATGGCGGTCATGACGAGGATGCTTCTCATAGGGAGCTCGGGCACAAACTGTTTGTTGCTAGCACGTTAGCCGCCGCGATGCACAGAGTCGTCAGCAAACCGTCGCGCTTCGGTTCGGCTTGCGAGGTCAGCGAACCGTCGGCGGCTCGCGGTTTGAGCCCGATAACAGCGCTCAGCATGAGCGATGCGGCGGTCAGCAGCAGCACGGCAACGATCAGCGCGAGTGTCTCGATGCGGGGGTTGTAGTGGCCCGTGCCGCCCTGGCAAGATGGCGCAGCGTGACGCCCAGGCGCCAGCCGTTGCCGAGATTGCGCAGAAGGTCGACGCCGGTCTGGAATTTTGCGACGCCGCCAGGCTCGTTCTTGTTCCCATGGCTGTACACGCCAACTGACGCGTGCGGCGTCATAATCCAGCGCGGAGCGATCTCAAAATCGCGGTAGAACCCGCCGTGCGCATAGCCGCTGCGCCACGCTTTCGCGCTGGCGGCCGGTTTCGGTTCGGAGCCTCGCCACTACAAACCCAAGGTCGCACTCCTCTCCCTCTTTAAGACGACCTCGGCGTGGCGAGGCTCTTTCTTCCTTGCCTGGCGCGGCTCTGCCGCTCTTGTTGAGGATCGCGCTTCGGGAGGACCTTCACCCGGCCTTCCTTTTGATTCGGCCGGACTTTTGCTTCACCAAGGCCGCCCGCGCTCGCGCGACCTGCGGCGTGTCGAGCCCCTCGGTGAGCTGATCGACGACCTGCGCAAGCGCTCCGAGGTCCTCGGCGCCCGCATCCGCTCGCTCGCATTGCGCCGATAGCGCCAGGAGCACGAGCCAGGGCGCCTGCTGCGCGCGCGCTTCAGCGACGGCCTGCCGCACCGACTCACGCGCCCGCTCCGGCTCGCCCAGCCCGGCGGCGATCTCGGCATCGAGGAGCAGCAACTGCGTCCGATACTGCCGCTCGCCGATGGCGTCGGCACACTGCATCGCTTCGTCCAGCTCGCGCCGGGCGGCTGACCAATCGCCCGAGCGCACGAGCACCTCGGCGCCATAGGCGCGCGCTTCGCTCACTAGCGCGCGCAGGTTGAAGGGGGCGGCCTTCTCGTGGCCCTCGTGGATGAGGCGATAGCCGGCAGGCGGGTCCCCAAGCCGCGCCTGCGCCCAGCCATAGAACCAGTGGTGCGCGGCTCTGCCGTGCGGCAAGAACGCGTATTCCTCGATCAGCGCCAGCAGCTGTGCGGCAAGATCGGCGACGCGTTCGGCGTTGCCCATGCGCACCTCGATAAATGCGTCGAACCACAGCGCAGCGGCTTGCGGGCCCGGCGCGCGAAGAGCACGCGCTCGCGCGTGCGCCTCGCGCATCCGCGCGCGTGCCTGGTCCACGAAGCCGAGGTGCTGCAACTGGAGCGCAAGCAGGCCGAGGATGACAACGCTCGGGTCGGCGGCGCGGAGCGCCGGTGGCGCGCTCTTGTCGATGCCCTCGGCGCTGGCGAGAGCCTTCTCGAGCCAGTCGCGCGCGATTCGCGGTCGCCCGCGCACGTGCTCGACGATTCCATGCACGAAGCAAGCGCAAAGCCGCACCGTCGGATCTCCGGTCTGATCGGCGAGGGAGTGGCTGCGCTCCGCGAGCACCCTTGCCTCGTCCAGCTCCCCCCTTAACCAGAGGACGAACCCGAGCCCGTGGAGGAACAAGCCGCGCAGCGGGTGCTGGGGCGCAGCGTCGAGGAGCGATTGGGCGCGCTGATAGGCGCGCTTGGCTTCCATCGACGCTATGCCGACGGCCTGTACCGCAGCCGTGCCCTGCAGCGAGGCGAGTGTGATCTCGAGGTCAGTGCGCGCGCTACTCGCCTCGACCGACGAGAGCTGCGACAGCCCACGTTCCGTAAAGGTCATGGCCTCGGCAGGGCTGAAATGCAGCAGCGCGGACTCCGCAGCTTCCGCGTAATAGCGCAGGGCCGCTCTCAGCTCGCGGCCTTGCTCGAAATGGAAGGCGAGCTCGGCCGCGCTTACCTTGGGCGCCTCGGCGCGCTCGCGCTCGAGCACCTCCGCGACTTTGCGATGCAGCTCCACGCGCATGAGCGCCGCAATGCGCTCGTAAAGTACTTCGCGGTACACCGCATGGCGGAAGGCGTACCCTCCCTCGGCATCGCTCAACCACCGCTGCTGGCGCACGAGCTCGGCGCAGGACCCGGCGAGCGACGCCGCATCGCGCTCCAGCACGCGCGCCACAGTCTCGAGCCGGAATTCCGCGCCGCAGACGCTCGCCGCCTCGAGCAGCGTCCGCTCCTCGGGCGCGAGCTGGCGGATGTAGCGCTCGACAATTTCGGAAAGCCCCTTGGGGACCGCCATCGAGCCGGATAGCGAGCCGCGCGCCACGACCTCGTTCACCACGTCGGCAATAAAGAGCGGCAGGCCGTCGGTGTGACCATGCAAGGCGCGCACGAACTTCTCGTCTGCCGCCAGCGCCGGCGCGCGGGCGGCGACATACTGCGCGACTTCCTGTTCCGAGAAGGCGTCGAGCACGATCTCCTCGGCGAGCGCGTGCAGGCGCAGCTCGTGGCGCACGGCGCGCACCGGATGGTTTGAGGCGATGATGTCCGTGATCCGGAAGCTCGCGAGCCAGAGCAGGCGCGTGGTGCCGCGCCGCCGCGCCACGTAATCCATGAGCTGCACCGTGGCCTGATCGCTCCAGTGCAGGTCCTCGGTGACAAGCACCAGCGGCCGATTCTCCGTATAGCGCTCCAGGAGCTCCGCCATTTCACGCAGCATCCGCGCCTGCCCGGCGCCCGAGAGCTCCTGGCGCAGATACTCGCGTTCGGCGGAAGTGGAGAGCCAGGGAAGTTGGACCAGCCACGTTGGCGCGACTGCGCGAAGAAGCTCGGCGAACGCCGCGTCCTGCCGGCACAATGCGCCAATCGCTTCCAGCATCGGCAGATAAGGTTCGCCGGCGCCGTACTGCTCGACGCACTGGCCATGAGCGCAATTTGCGTCGCCGACTTCGCTGGTGAAGCGCTCGATGAGCGTAGTCTTGCCGACGCCCGCTTCGCCGGCGATCCATACTATCTGGCGCCTCCCATCAGCCGCGAGCCGCCATGCCGCGCGCAAGCGCTCGAGCGCATCAGCGCGGCCGATCATCCAGGGTACGGCCGCTGGCGCGCTGCCGGCGCTCGCGACCGGCGCGCTCACGGCGGCGATAAAGCGATAGCCGCGCCGTGATACCGTTTCAATGTACCGCGGCTGTTTCGGGTCGTCGTGCAGCGCGGAGCGCAATTCGCTGATGGTGGACTTGAGGACCGACTCGCTGACGAAGCGATGTCCCCAGACGCTATCGAGCAGGGCGTTTTTCGTGACGAGGGCACCCGGTGCGCGCGCAAGCGCGCATAACACGGCAAACGGCTTCGGCGCGAGTTGCACCGCCTCGCCTGCGCGCATGAGACGCGCATCGGCTTCGTCGAGCTCGAACGTATCGAAACGAAGGCGAAGCGACGGCGTCGCCTGCGGATCGGAGGTCACACGCGTTGCCATCCCCGGGTTTCTCCTGGCACCCTTCCGACGCCCGCCATTTTAGGGTGCGCAGCGCCCTGCCACGGTTTGATGCATATCAAGCTCGGTGCGTGACAAACGGATAAGCGCGGCGACAGGGGAGCAAATCAGCGGCCGGTCGGTTCGCTACCGCCTCGGCGAACGCGCAGAGGACTACCTCCACGTCGGCACGCGCGCCGTGCGCGCTTCGGTGAACAGCTTGCTCGTGCTGGGCCTGTTCGCCGGAATCGCAAGCTAGATCGCGTACCTGATCGCCGACGTGCCGCACGCCGCCATGTTGGCTCGTCGGCCGCATCGGCGATCCCTACGACCTCGCGCATGCGTGGGCGCTTGGCCGGCGGTTCCTCAAGTTACCCGCGCTGCGGGCGATGGTGCACGACGCGAAGCGCTTCATT
This sequence comes from Burkholderiales bacterium, assembly GCA_035689325.1. Classification (GTDB taxonomy): domain Bacteria; phylum Pseudomonadota; class Gammaproteobacteria; order Burkholderiales; family SG8-39; genus SCGC-AG-212-J23. Next base: position 3,485 of record DASSLQ010000255.1, on the reverse strand, counting down.
TGCTCGAGCCTGCTGGTGCATGCGTTCATCTTCGTCGGCCGCCCGATTGCCGGCACGCCGGCGGGCGACCTCGTGCCGCGCGACTTCGAAAGCGCTGCCGGGTTCGAGGTCGTGACGGCAGTGCTTCGGTGATCGCATGACCAAGGTCGAGAAGGAGCGCTTCAACGCATTTCTCAACGCGCGTGTGCGCGCGTACCCGGACGGGTTCCGCCGGGTCGGCAGCAGCGCCGTGCAGACGCGGTGGCTCGTAGACGGCCGCGAGGTCGCGCGCCGGACCGACGACCAGGACTCCGGCCAATCCTTCTACGAGATCCTTGATCTGAACATTTGATGGGAAGGGTGGCATGACGCGCAGGCCACCTCACAGCCGGTGCTTGCGTGCCGTCGACTCGATGAGCGAATAGGGCATTACGCAGACTTCGCTCTCTTCCAGTGCTACCGCGTAGAGGCCGTGTGTTCCCGAGCCGATGCCGCTTCAATCGGCGGGTTCCAGGCGCACGCTACCGGCCGAGGGGCAGCATTCGCGCAAGTGCTGGTTCGTGCACGTCGCCTCACAAGCGGTCATGCGCCGCGGTCATGCGCTCGATGCTCAGTGCGAATTCACCGTTCGTTGGATGGGCGAGGGCCCGTCGGCAATTGCGGCCGCCTTCTTGCCTTTGATGTGAACTACCCTCTGCGCCGAGCCGGTGGCGCCGGTCTCGCGCTCCTGCCGGATGCGTTCGAACGTCTTGCGCACGTCAGTGGAGTGGCTCGGCACGTAGCGGAAGGACGGGTCGAGGATCGTTTTCATGGAAGTCGGTTCAGCGCCGCACCGTGAGGAGCAGACGGAGACATGCCTGCAGGTTATCGGTTGCTGACTGCCGAGTCGTCGGCGAATGGTCCGTCTTCGGTCGCAAACCGCGAGCCGCCGAACCGACAAAGCTTCCATTCTTCATTGACGCGAGAGATCATCGCTCTTCGCCGCCAACAAAGGGGTCGACGTCGGCCGCGAGCTAAGGCAGAGCTCAGCTTAGCAGCGTGACGGCGGTCTCTCTCTCCCGCCACACTCCCTTTCGTGTCAATGACACGGTCACCGATCACCGCGCTTCGCGGGATGCGTGACGCGACGACGCCTGTCCTGCTGCCGGGCCTCGACGGCACGGAGGCGCTGTAGCTGAAGGCGCTACCAGCGCCGTCGTTAATCAACGGCTTACATTTGTACAAATGCATTCCCGGGTCGCTCATGGTCGGTCACCGGCACTGCATTGAGGTCGCCACCCCGTTTTACTTCCCGGCAGAAAGCCATACCCAGCAGTAGAATCCAGCCGCTTCGCAGCGCGCCGTTACCCGCGTTACTCGTCTCTAAAACTTGTTGGAGGAGGATGTATGAAGAGCTTTTGGCTCGCCGCGGCCACCGCGGCGTCGCTTGCGCTTTCCGGCCTCGCGTCCGGCGAGGACACCATCACCATCGGCATGACGGTCTCGCAGACCGGGCCGCTCAATGTCGATTCGGTCGCGCAGTTGCGCGGCGCCGAGTTCTGGCGTGACGAGGTCAACGCCGCGGGCGGCATCAAGGCCGGCGGCAAGCGCTACAAGGTGCGCTTCGTCACCTACGACGACCAGTCGGTCGGCGGCCGCGTGCAGCAGCTCTACACGCGGCTCATCGTGCAGGACAAGGCGAACTTCCTGTTCGGCCCGTATTCCTCCGGCCTCACCGCGACCGCCGCGGTGATCAGCGAGCAGTACGGCAAGATCATGCTGATCGGCGGCGGCGCCGAGCCGAAGACCTACCAGCTCGGCAACAAGTACCTTTTCCAGTGCATTACGCAGGCGGACTTCTATCTCGCGGGCGCGATCGAGGCGCTGAAGCAGAAGAATCCGCAAGCCAAGATCGCGTTCGTCTACTCCGACGACCCGTTCTCGAAAGCGGTGGTCGCCGCCGCGCACAAGAAGGCGAGCGAAGCGGGCATGAGCATCGCGCTCGAGGAGTCGTATGCGCCGAGCACGACCGACTTCAGCCCGATCATCAACAAGGTGATCTCCTCGGGAGCCGACGCCTTCCTCGGCGGCGGCCACTACCCCGACGGCGCGACGCTCGCGCGGCAGCTCTACGAGCAGCGGGCCGGGCTCAAGTACGTCGCGATCCTCGTCGCCCCCGACAGCCCGAAGTTCGCCACGCTCGAGCAGGCCGCGCTCGGCATCATGGTGCCCTCGCAATGGGAGCCGCAGGTGAAGTACAAGCCGGACTTCGGGCCGACGCCCGAGCAGTTCGCCAAGGCCGCCTACGCCAAAACCAAGGTCGAGGCCGACTACCACACGGCCTCCGGCTACATCACGGGGCTCCTGTTGCAGCACGCGATCGAGCAGGCGGGCGCGATCGATCCGGAGAAGGTCAAGGCGGCGCTCGACAAGACGGACGTGAACACCTTCTTCGGGCACGACAAGTTCGCCACCGATGCGAAGAACCACGGCCTGCAGGTCGGCCACCAGATGGTGCTCGCGCAATGGCAGATGAAGAACGGCAAGCTCGAAAAGGAGATCGTCTGGCCGGACGCGGCACGCACCGCGCAGATGCTCTACCCGCTGCCCGAGGCGCACTGACGGCCTAGCCGAGCAGCCGCATGCTCGGCCTTGTCGCCTCGCTTCTCGACGGCTTGCTGGTCGGCGCCGTCTACGGGCTCGCCGCGATGGGGATCACGTTCATCTGGGGCGTGATGGACGTGGTCAACCTCACGCACGGGGCGATGATCGTCGCCGGCATGTTCGGCGTATACCTGCTCGTCGCCGCGACCGGCGTGCCGGCCTATGCGGCGCTTGCGCCGATCCTGCTCGCGGGCTTCCTCGCCGGCGTCGCGCTCTACTGGATCGCGATCCACCGCATGATCGGCCGCCCGCCGCTCATGAGCCTGCTCGCCACGTTCTCGGTGAACCTGGTGCTGATCGGGCTTGGCACGGCGCTTTGGGGAACCGTGCTCTTCAATGTCTCGGTGTCGCTGCCGGGCTTCAGGCTCGGGCGCTACACCTTTCCGGGCACGCACATCATGGCGGCGGTGCTCACCGCGCTCATCGCCGGAGCGCTCTACCTTTTCCTCTATCGCACGCGCGCCGGCAAGGCGGTGCGCGCGGTGGCGGCGAATCGCGAGGCGGCGGAGCTGGTCGGCATTCCCACGACGCGCATCCTCGCGCTTTCCTGCGGGCTCGGCGTGGCGCTCGCCTGCGTCTCGGGCGCGCTGATCGCCACGCTCTTCCCCTTCACCGTGCTCTCCGGCGATGCCTATCAGCTGAAGAGCTTCGTCGTCACGGTGCTGGGCGGCATGGGCAATCCGACCGGGGCGCTCGTCGCCGGCCTCGCGCTCGGCCTGTTCGAGGGCCTGGCGACGCCGTTCATGCCGGTGAGCTGGACCCCGATCATCGAATTTGCGTTGTTCGTCGCGACGCTGATCGCATTCCCGCGCGGGATCTTCGCGTTCTCGAGGGCCTGAACGGTGTCGCGCCTTGCTGCCGTG
>DASSLQ010000254.1:0-7552 GCA_035689325.1 Burkholderiales bacterium | reverse complement strand
CGACGGCGTGCTCGAGAAGAACGACGCCATCGACCAGGACCCGAACCTGCGCGCCATCATCTACTGGGGCCATGCGCCCAACTCGCAGACGCGCGGCCTCGAGATGCTGGAGGCGATGAAGAAGCTCGACCTGATGGTCGTCGTCGACCCGTATCCTTCCGCTTCGGCCGCGATGTTCGCCAAGGTGCGCCAGGACGGCGCCTACCTGCTGCCCGCAGCGACGCAGTTCGAGACCGAAGGCTCGGTGACCGCATCGAACCGGTCGCTGCAATGGCGCGAGAAGGTGATCGACCCGCTGTTCGAGTCGCGCACCGACCAGATGATCATGTACCAGTTCGCGCAGAAGCTCGGCTTCGCCGATCAATTCCTCGGCAAGAAGGACGGAAAGCAGGTCCTGCGCCTCGTGAAGGCGAAGGGCGGCATGGAGGAACCGTCGATCGAGGACGTGCTGCGCAACGAGATCAACAAGGGCTGCTGGACCATCGGCTACACCGGGCAGTCGCCCGAGCGCCTCCAGGCGCACATGCGCAACATGCATGTGTTCGACGTGAAGACGACGCGCGCGAGGGGCGGCAAGGACGCGAAGACAGGCTACGACCTCACCGGCGACTACTACGGCCTGCCGTGGCCCTGCTACGGCACTGCGGAGATCAAGCATCCGGGCACGCCGCTTCTGTACGACACGCACAAGCACCCGATGGACGGCGGCCACGCCTTCCGCGCGCTCTTCGGCGTGGAGAAGGACGGCGTCAACCTGCTCGCCGAGGACGGCATCGCCAACAAGGGAAGCGATATCACGACGGGTTATCCGCAGTTCGATCACGTGCTGCTGAAGAAGCTTGGCTGGTGGGACGAGCTGACGGAAGAGGAAAAAAAGGAAGCCGAGGGCAAGACCTGGGCGAACGACCTCTCGGGCGGCATCCAGCGCGTGGCGATGAAGCACGGCTGCACCGCATTCGGCAACGCCAAGGCGCGCGCCGTGGTGTGGAACTTCCCCGATGCGATCCCGCAGCACCGCGAGCCGCTTTATTCGCCGCGGCCGGACCTGGTCGAAAAGTACCCGACGCACGACGACGTCAAAGCCTTCTGGCGCCTGCCGACGCTGTTCAAGTCGGTGCAGCAGAAGGCGGTGAAGGAGGAGATGTACAAGAAGTATCCGCTCATCCTGACGTCGGGCCGCATCGTCGAGTACGAGGGCGGCGGCGACGAGACGCGCTCCAACCCGTGGCTCGCCGAGCTGCAGCAGGACAACTACGTCGAGATCAATCCGAAGACCGCCGCCGATCGCAGCATCCGCAACGGCGAGTACGTGTGGCTGTCGACGCCGACCGGCGCCAAGCTCAAGGTGAAGGCAAAGGTCACCGAGGGCATCGGCCCCGATACCGTGTTCGTGCCGTTCCACTTCGCCGGCTGGTGGCAGGGCGAGGACATGCTGCCTTACTACCCGGAGGGCGCGGCGCCGATCGTGCGCGGCGAGGCGGTGAACACCGCCACCACCTACGGCTACGACCGGGTGACGATGATGCAGGAATCGAAGACCACGCTGTGCCAAGTGGCGAAGGCTTGAGGAGGACACGATGGCTCGAATGAAATTCCTGTGCGACGCCGAGCGCTGCATCGAGTGCAACGGCTGCGTCACCGCCTGCAAGAACGAGAACGAAGTACCCTGGGGCGTGAACCGCCGCCGGGTCATCACGCTGAACGACGGCGTGGTCGGCGCGGAGAAATCGATCTCGGTAGCCTGCATGCACTGCTCGGATGCACCCTGCATGGCGGTCTGCCCGGTCGACTGCTTCTATCGCACCGACGACGGCGTGGTGCTGCACGACAAGGACCTCTGCATCGGCTGCGGCTACTGCTTCTATGCCTGCCCGTTCGGCGCGCCGCAGTTCCCGCAAGCGGGCGCCTTCGGCCTGCGCGGCAAGATGGACAAGTGCACCTTCTGCGGCGGCGGCCCCGAGCCCGATCGCTCCGAAGCCGAGTTCAAGAAGTACGGTCGCAACCGCCTTTCGGAAGGCAAGCTGCCCGCGTGCGCCGAGATGTGCTCGACCAAGGCGCTGCTCGGCGGCGACGGCGACGTGATCGCCGACATCTATCGCGAGCGCGTGCTGCGCCGTGGCCGCGGCTCCGAAGTCTGGGGCTGGAGCACGGCGTACGGCCTGCCGCCGAAGCCCGGCGCGCAGCCGCCCGTGCAGCAACAGCCGGCGCCCACGAGCGGCAAGTCATGAGAGCGCTCGCCGTGCTCATTGCGGTAGCGGCGCTCGGGCTCGCGGGCTGTGGCGAGAGGGAGCAGGTCGTTGTCTACAAACAGGGCAAGTACCAGGGCAAGCCCGACAACCGCTCCTGGGACAACGAGCCGCCGGTGGCGGAGTTGCGCGGCGGCAAGTGGACCAAGGGTGATCGCACGAGCTGGGAAGAGGCGCTCAAGCAGCGCCAGCTCACACAGAACGAGTATCAGCGCATAAACCGGTAACGCGCGGTCCGCACGAGGAGAAAAGGCTGATGAGGCTGCTATTCCTGTTGCTGTCGCTGACGATCGCCGGCGCGGCGCTCGCGCAAACGCAGGAGCAGCAGGTTCCGCAGGAGCAGGATCGCATCAAGGCGCAACAGGAACGTGCGCTCACGCAGCCCGGCAACAACGCGCCGGTCTGGCGCGAGGTGCGCGGCGGCGGCGGACCGTACACCACCACGACGGTCAAGGGGCGCGAGACCGAGGTGGCGATCCAGTCCTGGGGCGACACGTGGCGGCGCATCCGCAACGGCCCGGTGATGTTCTATGGCGGCTGGCTGCTGGTGCTGGTGGTGGCCGCGCTCCTTGGCCTCTACCTGTGGAAGGGACCGGTGAAGCTCACCGAGCCGCTCACCGGGCGGCTGATGTCGCGCTTCAGCGCCTTCGAGATGACGGTACACTGGACGACCGCCATCAGCTTCTGCCTGCTCGGCCTCTCGGGCCTCATCATGTTCTTCGGCAAGCACGTGCTGCTGCCGCTTATCGGCTACACGTTGTTCGCCTGGCTCACGCAGCTCTCGAAGAACCTGCATAACTTCATCGCGCCGCTCTTCATCGTGTCGGTCGCCGTGATGGTGGTGATCTGGGCGCGCGACAACCTGTGGAAGGCGTACGACTGGACGTGGCTGCGACGGGGCTGGGCGTTTTTCGTCAAGAACGAGCACATCCCGTCGGGACGTTTCAACGGCGGCGAGAAAGTCTGGTTCTGGGGCGGCGTGCTGCTGCTCAGCATCGTCATGGCGGCGAGCGGGCTCGTGCTGCTCTTCCCCAACTTCGACCAGGCGCGCCATACCATGCAGCAGGCCTGGATCTGGCACGCGACGGCGGCGATGCTCTACATCGGCGCCGCACTTGCCCACATCTACATGGGGACCATTGGCGTCGAGGGCGCGTACGGCAACATGCGCCACGGCTACACCGACGAAACCTGGGCCAAGGAGCACCACGAGATCTGGTACCGCGAAGTGAAGTCGGGCCGCCGCCAGGCCGCGGGAGGCGCCGTGCCGGCGGGCGCGCCGCATAAGGAGGAAGACGCATGAAGAAGCTACTCGCCGCGATCGCTGCGGGCGCGCTGCTCGGCGCGGCGGCCGCGTCGCTCGCCAAGCTGCCACCCTCGCCGCCGAAGTCCGACGCCGAGAAGAAAGTAGAGGCCGACAAGGCTGCGGCGGCCAAGGCGAAGGAAGCGGCCGATCTCGCCAAGGCGCAGGACCGCGCGGTGGCGAACTACAAGAAGAACCATGCGGCGATGGGCAAGAAATGAAGTCTGCCGTCGTCGCGCTCGCCGGAGTGATCAACCCCGCCTAGGACGATGAGGAGGAGGGGTGGAAACGGCGCCGCGAGGCGCCGTTTCCTTTTGGAATTCCGATCCAGGGTCGCAATTAGAAGCGATGATCTCGTCGTTCCCGCGCACGCGGGAACCCAGGTTTCTGGACCGCTCAGGCGCCGTCGACCGCGACGAGCTTGCCGCGCGCGGCGCGCTGGCGCAGCTTGATGAGCGGCGCGTACTCCGGCGAGCGGTACCAGCCGAGCGCCTTCTGCATGGTCGGGAACTCGAGCACCACGAGGCGCTTGGGCGCCCAGCCGCCCTCGAGCGGCTCGACGGCTCCGCCGCGCACGATGAAGCGCCCGCCGTGCTTCTCCACCGTCGCCGGCACCTGCTTGCGGTAGTCGTCGTACAGCGCGGGGTCGGTCACTTCGATTTCGGCGATCACATAAGCGGCCATCTCGATCTCCTAGGAGGGAAGCAACAATCGCAGCGCCATGCCGAGCGCGCGTCGCGAGCGCGGCGGGAACGAGATCACCGCCGCTAGGCGATGGCGCCGCCGCAGGAGCTGCCGGCGCCCGCGGTGCAGCCGAAGCAATGGCGCGCGGTGACGATGCTGCGCGCGGCGAGACGCGCCGGATCGAAGTCGCGAACATGCGCGGGCCGTCCGCCGGGATAGCGCGCATCGAGCTCGAGCATCTGGTTGAAGTCGCAGTCGTAGATGCGCCCGTCCCAGCCCACCGATAATGTGTTGCGGCACATCAGCCCCTGCACGCTCGCCGGGTTGTAGGCGTTCACGAGGAGCTCCATGTAGCGCTCGAGGTTGCCGGAGGCCTGCAGCCACTCGAGGAAGCGCGAGATCGGCATGTTGTTGAGCGCGATCAGCGCGTCGAAGGTGACGCCGTGGTTCGCCGCCAGGCCCTCCTTCCACTCGCGCTCCATCGATTTCTGGTCGCCCGCGAGGAACGCGCCGACCGGGTTGTGCATCAGCGTGAGCCGCAGGCGCGGGTCGCCCTTGCCATATCCGGCGGCGTTCAGGCGCGCGAGCGCCTCGATCGATTTCTCGAACGTGCCCTCGCCGCGCTGCAGGTCGGTGTTGCGCTTTCGGTAATGCGGCAGCGAGCAGACGATCTCCACGCCGCGCGCGGCGAACCATTCCGGCAGGTCCCGGCACGGCCCGGCGAGGAGCACCGTCAGGTTGCAGCGGTCCATGACGCGCTTGCCGCGCGCGATGCAGGCGTCCACCAGGTAGCGGAAATGCGGGTTGAGCTCCGGCGCGCCGCCCGTGATGTCGACGGTCCTCGCCTGCGTCCTGTCGAGCGCTGCGAGGCACAGATCGACCGTCTCGCGGCTCATCATTTCGGCGGTGCGGTCCGGGCCGGCGTCGACGTGGCAGTGCCGGCAGGCCATGTTGCAGAGCTTGCCGACGTTGATCTGGAAGATCTCGATCGCGGCCGGGCGCAGCTCGCCGGCCACTTCGCGAAAGTCGCGCAGCGGCAGCCGGGCAAGCGACTGCAGCTGCGCGCGCGTCGATGCGAGCGGCGAGTGCCGCGAGACGAGCGAGGTCGTCGCTCGCGGGCCGCTCAATCTGTCCGTCTCGGCGACGCCCACCCTACGCCATCACCTGCCTGTGCACGTGCTCAAGCATCTGCACGCCGTGCACGAGCGAGGCGCCGCCGCGGATCGCGGCGGCCACGTGCAGCGCCTCCGTCATCTGCTCGAGGTCGGCGCCCTGCGTGAGCGACTCCTTCGAGTAGGCGTCGATGCAATAGGGGCATTGCACCACCTGCGCCACGGCGAGCGCGATAAGCGCCTTCTCCCGTGCCGACAGCGCGCCGGGCTTGAATACTTCGCCGTACCAGGCGAAGAACAGCTCGGCGAGCTTCGGATTGCCCTCGGCGATACTCGGGAATTGCGCCAGGTGCTCGGGCTTGTAATACGTCTCCATGGAGTCTCCATTGGACCAATGCGAATGCGCATTTTTGTTCATTCAGGGGGCGAGGCGCTACTCTTTCATATATGGGTGCGATCGCGGAAGGGCTGTGGCGCGTGCTTGAGCTCGATCGCGAGCTCTGGCATATCGTCGTACTGAGCCTCGAGGTCAGCTTCTCTGCCGTGCTGATCGCCACAGCGCTGGGGCTGCCGCTCGGCGCGCTCCTTGCCGTGAAACGCTTTGCGGGACGGCGCACCGCGATCGTGCTGCTGAACGCGCTGATGGGCCTGCCGCCGGTGGTGGTCGGGCTGCTTATCTATCTCCTGCTCTCGCGCGCGGGGCCGCTCGGCGAGCTGGGACTGCTGTTCACGCCGGGCGCGATGATCATCGCGCAGTCGGTGCTGGTGCTGCCGATCATTGCAGCGCTCGCACGCCAGGCGCTCGAGGATGCGTGGCGCGAGTACGAGGAGCAGCTGCGCTCGCTCGGCGCGCGTGAGCTCGAGGCCGCGTTCACGCTGATCTGGGATGCGCGCTTCTCGCTCGTCACCGCGGTGCTCGCCGGGCTCGGGCGCGCGGCGGCCGAGGTCGGCGCCGTGATGATCGTCGGTGGCAACATCGACGGCGTGACGCGCGTCATGACCACCGCGATCGCGCTCGAGACCTCCAAGGGCGACCTGCCGCTTGCGCTCGGCCTCGGCTTCGTGCTGATCGCGATTGTGCTGGCCGTGAGTGCCGCCGCCCAGCTCGTCAAGGAAGCAGCGCAGCGCAGGTATGGGTAACTGAGCGGATGAGCGCCTCGATCCTGCCGCTTACGCTGGAAAACGTCTCCTACGCGAGCAATGGCCAGCCGATCATTTCCAATATCTCGCTCTCGATCGATGCCGAGCCGAGCACCATCATCCTCGGCGCCAACGGCGCCGGGAAAAGCGTGCTCATGCGCCTGATGCATGGCCTGCTTACCCCGACCGCGGGGCGCGTGCGCTGGAACGAGTCTGACGGCGCCAGCTTGCGGCGGCGCCAGGCGATGGTGTTCCAGCGGCCGGTGATGCTGCGTCGCTCGGCGCTCGCCAACGTGGTTTACGCTCTTGCCGTCGCCGGCGTCGGCGGCGACGAGCGCGAAGCGCAGGCGCTTGCCGCGCTCGACGAAGTGGGCTTGCGCCATCTCGCGCGCCGGCCGGCGCGCGTGCTCTCGGGGGGCGAGCAGCAGCGCCTCGCCCTCGCGCGCGCCTGGGCGCTGCATCCCGAGGTGCTGTTCCTCGATGAGCCGACCGCGAACCTCGACCCGGGCGCGGTGCGCGAGATAGAAACCGTGATCAAGGCGTTCGATGCTGCCGGAACCAAGATCGTCATGGCGACTCACAACCTGGCACAGGCGCGGCGCCTGGGCGACGAGGTGATCTATTTGCAGGCGGGGCGCGTCATGGAGCGCGCGCCGATCGAGCAGTTCTTCGCGTGCCCGGCGACCGCCGAGGCAGCCGCGTTCATGAAAGGAGAATCACCGTGGGTGTGATCCGCATCGCGTTTATTGCGCTCGCCTTCGCTGCTGCTGCACAGGCGCAGGACCGGTTCATCACCGTCGCCTCGACCACCTCGACCGAGCAATCGGGGCTGTTCAGATACCTCCTGCCCATCTTCGAGAAGAAGACGGGCATCCAGGTGCGGGTCGTCGCCGTCGGCACCGGGCAGGCGCTCGACATCGGCCGCCGCGGCGATGCTGACGTCGTCCTGGTGCATGCCAGGCCGCTGGAAGAGAAATTCATGGCCGAGGGCCAGGGCGTGAAGCGCTACGACGTGATGTACAACGACTTCGTGCTGATCGGACCGCGCTCCGACCCGGCAAAAGTCG
>DASSLQ010000253.1:0-8482 GCA_035689325.1 Burkholderiales bacterium | reverse complement strand
GCGGGGATGGAACGCATGCGACCTTCCGGGACCTGATCGCGTTCCTGCCGGAGGTGGAAGCCATGGGCTTCGACGTGCTGTATCTGCCGCCGGTGCATCCGATCGGCATGACCGAGAGGAAAGGCAAGAACAACGCGCTCGTGGCCAAGCCGGGCGACGTCGGCAGCCCCTGGGCCATAGGAGGAAATGCGGGCGCTCAGTCGGGCGGGCACAAGGCGCTGCATCCGCAGCTCGGCACGTTCGCGGACTTTGATGCGCTGGTTGCGCAAGCCGGTCGCCGGGGCATTTCGGTGGCGCTCGACATTGCATACCAGTGCTCGCCCGACCACCCGTACGTGCGCGAGCATCCCGAGTGGTTCAGGGCGCGGCCCGACGGCACGATCCAGTACGCGGAGAACCCGCCGAAGAAGTATCAGGACATCTATCCGTTCGATTTCGAGAGCAAAGACTGGCGCGGGCTCTGGGCCGAGCTGAAAAGCATCTTCGAGTTCTGGATCGCCCACGGCGTGACGATCTTCCGCGTCGACAATCCGCACACCAAGTCGTTCGCGTTCTGGGAGTGGTGCATCTCCGACCTGAAAGCGAAGCACCCCGGGCTCATCTTCCTGTCGGAAGCGTTCACGCGTCCGCGGGTGATGCACAAGCTCGCGAAGCTCGGCTTCACGCAGTCGTACACGTACTTCACGTGGCGCAACACGCGCTGGGAATTGACCGAATACTTCACCGAGCTGACGCAACATGCGACGCGCGAATACTTCCGGCCGAACGTGTGGCCGAACACGCCCGACATCCTGCACGAGTATCTGCAGCAGGGCGGGCGGCCCGCGTTCATCACGCGGCTGGTGCTCGCCACCACGCTCGCGGCGAACTACGGGATGTATGGCCCGGCCTTCGAGCTGATGGAGCATACGCCGCGCGAGAGCGGCAGCGAGGAATACCTCAACTCCGAGAAGTACGAGATCAAGCGCTGGGAGCGCGAGCGGCCGGACAGCCTGCGGCCGCTCGTCAGCCGCTTGAATGCCGTGAGAAAGGACAACCCGGCGCTGCAGAGCGACTGGAGCCTGCGCTTCCATCCGACCGATAACGACCAGATGATCTGCTATTCCAAGCAGGCTGACGACAATCTCATCCTGGTCGTGGTGAATCTCGATCCGCACCACACGCAGGCCGGCTGGGTGGATTTCGACCGCGCGCCCGGCGACACTTACGAGCTGCACGACCTCGTCGCCGCCGGCCACTACACCTGGAATGGGCGGCGCAATTTCGTGCAGCTCAACCCGCACACGCTCCCGGCGCACGTCTTCCGTGTTACGCGAAAATAACCAGCTCGTCGCCGTCGCCGCGTCGCAGCCGGCGCTGCCGGATACCGCGCTCTGGTACAAGGACGCGGTCATCTACCAGCTGCACGTCAAGGCGTTCCTCGATTCGAACGGCGACGGCATCGGCGACTTTCCCGGACTGACCTCGAAGCTCGATTACATCCAGGAGCTCGGCGTCAACGCGGTGTGGCTGCTGCCGTTTTATCCGTCGCCGCTCAAGGACGACGGCTACGACATCTCCGACTATCGCAACGTGCATCCGCAATACGGCACGCGCAAGGACTTCCAGGAGTTTCTCGACGAAGCGCATCGGCGCGGGCTCAAGGTGATCACGGAGCTGGTCATCAACCACACGAGTGACCAGCATCCATGGTTCCAGGCTGCCCGACGGGCACCCCAGGACTCGCGCAAGCGCTGCTACTACGTCTGGAGCGACACGGATCAGAGGTACAAGGGCACGCGCATCATCTTCACCGACACCGAAACGTCCAACTGGACCTTCGACCCGGCGGCGAAGCAGTACTACTGGCATCGCTTCTTCAGCCACCAGCCGGACCTCAACTTCGACAACCCGCACGTGGTGCGCGCGGTGCTGAAGATCATGGATCTCTGGGCGCGCATGGGCGTCGACGGCTTCCGGCTCGACGCGATTCCCTATCTCTGCGAGCGCGAGGGCACGAACTGCGAGAACCTGCCCGAGACCCATCTCATCCTCAAGCAGATCCGTGCGCACATGGACGCGCGCTACCAGAACCGGATGCTGCTCGCCGAAGCGAACCAGTGGCCCGAGGACGTGCGGCCGTATTTCGGCGACGGCGACGAGTGCCACATGGCGTTCCACTTCCCGCTGATGCCGCGCATGTACATGGCGATCGCGCAGGAGGACCGCCACCCGGTGGTCGAGATCATGCAGCAGACGCCGGACATCCCGGCGCTCTCGCAATGGGCGATTTTTCTGCGCAACCACGACGAGCTGACGCTCGAGATGGTGACGAGCCGCGAGCGCGACTACCTCTGGCGCATGTATGCGGCCGACCGCCAGGCGCGCATCAACCTCGGCATCCGCCGGCGGCTCGCGCCGCTGATGGAGAACGACCGCGACCGCATCAAGCTGATGAACAGCCTGCTCTTGTCGATGCCGGGCTCACCGGTCTTGTACTACGGCGACGAGATCGGCATGGGCGACAACATCTATCTCGGCGACCGCAACGGTGTGCGCACGCCGATGCAATGGAGCCCCGACCGCAACGCAGGATTTTCCCGGGCGGACCCGCAGCGCCTCTATCTGCCGCCGATCATGGACCCGATCTACGGTTACGAGGCGGTGAACGTCGAGGCGCAGAACCGGGATCCAGGGTCGCTGCTCAACTGGATGAAGCGCATGCTCGCGGTCAGGAAGACCAGCCACGCCTTCGGCCGCGGCAGCCTCGCCTTCCTGCCGGCCGGGAACCGCAAGGTGCTCGCCTACCTGCGCGAGCTCGACGACGAGGCGATCCTCTGTGTCGCGAATCTTTCGCGCGCGGCGCAACCGGTGGAGCTCGGGCTGAAGAAATACCGCGGGCGCGTGCCGGTGGAGCTTCTCGGCCGCACGGCATTCCCGCCGATCGGCGAGCTGCCGTATCTGCTCACGCTGCCGGCGCATGGATTTTACTGGTTCCGCCTCGCGCAGGACGTGGCCGCGCCCGACTGGCACAAGGAAATGATCGTGCACGAGGAAGCGCCGGTGCTCGTGCTCTTCGACAGCTGGACGAGTTTCTTCCGCGACCGCGTGGTGCCCTGGCGCATCGGCATGGCCGAGCAGTTGCGCAAGCGGCTCGAGGCCGAAGTGCTGCCGCAATTCATCGAGCAGCAGCGCTGGTACGCCCAGAAGGGCGAGCCGGTGAGCACGGCGCAGGTCAAGGACTACGTCGTCTGGGATGTCGGGCGCCTGTCCTGGCTGCTCGCCTTCCTCTCCGTGCGCGACGGCGTCTATTTCCTGCCGCTCGCGCTCGGCTGGGAAGATGACGAGGAACACGTGCGCGCGCTTTCCGCGCTCGCAGTCGCGCGCGTGCGCCAGCAGGCGAACGTCGGCGTGATGGCGGACGCGCTCGCCGACGAGGCGTTCTGCCGCCACGTGGTCAAGGCGATCGGCGAGAAACGCGAGCTCAAGACCTCGAACGGCACGCTGCGCTTCACGCCCACCTCGAAATTCACCGAGCTCGCAGGTGAAGAGGTGGTCGGCCTCACGATGGGTGCGCTGCATACGCAGAGCACCAACACCTCGGTGACGCTCGGCGAGCGCCTGTTCCTGAAGTGCTTCCGGCGCATCCGGCCGGGGATGCATCCGGAGCTCGAAGTCGGCCGCTTCCTCACCGAAGTGGCGCGCTTCAAGAACTGCGTGCCGCTCGCCGGCGCCGTCGAGTACCTGCCGGCCGCGGGCGGCGAATCGGCGGCCCTCGCGCTGCTGCAGGCGTACGTCCCGAACCAGGGCGACGCCTGGACCTATACGCTTTCATATCTCGAGCGCTTCGTCGAAGGCATGCGCGAGCAGGAGACGCACGGCGCCTACCTGACGCTCATCCAGACGCTCGCGACGCGCAGCGCGGAGCTGCATCGCGCGTTCGCGAGCGCCAAAGGCGATCCGGCGTTCGAGCCCGAGCCGCTCACCACGCAGGACGTCGATGCCTGGCGCGCACGCGTGCGCCAGGAAGCCGACGAGACCCTGCGCATGATCGAGCGCCTCGAGCCGGCGAAGCCGGTGTGCGCGCAGCGTGCCCGCATCCTGGCCTTCATCGACGCCTGCGCCGCGCCCAAGAAGAAAGCGCTGAAGACGCGCCACCATGGCGACTACCACCTTGGCCAGGTGCTGGTCTCGAACAACGATTTCCTGATCATCGACTTCGAGGGCGAGCCGTCGCGCCCGCTCGCCGAGAGCCGCCGCAAGCACACGCCGCTGCGCGACGTCGCCGGCATGCTGCGCTCGTTCAGCTATGCGCGCGGCTCGACGCAGCTGCGCGAGCGCACCGAGCCCGCGCTCGAGCGCCTCGGGCCGGCGCTGCAAGCCTGGGAGCGCGCGGCGCGCAAGGCCTTCGTCGATGCCTACGCCGCCGCCATGGCCGGAAGCGGGGTGTACGAGTCGTTCGAAGACATGCGCGGTGTGCTGCAGCTCGCCGAGATGGAGAAGGTGCTCTACGAGCTGCGCTACGAGGCCGCGAACCGGCCCGACTGGATCCACATCCCGGTGCAGGGCCTCGTCGCCCTGGTGGGAGAAATGAGGGGAGAAACGAGCGAAGGAGGCTCACGGTGAATCGTATCGAGGTCCTGCTCGAGCCGCTGCGCGTGTTCCTCACGCAGGTCGCCGATTTCCTGCCGCGCCTCGCGCTCGCGCTGGTGGTGCTGATTGCCGGCTGGCTGATCGCGAAGATGGTGCGCTTCGCGATCAGCCGCGGCCTGCGCAAGGTGAACTTCCACGTCGTCACCGAGCGCGCCGGCATCGACAGCTTCCTGCAGGACGGCGGCATCACCATGGATGCGACCGACATCCTCGCGTGGCTCGTCTACTGGATCGTGATCCTCGCGGCGCTGGTGGTCGGCTTCAACATGCTCGGGCTCTCCTACGTCACCGACCTGCTTTCCCGGGTGCTGCTGTTCGTGCCGAAAGTGCTGGTGGCGCTCCTCATCCTCGCCTTCGGCGCCTACTTCGCGAAGTTCGTCGGCAACGCGATCTGCGCCTACTTCCGCAACGTGCACATGCAGGACGCCGAGCTCCTTGGCAACCTCGCGCGCTATGCGATCCTCGCCTTCGTCGTGCTGATCGCGCTCGACCAGGTGAACGTCGGCGGCGACATCGTGCGCCAGACCTTCCTCATCCTGCTCGCGGGCGTGGTGTTCGCGCTCGCGCTCGCCTTCGGCCTCGGCGGCCGCGAATGGGCCGCCGAGTTCCTCGACCGGTGGTGGCCGCGCAAGAAGCGCCCGAAAATGGGGTCAGATCAACATTTCCCGGAACGCTGAGCTGATTCGCGGCCATGCCATGCCTTTCGGCGCCGCGGTCCTGGCGCAGGGCGGCGTGCGCTTTCGCCTCTGGGCGCCGGCGGCGCGCACGGTCGAGCTGGTCGTGGGCGGCCGGTGGAAGCCGATGCGCGCCCAGCCCGGCGGCTGGTACGAGCTCGTCGAGCGCGATGCGGGCCCTGGCACGCTCTACCAGTATCGCATCGACGCTAGGCAGCTCGTGCCCGATCCGGCCTCGCGCTTCCAGCCGCGCGATGTGGACGGGCCGAGCGAAGTCATCGATCCGAGCCGCTATCCCTGGAAGGATGCGGGCTGGCGCAGCCGTCCATGGAACGAGGCGGTGATCTACGAGCTGCATGTCGGCACGTTCACGCCCGAGGGCACCTATCGCGGCGCGATCGGCAAGCTCGGCCATCTCGCGGAGCATGGCATCACCGCGATCGAGCTGATGCCGCTTTCCGACTTCGCCGGCCGGCGCAACTGGGGCTACGACGGCGTGCTGCCCTTTGCGCCCGACAGCGCGTACGGGCGCCCCGAGGATCTTGAAGCGCTGGTCGAGGCCGCGCACGCCCACGGCCTGATGGTGTTCCTCGACGTCGTCTACAACCACTTCGGGCCCAAGGGCAACTATCTCGGGCTCTACGCGCCGGACTTCTTCACCGAGCGCTACCAGACACCATGGGGCGCGGCTCTCAATTTCGCTCACCCGGTTGTGCGACAGTACTTCGTGCACAACGTGCTTTATTGGCTGGAGGAGCACCACTTCGACGGCCTGCGCTTCGACGCCGTGCATGCCATCTACGACGACTCGCCGCGCCACATCCTGGACGAGATCCGCGACGCCGTGCCGGCCCGAAAGTATCTCGTGCTGGAAAACGACGCCAACCAGGCGCGCTTCCTCGGTCCGGGCAAGTACAACGCGCAGTGGAACGACGACTCGCACCATGCGTATCACGTGCTCGCGACCGGCGAGACCGATGGCTACTACGGCGCCTACGCCGATCACCCGGCGCAGCATCTCGCGCGCTGCCTGGCCGAGGGCTTCGCCTACCAGGGCGAGCGCTCGCCGTTCACCCATGCTCCCCGGGGGGAAAAAAGCAGCGGGCTGCCCGCGTCCTGCTTCGTCGATTTCCTGCAGAACCACGACCAGATCGGCAATCGCGCGCTGGGCGAGCGGCTGACGATGCTGACCGACGAGGAGAAGCTCAAAGCGCTGTCGGCGATCCAGCTGCTCGCGCCATCGCCACCGCTTATCTTCATGGGCGAGGAATGGGGCTGCCGGCAGCCGTTCTTGTTCTTTTGTGACTTCGACGGCGACCTCGGCGAAGCGGTGCGCAAAGGCCGGCGCGAGGAGTTCTCGCGCTTCAAGGGCTTCACCGGCGAAGTGCCCGACCCGCTCGCCGAGAGCACCTTCCAGGCTGCGGTGCTCGACTGGGCGAAGGCCGATCATGTCTGGCTCGCGCACTACCAACACCTGCTGTCACTCCGCCAGAGCCACATCGTGCCGCTCGGCTGCGGTCCGGGGCGCTACCGCATGCTCGGCGAGCGCGCTTTTGAAGTGACTTGGGGAAGACTCGTGCTCATCGCCAACTGCGGCGACGTGCCGGTCATGGTCAAAGACGTACCCAGCGCCAAGCCGCTCTGGTCCAGCGGTGCCCCCGGCGGCCCGTGGACCGTCAACTGGTGGCTGAATTCCGACCCCGGGTCGTAATTACACGCGCGCGATGGACGCTGCACGGCAGAAGGTAATTACGACCCGGGGTCGGAATTCAGAGGTGGCGGAGAGTTATCTCGACGTCTGGGGGCGCGAGAAGCGCATCGACGCCGAGACGCGCGAGGTACTGGCGAAGGCGCTCGGCCCGCGGCGCAAGCCCGCGAAGGTCAAGCTCGAGCCGGGACGCTGCTACGAGCCCGAGCTGCTCGCGCAGGGCGGCCGCATCTGGGGCTTCGCGGTGCAGCTTTATGGGATCCGCTCGAAGCGCAACTGGGGCATCGGCGACTTCGGCGATCTGCGGACGCTGGTTGAGCTCGCCGCCGCGCGCGGCGCCGGCGTGATCGGCGTGAATCCGCTGCACGCGACCCAGGGCAGCCCCTACAGCCCGTCGAGCCGGCACGCGCTGAATTTCCTCTACCTCGACGTCACCGCGATTCCTGAATTCGCGCGCAGCGCCGCTGCGCAGCGCCTGGTCGCGACCAAGGCGTTCCAGCGCAAGCTCGAGCAACTGCGCCGCGCGCCGCTCGTCGACTACGCCGGCGTCGCGACGCTCAAGGCCCATGTGCTCGGCCTCGTCTTCCGCGACGCGAAGCCCGCTGTGTCCGAGGCGAGCACGTTCGCGATCTACGAAACGTTGCGCGAGGAGCACGGCGGCGGCTGGGAACGCTGGCCGCGCGAATATCGCGACCCGGACTCGCGCGCCGTGCGCAAGTTCGCCGAGCGCCATGCGCGGCGCGTGGCGTACCACGAGTGGGTGCAGAGGGTCGCGCGCGCGCAGCTCGAAGGCGTGCAGCGCCGCGCACACGAGCTCGGCATGCCGGTGGGCCTCTACGTGGATCTCGCGCTCGGCGCCGATCGCGGCGGCGCCGAAGTGTGGGCCGACCCGGAGTCCTACGCGCTCGATGCGACTTGCGGCGCGCCGCCCGATGAATTCAACCCAAAGGGGCAGGATTGGGGACTACCGCCCTATTCACCGCGTGCGTTGCGCGCGAGCGGCTACCGCGCATTCCGCGAGCTGCTGCGCGCGAACATGCCGGCCGGCGGCGCGCTGCGCATGGATCACGTGATGGCGCTCTCGCGCCTCTACTGGATTCCGCGTGGCGCCAAGCCCGATCGCGGCGGCTACGTCCACTATCCGCTCGACGATCTCCTTGCGGTGCTCGCCGGGGAGAGCCGTGCGCGCCGCTGCCTCGTGGTGGGCGAGGACCTCGGCACGGTGCCCGCGGAACTGCGCGCCAAGCTCAACCAGGCAGGCGTGCTCTCCTATCGCCCGCTCTTCTTCGAGAAGACCCCCGACGGCGAGCTGGCACCGCCCGGCGCCTATCCGCGCGATGCGCTCGTCTGCGTCAGCACGCATGACCTGCCGACCTGGCGCGGCTATTGGGAATGCCACGACCTCGACTGGCGCGATCGCGTCGGCCTCACGCTCGATCGCAAAAAGGAACGCGCGCTGCGAAAGAGC
>DASSLQ010000252.1:0-9515 GCA_035689325.1 Burkholderiales bacterium | reverse complement strand
CGCGGCTTGCCAGCCGAGCGCCCGCCGCCAAGGCCTCGAGCTTGGCCCACATGATCGACGGATGCACGCGCCGGTGGAACGGACCCTGCGCGAAGCCGCAATCGGTACCTGCCATGAGGTTCTCGGGCCCGATCAGTTTTCCGATCCGCACCAGACGCTCGGCGACGAGCTCCGGATGCTCGACGATGTTCGTGGCGTGGCTGATCACGCCGGGCACGAGCTTTCGCCCTTTCGGCAGCTTCACTTTCTCCCAGACGCGCCATTCATGCTCATGGCGCGGATTCGCGCCCTCGATGAGATAGGCGCCGGCTTTGACTCTAAGTACCAGGTCGACGACGTCCTTCAGCGGCACATCGGTGGTGTGCGGCCCCGGCCAGCTGCCCCAGCACACGTGATAGCGCACGCGGCTCGGGGGAATGCCGGCGAGCGCCTCGTTCAGCACCTCGACATGCAGTTCTACCCAGCGCCGGTAGTCAGCGAAGCTCGCTGGCGGCACCATGCGGTCGTACGTGACGGCGAAGCGCGCGTCGTCGAGCTGCAGCAGCAGGCCGGCATCGACAATCGCCTTGTACTCGGTGCGCATGGCGCGCCCGATGGCGCGCACGCATTCCTCGTCGCTCGCGTAGTACTCGTTCCTGCGGTCCGGAATCACGCTCGCAGGCGCCGCGACCGGCAGGAAGCCTTGCTTTGCCCCCGCGGCGGCGAGCGCCGCCTTGAAGTTGGCGATGTCTCGCTGCAATTCTTCCTGCCCGGTGTACTCGATCGGGGCCACGCACACGGCCAGTCCGGCGCTTGCGCCGGCGGTCGTCGGCGTGCCTTCGGCATGATCGAGCTCGGCATAGAACTCGGCGAAGCGCGCACGATCTGCCCCGCGCGCGAACGGGTTCGCGCCCGGCGTCACCGGCCGGCGCTCGAAGCCCGACAGGCGCTCGAGCGCGTACTGCGACCAGCTGATGCTCTTGCCGAACTCGCCGTCGCTCGGGATGTCGATGCCGAGCTCGACCTGCCGGCGCACCACGTCCTCTACCGACTGCGCGAGACAGCGTTGGTAGGCGGGGTGGTCGTACGGCTCGCGCTTTTGCCGCGCGCGGATGAATTCCAGCAGCGCCGGCGGCCGGATCAGGCTGCCGACGTGGGTTGTGAGGATGCGGTCCATGCGGAGGAATTCGGGGACGGAGCCCGAACTCCCGCAATGGTATTACGTTCGCGGTGCCTGTTCGGCGGGCTCGTCCTCGTCGGACATGCCGGATGAAACGGCGCGCGCCTTGCCGTCGGCGATCGGCGGCAGCTTGGGCTTCGCCTCCTCTGGAAATCCGGGGAGCTGCGCAATCGCCGCGCTCCAGCTCGAAGGCTTGCGCGGCAGCGGGTCGTCGTCGTGTTTCATGAGCACTCCTAGTTTAGCGCCGCCGCCAGAAATTGACGCCGATGCTCGCACCAAAACCGAGAGCAAGGGCCGCGCCGAGCCTGGCGAGCGCCCGCCCCGGGCGCGCCGGGCTGATGACCGGCGCATTCGCGGCGCTCTGCACACGGATGGCGTGGGAGGCTTCCGACAGCGGCGCGATGGCGCGCGAGCCGTGCGCCCCGGCGTAGACGCGGGTGAATTCGGCCCCGAGCAGGAAGATCTGCGCCGAGTAGTAGACCCACACCATCACCACGACGAGCGAGCCGGCGGCGCCGAAGGCGGAGGCGACGCTCGATCTGCCGATGTACAGGCCGATCGCCCACTTGCCCAGCGCGAACAGCGCGGCGGTGACCGCCGCGCCCACCCAGACGTCGCGCCAGGCGATGCGCACGCGCGGCATGATCTTGTAGATCATCGCGAAGAGCAGCGTGGTCAGTCCAAAGCTCAGCACGATGTCGATGAGGTGCAACCCCCACCAGCGGCCAAGCGCCGCGATCGCGGCCGAGAGGACGAGTGACACCATCAGGAGGAACGCGATCCCCAGGATCATGCCGAAGGAAAGCACGCGCGTGCGCAGCAGCATCCACCAGCCCTTCGTCTTCTCGCGCGCCGGGGCGCGCCAGATGCGATCGAGCGCGTTCTGCAGCTCGCCGAACACCGTGGAGGCGCCGGCGATCAGCAGCGCCGTGCCGATGACCATGGCGAGCACGCCGCTTTGCGGCTTGCGCGCCGCGGCCACGAGTCCCTGCACGGCGTGCGCGCCGTCCGGACCGATCAGCGAGGCGAGCTCGCCGTACATCTCGCCGCGCGCCGCCTCCTCGCCGAAAAAGTAGCCGGCGACGCCGATCACGATGAGCAGCAGCGGCGCGATCGAGAAGAGCGCGTAATAAGAAAGCGCTGCGCCCATGCTGGGCGCATAGTCGTCGGCCCACGCGCGCACCGCGCTCTGGGCGAGCCGCCACCGGTGGCGCAGATCCATGGAGGCGATGTTGCTGGCTTCTAGGCCGCCTTGCGATGCGCCGCCTGGAGGGCCTCCCATAGCCGGCGCGGCGTCGCCGGCATCTCGAAATGCTCCACGCCCGCTTGTCGCAAGGCATCGACGACCGCGTTCATCAACGCCGGCAACGACCCCGTAACGCCCGCTTCGCCCACGCCTTTCGCGCCCAGCGGATTGAGCTTCGTCGGCACGGGGTGGTCGAGGAGCTTCAGTCCCGCCACCTCGCCCGGCCGCGGCATCGCATAGTCCATGAAGCTGCCGGTGAGAAGCTGGCCTGCCTCGTCGTAGACCGCGAGCTCGGTGAACGCCTGCCCGGCGCCCTGCGCGATGCCGCCCTGCACCTGCCCCTCGACGATCTGATGATTGATGATGTTTCCCGCATCGTCGCACGCGACGTACGAGACGATCTGCGCCTCGCCCGTCTCCGGCGTGATCTCCAGCTCGGCGATGTGGCAGCCGTTCGGGAAGCACGAGCCGAACTTGTTGGCGTAGGCGAGATCCATCGCGCCCGGATGCTTCGCCGCGAGCTCGCGGATCGAGATGCGCCGGTCCGTGCCCTTGATGCGGTACTCGCCCGCCGCGAACTCGATGTCCGCCTGCGCCGCCTCGAGCTCCTCGGCCGCGAGCGCGAGGCCTTTCTTCACCAGCTCCTGCGCGCCGAGATAGACCACGCCGCCGACCGCGAGCAGCGAGCGCGAGCCGCCGGTCGCATTGCCGGCGAGATAAAACTCCGGGCCGGCCGTGCGCAGCCGGATCTTTTCCATCGGCATGCCGAGCACGCCGGAGACGAGCTGCGCATACGTCGTCTCATGCCCCTGCCCGTGGTTGTGCGTCGGCGCGTAGATGGTGAGCTCTCCTTCAGCGCCCCAGCGCAGCTCGATCTGGTCCTGCGGCGCGAAGCCCGCGCCCGTCGCCTCGATATACGTCGACATGCCGCGGCCGCGCAGCTTGCCGCGCCGCTCGCTTTCGGCTTTGCGGGTGGCGAAGCCGCGCCAATCGGCCGCGGCGAGCGCCTGGTCCATCACGCCCTCGAAGTCGCCCGAGTCGTACTCGAAGCCGGCGGCGATCTTGTACGGAAAGCGGCGGATGAAATTGCGCCGGCGAAACTCCGCCGGATCGAGGCCGAGCTCGCGCGCCGCGTGCTCGACCAGCCGCTCGAGCGCGTAGGACATGATCGGCCGTCCGGCGCCGCGATACGCCGCCATCGGCGCGGTATTGGTCAGCGCCAGGCGGATGCGTGCATACGCCGCCGGCACGTCGTACACGCCCGAGAGGCAGTTGACGATGCCGATCGTGTTGATGAAGGGGCCGGTCGGCGCGAGGTAGGCGCCGAGATCCGCCAGCATGTCGAAGCGCATGCCCAAGATCTTTCCCTGCGAATCAACCGCCAGCGCGCCGCGCGAACGCACGCCACGCGCCTGCTCGTCGGCGAGAAACACTTCGCTGCGCGTGCCGGTCCACTTCACCGGCCGGCCGAGCTGCTTCGCCGCGTAGAGCGCGGCGCAGTACTCGGGGTAGACGTTGAAGCGCACGCCGAAGCCCCCGCCGACCTCCTCCGCGATCACGCGGATCTTCTCGGGCGGCACGCCGAGCACCGCGGAGAGCTGGTTCCTCATGATCGGCGCGCCCTGTGTGCACGTATAGAGGTGGTACAGCTCCGCACCCGCATCCCAGTGCGCCAGGCAGGCGCGCGGCTCCATCGGATTGCCGACGACGCGCGAGATGTCGACTTCCAGCTCGAGGGTGCGCGCAGCGCGCGAGAAAGCGGCGCGCGAGCCCGCCTCGTCGCCCGATTCGTAATCCAGCACGATGTTTCCCGGCACGCTGTCGTGCACGAGCGGCGCGCCTTGCTTCACCGCCTCGGCGGCGCTGATTACTGCCGAGCGGTCGCGATACTCGATATTGACGAGCTCGGCCGCGTCCTGAGCGGCGCTGAGGCTTTCCGCGACGACCAGCGCGACCGGCTCGCCGGTGAAGCGCACGCGCCCCTGCGCGAGCGCGGGGCGGCCGGGGTGGATCAGCTCCATGCCGCCGCGGCCCTTGACCGGCAGCGCGCACGGCAGGGATTTCAGCGCCGCGCGAATGTCTTCACCGGTGATAACGGCGAGCACCCCGCGATGGGCCCGCGCAGCGGCCGCGTCCAGCGCCACGATCTCCGCGTGCGCGCGGTCCGAGCGCAGGAAATAGCCGTACGCCTGGCCGGGCAAGTTCCAATCGGAAACGTACTTCCCCCGACCGGTGAGCATCCGGTCATCTTCCAGCCGGCCTTTGATCATTTACGTCCTAGAGAGTGCGATGAGGATGCTGCAGGGTGCGTAGTCGAGAAGCGTGGCGCCCACCGAGCCCTTCCACCAGCGCGCGGCGAACGAGGTGTGCTGGTTGTGGCCGACGACGATCAGATCCACGCCGAGTTGCTTCGCGAAGCGGCAGATCTCCTCGACCGGCTCGCCCACGGCGAGCTGGCCGGTGGCGTTGAAGCCGCGCTCGCGCAGCGCGCGGATGCCCTCGTCGAGGATCGCCTGCGTGCGCTTCTTCTCCTCCTCCAGCAGCTCCTCGGGCACGAAGCCCTCGGTGAGGAACAGGCTCGGCGGCATGCTCGCCACCGCAAGCAGATGCGTCTCCGCACCGAGGAAGCTCGCGAGGTCCGCGATTTCGAGGAGCGCGCGCTTGCCTTCCCGGGAGCCGTTGTACGCGAGCAGGATCTTGCGGTACTTCATTGGCGTTCTCCCATTCTAGTTCCCCTGGGCAGACGAGGATGATGGGCTTCGCCGAAAACGGCAAGCGCGATGCCCGCGAGTGTGGCGATTGCGCGCATCCTCCTCCGGCGGCGATTATAGCGAGCGAGCGCGGCTAGAATAACGGCCCCGCCGCCATGCTTGATGTCTCCCGCAGCGATCTCACCGCCGGCGTCGCCGGCGCCGGCACCATGGGCCGCGGCATCGCGCAGGTGCTGGCGCAATGCGGCGTCAGGACGCTGCTCTACGACGCGCAACCGGGCGCCGCGCAGCGCGGGCTCGATTCCATTGCGCAGGCGTGCGCTCGGCTCGCGGAAAAAGGACGCATCAAGGATCCTCAGGCGCTCACGCGTCGCATCGAAGTCGTGCCGGGACTCGGCGCGCTCGCGCCCTGCCAGCTCGTGATCGAGGCGATCGTCGAGGACCTGAACGCCAAGCGCACGCTGTTCTCCGAGCTCGAAGCTATCGTCGCAGACGATTGCATCCTGGCGAGCAATACGTCGTCGCTCTCCGTCACTGCCATGGCGGCGGTATGCAAGCGGCCCGGACGCGTGGCGGGCTACCACTTCTTCAACCCGGTGCCGGTGATGAAGATCGTGGAAGTGGTGGACGGCGTGCTCACCGAGCGAGCGGTGAGCGATGCGCTCACGGCGCTCGCCAGGCGCTTCGGCCACACGCCGATCCGCTGCAAGGACACGCCGGGCTTCGTCGTCAATCACGCCGGCCGCGCGTTCGTGCCCGAGGCGCTGCGCATCCTCGCCGAAGGCATCGCCGACTTCGCCACCATCGACCGCATCCTGGTTGAGGCAGCGGGCTTTCGGCTCGGGCCCTTCGGGCTGATGGATCTCGTCGGACTCGACGTCAACGTCGCGGTGATGAAGTCGATGTACGACCAGTATTTCCAGGAGCCGAAGTACAAGCCCTCGTTCATCGCCGAGCCGCGCGTTGCCGCCGGGCTGCATGGACGCAAGACCGGCCGCGGCTGGTACGCCTATGCGCCGGACATGCAAGTACCGCCCGAGCCGCCCACGCCGAGGGCGAAGCCCGCCGCCGTCTGGGCGGTGCCGGAGCTGAAGGAACTGCTCATGGACCTCGGCGCGAAGCTCGAGCTCAAGCCCACGCCCGACGCCGTGTGCTTTGTGGCGCCGCTCGGGCTCGATGCAAGCGCCGCAGCGCTCGAGCAGGGGCTCGATGCCTCGCGCACGGTCGCCGTCGACCCGTTGTTCGGCTTCACCAAGCGGCGCACGCTGATGGTGAATCCTTTGACAAGAAAGGAAACCAGGGACGCCGCGCACGCGTTGCTCGCCGCTGACGGCGTGCCGGTCTCGGTGATCAACGATTCGCCGGGCTTCGTCGCGCAGCGCGTAGTGGCGCACATCGTCAACGTCGGCTGCGACATCGCGCAGATGCGCATCGCCACGCCCGAGGACCTCGACCACGCCGTGATGCTCGGCCTCGGCTATCCGAAGGGGCCGCTCGCGATGGGCGACGCGCTCGGGCCCAAGCGAATTCTCGCCATCCTGCAAGCGATGCACCAGCTCTACCAGGAGCCGCGCTACCGGCCGAGCCCGTGGCTGCGCCGGCGCGCGGAGCTCGACGCGTCGCTGCTTACACCGGAGAACTGAAATGCTCGATGCCTATATCTACGACGGCTTGCGCAGCCCGATCGGCCGCCATGCCGGCAAGCTCGCGGGCCTGCGGCCCGACGACCTCGCGGGCGACGTTATCAAGGAAGTCGTGGCGCGCAACAAGATCGATCCGGGCGGGATCAGCGACGTCGTGCTCGGCTGCGTCAACCAGGCGGGCGAAGACAACCGCAACGTCGCGCGCTTCGCCGCCTTGCTTGCCGGCCTGCCGCCCGCCACGCCGGGCTGCACGGTGAACCGCCTGTGCGCAAGCGGCCTGCAGGCGGTGGTCGATGCATCGCGCGCGATCACCTGCGGCGAAGGCGAGCTCTACATCGCCGGCGGCGTCGAGAGCATGAGCCGCGCTCCGTATGTCATCAGCAAGCCGGACGCGCCTTACAGCCGCGATGCGAAGATGTACGACACGACTATCGGCACGCGCTTCCCGAACTCGAAATTCATCAAGCAGTACGGCAACCACTCGATGCCCGAGACCGGCGACAACGTGGCGAAGGATTTCGGCATCACGCGCGAGCAGTCCGACGAGTTCGCGCTCGCCTCGCAGCAGAAATACGCGAGCGCCGAGCGCGAAGGCTTCTACCGTGGCGAAATCATGGCCGTGGCGCTGCCGCCGAGGAAGAAAGACGCGCCCGCCGAGAAAGTGGAAGCGGACGAGCACCCGCGCCGCGACAGCACCATGGAGGCGCTCGCGAAGCTCAAGCCGCTGTTCGAGGGGGGCGTGGTCACGGCGGGCAATGCATCGGGCGTGAACGACGGCGCCGCGGCGCTGGTCATCGGCAGCCGCAAATGGGGCGAGCGCAGGGGCACGAAACCACTCGCCCGCATCCGCGCCGCCGCGAGCGCGGGCGTGGAGCCGCGCATCATGGGCGTCGGTCCCGCGTACGCGATCCCGCGCGCGCTCGAGCGTGCCGGGCTGAAGTTGAACGAGATGGACATCATCGAGATCAACGAGGCGTTCGCGAGCCAGGTGCTGGGATGCCTCAAGCTCATGAACGTCGACTTCAAGGACCCGCGCGTGAATCCGAACGGCGGCGCCATCGCCATCGGCCATCCGCTCGGCGCCTCCGGCGCCCGGCTCGCGCTGACGGTGGCGCGCGAGATGCAGCAGTCGGGCGCGCGCTACGCGGCGGTGTCGCTTTGCATCGGCGTGGGCCAGGGCCTCGCCGTGATCCTCGAACGGGTGCAATGATGAATGCACCGATCAAGAAACCGAAGGCGGAATTCGTCTGGGACGATCCCTTGCTCCTGGACCAGCAGCTCACGCAGGAGGAGCGCATGGTGCGTGACGCGGCGCACGCCTACGCGCAGGGCAAGCTCGCGCCGCGCGTGCTGCAGGCCTTTCGCACCGAAAGCACCGATCCCGCGATCTTCCGCGAGATGGGCCAGCTCGGCATGCTCGGGCCGACGATCCCGGCCGACTACGGCGGTCCGGGCCTCAATTACGTGGGCTACGGCCTGATCGCGCGCGAGATCGAGCGCGTGGATTCCGGCTATCGCTCGATGATGAGCGTGCAGTCCTCGCTCGTGATGCTGCCGATCTACGAGTTCGGCACCGAGCCGCTGCGCAAGAAATACCTGCCCAAGCTCGCCGCCGGCGAATCGATCGGCTGCTTCGGCCTGACCGAGCCTAATCACGGCTCGGATCCCGGCTCGATGCAGACGCGCGCGAAGAGGGTCACCGGCGGCTACGCGCTGACCGGCAGCAAGACGTGGATCTCGAACTCGCCGATCGCCGATGTGTTCGTCGTCTGGGCGAAGGACGAGACGGGCGAGATCCGCGGCTTCGTGCTGGAAAAAGGCACGAAGGGACTCACCGCGCCGAAGATCCACGGCAAGGTGGGGCTGCGTACGTCCATCACCGGTGAAATCGTGCTGGACGGCGCGTTCTGTCCCGAGGAGAACATGTTCCCCGAGGTGCGCGGGCTGAAGGGGCCGTTCACGTGCCTGAACTCCGCGCGCTACGGCATCGCCTGGGGCGCGCTCGGCGCCGCGGAGGATTGCTGGCACCGTGCGCGGCAATATGTACTCGAGCGCAAGCAGTTCGGCCGGCCACTGGCAGCCAATCAGCTGATTCAGAAGAAGCTCGCGGACATGCAGACCGAGATCACGCTCGGGCTGCAGGGCGTGCTGCGCCTGGGGCGGATGAAGGACGAGGGTACCGCCTCGGTCGAGATTACATCGATCATGAAGCGCAATTCCTGCGGCAAGGCGCTCGACATCGCGCGCACCGCGCGCGACATGCTTGGCGGCAACGGCATCTCGGATGAGTTCGGCGTCATTCGTCACGTGGTGAACCTTGAAGTGGTGAACACCTACGAGGGCACCCACGACATCCATGCGCTGATCCTCGGGCGCGCCATCACCGGAATCCAGGCCTTCAGCTAGGCGTGCGATAGTTCGCGGGCGAGCGCCGCGCGCTCTGCTATCGTCCGCGCATAAGAAGAGCCGAGAGGGCGCGATGCCGTTTGTCGGGGCCGTAGTCCTACTGATCCAGTTCTGCTTCGTCTATCACGCGCTGAAGACGGGGCGGCCGTACTGGTGGGTCTTCATCATCATGGGCTTCCCGGTCATGGGGTGCGTCATCTACTACTTCGTCGAAGTGTTCCCCGGCTCGCGGGAACAGCGCCGCGCTGCCAAGGCGGCGCGCGCCATCGCGCGGGTGCTGGAGCCCGACGCCGAGCTCAAGAAGCGCGCCGAGGAGCTCGAGATCTGCGGCAGCGTGGACAACAAGATGG
>DASSLQ010000251.1:0-3120 GCA_035689325.1 Burkholderiales bacterium | reverse complement strand
CGATGAAGCGCACAATGTCGCCGTGCTGGAAGCGATCGTGCGCTCGGCGCGCGAAGGGCAACGCATCGACCTATGAGACTTCTTGTCGCCCTCACGCTGGCCATTGGCGTGGCGTATGCGCAGCCCTGGCCGGCAAAGCCGATCCACATCGTCGTGCCCTCGCCGCCAGGCGGGCCGCCGGACCTGATCATGCGCATGCTCGCGCCGAAGATGAATCTCGGGCAGCCGCTCGTGATCGAGAACCGCGCCGGCGCCGGCGGCATCGTCGGCACGGCGTACGTCGCGAAGACGCCGGCGGATGGATACACGTGGCTCTTCACCACCGCCTCGCATGTGAATACCCCGCCGTTCAATGACAACGTCCCATTCGACCCGGTGCGCGACTTCACGCACGTGACGCTCGCTGCGCAGAACTACGGGCAGGCGCTGATCGTGCCGCCGGCGTCGCCGTTTCGCACGGTGCAAGAGCTCGTCGCTCACGCTCGCGCCAATCCCGGCAAGCTCAACTATGGCTCCGCAGGCATCGGCACGGCGAGCCACATCCCGGCGGAGCTGATGAAGGCGATGGCGGGCGTAGACATCGTCGGCGTGCAGTACAAAGGCGTCGCCGAGGTCATGACCGACGTCCTCACCGGGCGCATCGATCTCTTCTTCGTCGGCACGCAGATCGCCGCGCAGCAGGCGCACGCCGGCAAGGTGCGCGTGCTTGCGCTCACGGGTTCCAAGCGATGGAAAGGACTGCCCGACGTGCCGACGATGCAGGAAGCGGGCTTCGAGGGCTATGACCTGATCAACTGGTTCGGCCTGTGGCTGCCGGCCGGCGCGCCGCCCGACATCGTCAAGCGCATTCACGCCGAAGTGCTGAAGGCGCTCGCCGACCCGGAGGTGAAGCGCCAGTTCGAGGCGCAAGGTCTCGAAGGCGTCGGCATGCCGCCGGCGCAATTCGCGCAGTTCGTGGAGAAGGAAGCGCGGTTCATCAACGAGCTCGCGCGCAAGATCAAGGCGGGAACCCGATGAAGAACGAACGCGATCTGCAGCCGTGGCAATGGAAGGAAGAGCAGTGGCGTCGGCTCGTCAACCGCGTGCGCGCCGGGCGGCCGCTGCGGCCGGCAACCTGGCAAGGCGGCGCGCGCTGCGCGGTGGCGCTCTCTTTCGACTCTGATCACGAGACCAACGAGCTGCGCGACGGCGGCCAGTCGATCGGGCGCCTCTCGCAGGGCCAGTACGGCGCACGGCAGGGCGTGCCGCGCATCCTGGAGATCCTGGGCCGCGCGGACGTCAAGGCGAGCTTCTTCGTGCCGGCGGTGACCGCGCTGCTCTATCCGGACGAGCAACGCCGCGTGATCGCCGAGGGCCACGAGATCGGCATCCATGGCTGGATCCACGAGCGCAACTCCGAATTACCGGCGGAGGCGGAGCGCGAACTGCAGATGAGGTCGGCCGATACCCTGGAGAAGATCTGCGGCCGGCGGCCGGTCGGCATCCGCACGCCGTCGTGGGACTTCAGCCCGCAGACGCTCGCCATCACCAAGGAGATGGGACTGCTGTACGACTCGTCGCTCATGGCTGACGTCGATTGCTACGAGCTCGAGATGGACGGCAGCGCGACCGGCGTCGTCGAGCTGCCGGTGGAATGGATCCGCGATGACGCGGTCTACTTCAACATGAACCGCTTCGCGGCGCTAAGGCCCTACACGGCTCCGACGGACGTGCTCGACATCTTCAGCAGCGAGTTCGACGGCGCGTACCGCGAGGGCGGCCTCTTCCAGCTCACCATGCACCCGCACGTCATCGGTTATCGCTCGCGCATCTGGATCCTCGAGGAGCTGATCCGCCACATCCGCGCGCACCAGGGCGTCTGGTTCGCGACGCACGCCGACATCGCGCGCTACGCCAAGGCGAAATCTGGATAACTTTTCCGAAACGCAGATCATCCGCAAGCGCGTCGTCGCGACGCGCGGCGGCGTGGTGGCCGCGCAGCACAAGCGCGCGGCGCAGGTCGGCGCCGAGATCCTGGCGGTAGGCGGCGACGCGATCGATGCGGCGGCGGCGACTTCGTTTGCGATCGGCGTGGTCGAGCCGTGGATGAGCGGCATCGCCGCGGGCGGCGCGATGGTGATCTGGCGCGCAGCCGAGGAAAAGGCGTATGTCGTCGATTACGGCATGCGCTCGCCCGCGGCGCTGAACCCGGCCGACTATCCGGTGGTCGGCGGCCGCGATCCCGAGCTCTTCGCCTGGCCGCGCGTGAAGGACGATCGCAACGTGCGGGGCGCGAGCGCCGTGGCCGTGCCCGGCGTGGTCGCCGGCATGGAACTCGCGCATCAGCGCTATGGCCGCCTGCCGTGGCGACATGTGGTCGCGCCCGCGGCGCGGCTCGCGCGCGAGGGCATGCTCCTCGACTGGTACGCAGGTCTGCTCATCGCTTCCACGGCGCAGCCGCTTGCGCTCGACCGGGACGCGGCGGCGATGTTCCTCGAGGACGGGAAATGGCCGCCGCTCTCGGGCTGGACCGCTACCACCGAGAAGCGGCTCGACCAGCGCCGCCTCGCCGACACACTGGAACTCATCGCCCGCGACGGGGCCCGGGCCCTCTACCGCGGGGACATCGGCGCCGCGATCGTGAAAGACGTGCGCGACAAGGGCGGCTGCCTCACGCTCGAGGACCTGGCGTCATATCGCGCGACGCTCGGTGCACCGCTCGACGTGCGCTACCGCGGCGCACACATCCATGCCGCGCCCGGGATGACCGGCGGCCCGGTGCTCGCAGCATGCCTGGAGGATCTCGAGCGGGTGCCGCGACCGCGCCACGTGGACTATGCGCGCGCGCTGGAGCGGCACTGGCGCATGCGCCTGCAGACCGCCGGCGACCGCGAGAGCTGCACCACGCACTTCAGCATCGTCGATCGCGCCGGCAACTTTTGCGCGGTGACGCAGACCCTGCTGTCCATTTTCGGCTCGCGCGTGGTCTCGCCCACGACCGGGGTGCTGCTCAATAACGGCATCATGTGGTTCGATCCGGAGCCGGGAAAGCCCAATTCGCTCGCGCCGGGAAAGCGCTGCCTGGCGAACTACTGCCCGATTATTGGAGAAATGAGCGGCTCGACGCCGGCTCGGTTCGCG
>DASSLQ010000250.1:0-12797 GCA_035689325.1 Burkholderiales bacterium | reverse complement strand
CAGCGGCAGCGCGCGCATCGGCGGTGCGCAAGAGGTCCTGCTCCTCGGCCTGGCGCTCCTGGGCCACCGCGAGCGCCTCGGCCTCGGCGCGCGCGCGCTCGTCGGCAAGCGCCGCGGCCTGCGCCTCCACGGCCGCGCGCTCCTGCGCCAGCGCCTTCGCTTAGCCTTCGGCCTCCGTCCTGAGCCGCGCCTGGTCGAGCGCGGCGCGCTCGGTCTCGGCCCGCTCGCGCGCAAGCCGCGAGGCCTCGGCCTGCGCCGCAACCTTTTCCTCGCCGTCGCGGCGCGCCTCCTCTTCGGCAGCCTTGCTCTCGCGCGCCGCCTGCAGCGCGCGCGCCTCCGCCTGAACCCGCTCGCGCACCGCGCGGCGCGCCTGCTCCTCCGCTTGCGCGCGCTCGCGCATCGCGGCCGCCGCCTGCGCCTGCGACTCGGCACGCGCTCGCGCATGCGCGGCCGCTTCCTCTTCCTTTGCACGCCGCTCGGCGGCAAGCGCGGCCGCCTTCTTCTCCGTCTCCTCACGGCTCTTGGCATCCGCAGCGGCCTGCGCCTCGGCGCGTTCGCGCTCGGCGACCAGGCGCGCCGCCTTGGCCTCGGCCTCGGCGCGCGCGTGCGCCATGCGGCGCAACTCCGCCTCCGCCGCCTGGCGCTCGCGCGCAAGGTCGAGGCCGCGCCTTTCCTCGGCGACGCGCGCGGTAGCGGCCTCCTCGGCGGCCTTTTCGCGCTCCACGCGCTCGCGCTCGGCGCCCTGCAACTTGTCGATCAGCTTGCTCATTTCTTGCCTTTGGCTGCCGCCGCGCGGGCGAGCGCGGCGACATCGACCGCGGCCTTCTTCGGCGCCGCCGGCTTGGGCGCCGCCGCCTTCGGCGTCGCGGCAGCCGGCTTGGCGGGCGCGGCCGCAGCCTTCGGCGCGAAATCGAGGTTGATCATGTCGCCGAGCTGGTCGGCGAACGTCTCGCGCACCTTCTGCATTGCCGGCAATGCCTTCTTGAACGCCTCGACGATCTTCGGATCGTAGCGCTTGCCCGAGAGCTTCTCGATCTCGAACACGGCATCGTCCCAGCTCTTGGGCTCGCGGTAGTACTGCGTCGCGGTCATCGCCTCGAAGCTGTCGACCACCGCCATCACGCGCCCCGCCCACGGAATCGCCTCGCCTTTCAGGGCGTCGGGGTAGCCGGAGCCGTCCCAGTTCTCGTGGTGCGTGAGCGCGATCTGCCGCGCGAGCTTGATGAGCGGGTCGTCATGCTCGCCGATGATGTCGGCGCCGATCTTGGGATGGCGCTTGATGCGCTCCCAGTCGGGCACGGACAGCTTCTCGCGCTTCTGCAGGATCTCCGAAGGAATGCCGAGCTTGCCGACATCGTGCAGCGGCGCGGCGACGAACATCATCTCGCAGACCTGCGGCTTGGCGCCCGCCGCCTGCGCGATCAGCTTCGCATAGTGCGAGAGGCGCATCACGCGGTTGCCCACCGCCGAGCTCTCGTGCATCTGCATGGCGCGCCCCAGGCGCTTGATCAGCTCGGTGCGCGTGCGCTCGAGCTGCTCGGTGCGCTCCTTCACCAGGCGCTCGAGCTCCTGGCGCCGGTCGATGAGCGCGAGATGCAGCCGTACGCGCGCCTTGAGCACCTTGGCGTTGATCGGCTTCATGACGTAGTCGACCGCGCCGAGCTCAAGACCCTCCACCTGCGCCTGCGCCTCCGTCTTGCCGGTAAGGAAAATGATCGGGATGTCGGCGGTCGCCGGCTCCCCCTTCAGCGCGCGGCACACCTCGAAGCCCGACACATCGGGCATTTCCACGTCCAGCAGTATCAGATCCGGCTGCGGGCTGGCGAACGCCTTCTCGATCGCTGCCCCGGCGTCGGACGCCGTGTCGGTGTCGTAGTCGGCGCCGAGCGCCTTTGCCATCAGCGCGAGCAGATCACTGTCGTCGTCGACGGCGAGAATCCGCGCTCGCTTGGCGGTGCTCATTGGGGCGCCGTGTAGCCGGCCTGCGGGAGCAGAGCGCGCGCCTGCGGCCCGGCGAGGTAGTCGATGAACTCGAGCGCGAGCCGCGACTCGCCGACCGGCGCCGCGACGTAGGTGGTGTACTTCTGCAGCTCCGGCGGCAGCGGCCCCGCCAACTTCACTCCCTTCACCGGGAGGATCTCGCTGATCTGGTGGATGCCGAGCTCGATCTCACCGCGCCCGACCGGCTCGACGATGTAGCCGCCCTGGCCGAGGCGCGCCTTGGCATTGACCTCGGCGGCGATGCCCAGCCGTTCGAGTACCGCGGCGACATGCTTGCCGCTCGTGCCGACCTTCGGATCGATATAAACGACCGACTTCGCCGCAAGCAGCGTGCGCCGCAAGGCATCGGCGGTGGCGATGTCCGGCAGCGGCGCTTTTTCGTTCACTGCGACGCCGATGCCGACGCGCGCGATCGGCTTCGCGCCCGGCTTCACCAGGTTCTGGCGCTCGAGGCGCGGCAGCGTCTCCTCGGTGACGATCACGAGGTCGACCGCGGCACCGCCTTGGTGAGATGCGGCGAGCGACTCGACAAGCGGTCCCATCGGCTGGAAACGCACCTCGACCTTCGCCCGCGGGAACGAGCTTGCGAGCGGCTCGACCAGCGACTTGGCCGCGCCGCCCGAGAGGACCCGCAGCTCCTGAGCGCCGAGCGTGAGCGGCATTAGTAGCAGGATGACCGCAAGGCGCCTCATGCGCGCCGCCCCTTGCGTTGCGCGCGCGTCAAGAGCTCGGCGAACTGCTCCGCCGGCACCGGCTCGCCGTAGAGGAAGCCCTGCACCTGGTCGCAGCCGTGGCGCTTGAGGAAGTGCAGCTGCGCATCGGTCTCCACGCCCTCGGCGATCACCTGCAGGTGCAGCGCGTGGGCGAGCGAGATGATCGCCGCCGCCAGGATGCCGTCCTCGGCCTCCGAGCCGGTGCCGATGTCGCGCACGAACGAGCGGTCGATCTTGAGCACATCGATCGGCAGGTTCTTGAGGTACGAGAGGCTCGAGTAACCGGTGCCGAAATCGTCCACCGATAGCCCCACGCCGAGCGACTTCAGCCCCTGCAGCGTGGCGATCGCCGACTCGACGTTGTGCATCACCATGCTTTCGGTGAGCTCCATCTCGAGGCTCGCCGGCTCGAGCCCGGTCTCCTGCAGGATACGCGACACCGTGCGCACCAGGCCCTCGGCCCGGAACTGGCGCGCCGAGAGGTTCACCGACACGACGCCCGGCTCGAGGCCGGCCTGCAGCCAGGCGCGCGTCTGGCGGCAGGCCTCGTGGACCACCCAGTCACCGAGCTGCACGATGAGGCCGGTCTCCTCGGCGATCGGGATGAAGCGCGCCGGGCGCACGAGTCCCCACTCCGGATGCAGCCAGCGCACCAGCGCCTCGGCGCCGATGATGGCGCCCGAGCGCAGGTCCACTTTCTGCTGGTAGTGCAGCGCGAACTCCTCGCGCTCGAGCGCGCGGCGCAGCGCGTGCTCGAGCGCGAGGCGGTCATTCACGCGCTCGTTCATCTCCGATGTGTAGAACTGGAAGTTGGAGCGCCCGTGCTCCTTCGCGCGATACATCGCGGCGTCGGCGTTCTTGAGCAGCGTATCGACGTCGCGCCCGTCTTGCGGGTAGAGGCTGATGCCCGCGCTCGCGGTGACGTAGAGCTCCTTGCCGTCGATGATCAGCGGCTCGGAGACCTTGGCGGTGATGCGCTGCATGGCGCGGAAGATGACTTCCTCGTTCGACTGATCGTTCAGGATCAGCACGAACTCGTCGCCGCCGACGCGCCCCACGGTGTCGCCCTCGCGCAGCACCGAGCGCAGCCGCTCGCCCATCGCCTTCAGCAGCTTGTCGCCGACCGAGTGGCCGAGCGAGTCGTTCACGAACTTGAAGTGATCGAGATCCATGAACACGACCGCGATGTTGCGCGGCGTGCGCTGCAAGTTCACCGCCTGGCGCAGGCGGTCGTGCAGCAGGTTGCGGTTCGGCAGCCCGGTGAGCGCATCGTAGTTGGCCTGGCGCTCGAGCTGCACCTGGTAGCGCTTGCGCTCGATCGAATAGTGCATCGACCTGAGCAACAGCTCGCGGTCGAGCCGGCTCTTGACGAGATAGTCCTGCGCGCCGCCCTTCACCGCCGAGAGCGCGAGCGAATCGTCGTCGTTGCCGGTAAGGACGATGATCGGCACGGCGGGCGAATGCGCGTATACCTTGGCGAAGGTATCGAGGCCGTAGCTGTCGGGCAGAGCGAGGTCCAGGATGACGAGCGCCGTCTCGCCCGCCGAGAGCTGCTCGAGCCCCTTGGCCAGGCGATCGGCGCAGTGCAGGGTAAACGGCGCGCGCGGGTCTTCGCCGATCATCTCCCGGATGAGCCGCTCGTCACCCGGGTTGTCCTCGATGAGGAGGACGTTGTGCATCTCAGTTGCCGTTCGGCGGGAGCGTCACCACCGTCAACCAGAAGACGTCGATGGATTTCACGACGACGATGAACTTTTCCAGATCCACCGGCTTCGTGACATAGCAGTTCGCGTACAGGTTGTAGCTCCTCAGCACGTCCTCCTCCGCCTTGGAGGTGGTGAGCACGACCACCGGGATGCGGCGCAGATGCTCGTCGGACTTGATCTCCTGCAGCACTTCGCGCCCGTCCTTCTTCGGCAGGTTGAGGTCGAGCAGGATGATGTCGGGGCGCGGCGCGTCCTTGTGCCTGCCGCGCCGGTGCAGGAACTCCATCGCCTCCACGCCGTCCTTCGCCCAGTGCAGCTTGTGGTAGACCTTGCCCTCCTTCAGCGCCTCCCGCGTCAGGCGCTCGTCGCCCGGGTTGTCCTCGACGAGCAGGATCTCGATGGGCGAACGGCCATCGGTCATGGAAACTCCTTTTTCGGTAGCGTGAAATGGAACGTGCTGCCGGCGCCGGGCGTTGATGTGACCCAGATGCGCCCGCCGTGGCGCTCGGCGACCTTCTTGCAGATCGCAAGCCCGATGCCGGTGCCCGGGTATTCGCCCATCGCGTGCAGGCGCTGGAAGACCATGAAGATGCGCTCGAAATACTGCGGCTCGATGCCGATGCCGTTGTCGGCGACGCTGATGTGCCACTCGCCCGCTTGCTCGAGCGCACCGACATGGATGCGGGGCGCCTGCTTGCCGCGGAACTTGAGCGCGTTGCCGATCAGGTTCTGGAACACCTGGGCGAGCTGCATCTCGTCCGCGTCCACGGTCGGCAGCGCGTCGGCGCTGACCGAGGCGCCCGACTCCTCGATCGCGGCGCGCAGATTGGTGAGCGCGCGCTTGAGCGGCGCATCGAGCGACACCGGCACGAGCTCCTTGCCCTTGGTGCCGACGCGCGAGTAAGCGAGCAGGTCCTCGATCAGCTGCTTCATGCGCGCCGCGCCGTCGACGGTGAAGTGCATGAACTCCTGCGCGTCGGCGGGCAGCTCGGCCTTGTAGCGCTTGGCAAGGAGCTGCGTGTAGGACGACACCATGCGCAGCGGCTCCTGCAGGTCGTGCGAAGCGACGTACGCGAACTGCTCGAGCTCGGCGTTCGAGCGCTGCAGCTCCTCGGCCTTTTTCGCCAGCTCGTCGTGCGCACGGCGCAGCTCGGCTTCGGCACGCTTGCGCTCGGTGACATCCGACCCCACGCCGCGGTAGCCGCGGAACTTGCCGCTCTCGTCGTAGACCGGCTCGCCGGTCACCGACACCCAGCGCGTGCCTCCCGTGGCGTTGGCGCGCTCCATCTCGAAGTCCCGGAACGGCTCGTGGCGCTCGAGCTGCACGCGATGGCGCGCCCAGTCTTCGTCCGTCAGGTTGAGCGCCGGCTGGTCCCAGCGCTTGCGCCCGATGAACGCGGCGGCGTCGAGGCCCGTCTTCTCGGCCATGCGCCGCGACATGAAGCGCAGTGCGAAGGTTTCGTCCTGCTCCCAGTACCAGTCGGAGGAGAGCTGCGTCAGGCTCCTGAAGCGCTCCTCGCTTTCGCGCAGCGCCCGCTCGGCGTTCTTTCTTTCGGTGATGTCGTCGAAGATCGCGATCTCGTAGGCGGGCCGCCCTTCGGCGTTGCGCTCGAGCACCATGCTGAAGGCCACCCACACGGTCGACCCATCCTTGCGCAGGTAGCGCTTCTCGACGTGTACGTGGTCGATCTCGCCCGCGTAGAGGCGCTTCCTCTGGGCGTTGATGACATCGAGATCCTCCGGGTGCGAGATCTGGCGCCCCGTCATGCCGATCAGCTCGTGCCCCGGATAGCCGAGGATCTCGCACAGGCGCCGGTTCACCCGGATGAACTTGCGGTCAAGGCCGATGTGCGCGATACCGGATCCGGCGAGCTCGAAGGTGCGGCGGTAGCGTTCCTCGCTTTCGCGCAGCGCCTCTTCGGCGTGCTTGCGCGCGGTGATGTCGTCGAGTACCGAAATGGCGTAAAGCGGCTGCCCGGCTGCATCGCGTTCCAGGGCGATGGCGACGTTCATCCAGACAGTCATGCCGTCCTTGCGCAGGTAGCGCTTCTCGAGCCGCAGCGTGTCCAGCTCGCCGGCGATCAGCTTCCTCCTGCGCTCGTCGACCGCATCGCGGTCCCCTGGATGCGACAGGTCCTTCACCAGCATGCCGACGAGCTCGGCTGCGCTGTAGCCGAACATCTCGCAAAGCCGCCGGTTGACCCGCATGAAGCGTCCGTCGAGGTCGACGTGCGCGAGGCCGGAGCCCGCGAGCTCGAACGTGCGGCGGTAGCGCTCCTCGCTGTCGCGCAGCGCGGCTTCGACGTTCTTCCTTTCGGTGACGTCGAGTGCGGAGGCCTCCTCTTTCCCCCGTGCCGTTTGTAGTTGTTTCGCGCGAGGCATGGCAGTGATGCCATTTTAATGCGAGGCGAGTCCCTTCGCGGCCGCCTTCGCGCCGACCAGCGGCACCAGCACGTCGAGCGTGGGCGTGTGTACTTTTGCCGCTCGCGCGAGATCGAGCGGCGCATTGAGCTGGGCCTCGATTTCCATCGGCCGGCCGCGCTCGTAGTCCTGCAGCATCGATGGCTTGTGCGCCGCTCCTGACGAAGTTTTGCCGCTCGGCCGCCGCGGCGCGCGCTCGATCGCCACGCCGAGCGCGCGCGCGATGGCGGCGGCCTCCTCGCGCGCGCTCTGCGCGATCGGCGCGAGGTCCCTGTCATCCTGGACTTGGCGCACCGTGAGCTGGGTGAGCGTGCAAAGCGTCGAGGTCCAGAGGTTCTGCGTGAGCTTGGCCCAGATCGACTGCCGGATGTCCTCGACGGCGGGCGATGCCATGTCCGCCGCGGCGAGCGCATCGCGCAGCGCACGCACCAGCGGCGTCTCCTCGCGGTCGGGTCGGCCGATGACCAGCATGTTGTTGCCCGGCACGTGGTTCTCGATCACGCCGGGCGCGACGATCTCGTTCGCCGAGTACGCCACCGCGCCGATGATGCGGCTGCGCTCGAGCGCGCGCGCGAGCGCCCGATCCGGATCGAGGCGCACGAGCTGCTCGTCGTACCACCACGGGATGCCGTTCTGCACGAATACGACCGCCGTGCCCCGGCCAAGGAGCGGCGCGCAGTGCTCGGCGAACGCGCCGAGCAGGTTCGCCTTCAGCGTCACGAAGACGGCGTCCTGCGTGCCGAGCTCACGTGCGTGCGCCGCCGTGCGCACCCGGCCGACGATGGTGCGCTCGCCGTGCAGCAGACGGATACCGTCGCGGCGCATCGCCTCGAGGTGCGCGCCGCGCGCTACCACGCTCACCTCGTGTCCCGCGGCGGCGAGCTTGGCGGCGATGTGACCGCCCACGGCGCCGGCACCGAATATGCAAAGCTTCACCCCGTCATCCTATGATGGAAACGCTCGTCGAGAGCAAACGCGCGCCCGCTACAATAGGTCACGATGAAACTGTGCCGCTTCGACGACAATCGCCTCGGCCTTGTCGGCGACGACGGCATCCGCGATGTGAGCGCAGTGCTGTCGCGGCTTCCGGCGGTGACTTATCCCTTCCCGCGTCATGACGCGCTGATCGCGCATCTCGGCGAGCTGCGGCCGCAAATCGAGCCGACGGCGCGCGCGGCGAAGCCGATTCCGATCGAGCGTGTGAAGCTGCTCAGCCCGATCGCGAACCCCGGCAAGATCATCGCCGCGCCGGTGAACTACAAGAAGCACCTGGAGGAGGCGCTCGCCGACAAGGGCATCCACCACGGCAACCTCGTGCAGGAAATCCACAAGGCCGGCATGTTCCTCAAGGCCACGAGCTCGCTCGTCGGTCCCGGTGAAGGCGTCGCGCTCGTGCACACGGACCGGCGCAACGACCACGAAGTGGAGCTCGCGGTGGTGATCGGCGTTCGCGCGCGCAATGTCCGCGCGGCAGATGCGCTCGCCTGCGTGGCGGGCTACTCGATCGGGCTCGACATGACCATCCGCGGCCCGGAGGAGCGCAGCCTGCGCAAGTCGCCCGACTCCTACAGCGTGCTCGGGCCCTGGCTCGTCAGCGCCGATGAAGTGCCCGATCCGGGCAACCTCGCGCTCAACATCACGGTGAACGGCGCCACCCGGCAGGACGCGCATACGAGCGATCTCATCCTCAGCGTCGCGCAGCTCATCGAGTGGGGCAGCTCCTTCTACACGCTGCACCCGGGCGACGTGATCCTCACCGGTACGCCGCAGGGTGTCGGGCCGGTACGGCCGGGCGACGTGATGGTCGCGACCATCGAGCGCATCGGCACGATGCGCGTCGAGGTGCGCCAATAAAAAAGCCGCCGGGCGTGAGCCCAGGCGGCCTTTGAACTGCCGAAACGCGGCCTACTTGCTGGTCGAGGACGACTTGTCCTTGTCCGCGCTCGTATCGCTCGAGCTGCTCGAGCCGGCGCCTGCCGCGCCGCTCGGGCTGGAGCTCGAAGGCGAGGAGCTCGAGGACGAGGACGCGCCGCCGCTCGCCGGGCTCTTCGTCGTGTCGCTCGAGCTCGAGGAGCTGGAGCTTGGCGAGGTGCTGGGCGAGGTGGTCGAGCCGGACGAGGACGCCGAGCCCGAGGGCGAGGTGCTGGGCGATGTGCTCGCGCCGCCCGAAGACGACGAAGACATCGAGCCCGACGGCGAAGTGGTCGATCCCGAGGGCGACGTGCCGCGCTCGCTGGAGCGATTGCAGCCCGTCACTACGGCGGTACCGAGCGCGAGAGTGACTGCAAGTGCCAAAGTTGAAAGTCTCATGAGGCCTCCGTGGTAAGGGTACAGAACATCGGCAGCAAGGATTGGGCCGGCAATGTGACAGCTCAATCCGTGCCGCGTAAGCGCAACGTCAGTTCTTTATCGTCGGTTGCGTGTCACTGCTGCGTGGACCGGCACCATCGCTGTCATTCTGGAAATCGCGGTGCTGCTCGGCGTGCTTCGGGTCGACCTGGCCCTGGACGGGGTTGCCGCCCTCCTTCTTCTCCGCGGTTGTAGGAATTCCCGCATTGGCAGGGGTCGTCGTAGACCCGGCGGCCGCCGGCGGCGCCTGCGACACACTGTCGGTTTTTGGTGACGGTGGCGTCATGGGCCGACGCTCGCAGCCGGCGAGCGCCGCGAGCGAAACTGCAATCCCAAGGGCGAGAAGCTTCATCGGCGATCCTCCGCAGGTCATCGCGTTACCGGAGCAAGGCCGGGGCCCGCGCCGTGTACCATCGTGGCCGATGCATCTCCTTCCCACCACCGTGGTCGGCAGCTATCCGCA
The DNA here is from genome assembly GCA_035689325.1 of Burkholderiales bacterium. Lineage (GTDB taxonomy): Bacteria > Pseudomonadota > Gammaproteobacteria > Burkholderiales > SG8-39 > SCGC-AG-212-J23. The sequence continues at coordinate 3,144 of DASSLQ010000250.1, read as the reverse complement.
GCCCGATTGGCTCATCGACCGCGCAAAGCTCGGCTCCAAGGTGCCGCGCGTACGCGCCCCGGAGATCTGGCGCATTGCGCCCGAGCACCTCGAGGAAGCGCAGGACGACGCCACGCTGCTCGCGATCCGCGACATGGAGCAGGCCGGCATCGACATCATTACGGACGGCGAGATGCGCCGCGAAAGCTACTCGAACCGCTTTGCCACTGCGCTCGAGGGCGTCGACATCGTGAATCCCGGCACCACCATCAACCGCAGCGGCGCACAGGCGGTAGTGCCACGCATTAGCGGCGCGATCAGGCGCCGGCACCCGGTCGAGGTGCGCGACGTCCAGTTCCTGCGCGCGAACACCGCCAAGCCGATCAAGATCACGCTGCCGGGCCCCTTCACCATGACGCAGCAGGCGCAGGACGACTATTACAAGGACGAAGAAGCGCTCGCCATGGCGTACGCCGCCGCGGTGAACGAGGAGCTGAAGGATCTCAAGCGCGCCGGCGCCGACATCGTGCAGCTCGACGAGCCGTGGCTGCAGGCGCGCGCCGAGCGCGCCGCGCGCTATGGCGTGAAGGCGATCAACCGCGCCCTCGACGGCGTCCAGGGCACGACCGTCGTGCATCTTTGCTTCGGCTACGCGGCGGCGGTGAAGGACAAGCCATCGGGCTACTCGTTTCTCGGCCAGCTCGCCGAGACGCGCGCCACGCAGATCTCGATCGAAGCGGCGCAGCCGCGCCTCGACCTCGCGGTGCTGACGAGCCTCGCGCCGAAGAGCGTGATGGTCGGCGTCATCGATCTCGGCAGCAATACGGTAGAAACGCCCGAGCTGGTGGCCGAGCGCATTCGCGCGGCGCTCGAGCACATCGCACCGGAGAAGCTGGTGCTTGCGCCCGACTGCGGCATGAAGTACCTCGCGCGCGATGTCGCGTACGGCAAGCTCGCCGCGCTCGCGCGCGGCGCCGCAATCGTGCGCAAGGAAATCGCCGGCTAGGGATGCTCGGCGGGCGTGGCCGCCTGCCGGCGCGGCTCGTAGCCTGCTTCGCGCGCCGCGCTAAAGCACTCGTAATAGAGCGCGTAGCTCTCGTCGGACTCGACCAGTGTGCGTCCGTCGGATCCGGTGTGCCGCCATTTCCAGCGATAGGTTTTCTTGTACGGCACGTGGAATATCTCGCAGGCCTTCATGAATGCCTTTATACAGCGCGCGGCGCGTCTCAGCCCGTGGTGCGCGCTTTAATTTGCCGTCGGTTCTAGAACGACACCAGGGTGAACTTTTGCGCACGTCGTCCAAACCCGACTTCCGAGGTATAGAGATTCCCCTGGCGGTCGATGGCGATGTTGTGCACCCACTTGAACTCGCCCGCCATGCGCCCGGTGCGGCCGAAGGCGCCGAGCTGACGGCCGCTCGCGCGCTCGAGCGTGTAGACGCGCCCGTTCGCACCGTCGGCGACATACAGGTACTTCTGCGCCGCGTCCTGCGACAGCACCATGTCCCACACCGCGCCGTTCGCGCGCGTGAGCGGCTCGACGCGGAACTCCTGGATGAACTTGCCGCCCGGCTCGAACACCTGGATGCGATTGTTGACCCGATCGCAGACGTAGACGCGTCCATCGTTCGATAGCCGCACGCAGTGCACCGGGTTGCCGAACTGGCGCGCTGGCGGTGCGCCCGGGTCGTACGCCGGCTGCTTGTCGTCGCTCGGCTCGCCGCCGTAGGCGCCCCAGTGGCGCTTGTACGCGCCGGTGCGCGCATCGAACACCACGACGCGATGGTTGCCGTAGCCGTCGGCGACGTAGAGCTCCTGCGCTTTTGGATCCATCACCATGTGGGCCGGGCGTCCGAGCTGCGTGCGGCTCGCGCTCCCTTCGGACTTGCCGGCGCGGCCGATCTGCATCAGGAACTTGCCCTGCGGCGTGAACTTGAGGATCTGGTTGTCCTCGTCGCCGTTGCCCGCGATCCAGACATTGCCCTCGGGATCGACATAAATGCCGTGCTCGCTCTTCGGCCACTGCGCCTGCGCATCGCTCGGACCCCAGCCGCGCAGATAGTTGCCTCCAGCGTCGAACTCGATGACTGGCGGCGCCGACTTGCAGCAGCGATGCGTCACCGGGCGCTGTTGCTTGGCATCCCACTCGTCGGCGAGCAAGGTGGACGGCCGGTGCACGATCCAGACGTGGCCGTTCCTGTCGTCGACCGCGATGCCCGCCACCTGGCCGAGCACGAGCTGCACGCCGTCTTCTTCCGGCAGCGGCCGCGGCCACGCCGGGTCGACGCGAAAGCTCGGTGTTTCGCCGACGGTGGAAGAAGGGCTTTGCGCACACGCCGCGAGGGCGAGCGCAAGGACGACGGGCAATATTTTCATCGGGCCTCCCGGCCCGGATGCTAAACCCGCCGTGAGAAACCTGCGACCGGCGGGACGCCGGCCGCAGGGTCGGACTCGCTTACTTGCTGCCGCCCGGGGTCGTCGGCGTCGCCGGGCCCGAAGGACGGCTCGGCGAGGACTTGTCGGTCGAGCTTCCGCTCTTCCCACCGGTCGCGCCGCCGCTCGGCGTCGTCGAGGAGCTGCCGCTCGCTGCGGACGGGCTCTTCGACGTGCTGCTGGTGGCTCCGGCGCTGGACTGGTCGCGATGGCAGCCGGCGAGCGCGAGTGCCAGGGATGCGGCGATGATCATCAATGCCTTCATGGATCCTCCTTTGGAAAAGGCACCCTCTCTTCAGCAAACATCAGGCCGGCGCTACCATGCATGCGCCATGAAGATCACCTCCATTGACACCTGCCTGCTCGCCGTTCCCACGCCCAAGCCGATGGCACTGCAATACCCCGAGCACAAGCTCGTCGTTGCGCAACTCGCTACCGACGAAGGTGTGCGCGGGCTCGGCTACAGCCTCGTCTTCAACGGCGGCGGCGCGGAAGCGGTGCTCGCCTATCTCGACACGCGACTCAAGCCTGCGCTCCTCGGCGAAGATCCGCTTTTCATCGAGCGCCTGTGGGAAAAGATGTTCCGCGTCGACATGGGGGTGAAGAAGCAAGGCACAGCCGCCTATGCGCTCTCTGCGCTCGACATCGGCCTCTGGGACATCGTCGGCAAGGCTGCGAAGCTCCCGCTCTACAAGATCTGGGGCGCGGCGAACGATCGCATCCCGGCGTACGG
>DASSLQ010000249.1:0-3294 GCA_035689325.1 Burkholderiales bacterium | reverse complement strand
CGGTGGCGTATCTCTTCAAGCATGTCGGCCAGTTCATCTTCGCGCCGGGCACGAACGAGGATCGCGTCATGGAAGCCGGCCTCGACGCGGGCGCCGAGGACGTGGTGAAGAACGACGACGACTCGGTGGAGCTGATCTCTGCGCCGGGGGATTTCCCGGCGGTGAAGGCGGCGCTCGAGAAGGCAAAGCTCAAGCCCGAGCTTGCCGAGATCACCTGGAAGGCCACCAACGAAGCCACGCTCGCCGCCGAGCAGCAGGCGCGCATGCGCAGCCTGGTCGACGCGCTCGAGAACCTTGACGATGTGCAGAACGTCTACACGACGGCGGTGCTCGACTGAAAATCCTCGGCATCGACCCGGGCCTGCACACCACCGGCTTCGGCGTGATCGAGAAGAACGGCCGGGGCTTGCATTACATCACCAGCGGTTGCGTCAAGTCGGGCAGCGGCGATCTCGCCGCGCGGCTGAAGGCCATCCTCGAAGGCCTGCGCGAAGTGATCGCGCAGCATGCGCCGGTCGAGGTCGCTGTGGAGAAGGTTTTTGTGAACGTCAATCCCCAGTCCACGCTGCTCTTGGGGCAGGCGCGCGGCACTGCGATCTGCGCCGCCGTGATCGCGGGCCTGCCAGTGTCCGAGTACACCGCGCTGCAGGTGAAGCAGTCGGTGGTCGGCAACGGCCACGCCGCGAAGGAGCAGGTGCAGCACATGGTGCGGCGGCTGCTCGCGCTGCCGGGCGAGCCTTCGCCGGACGCGGCCGACGCGCTTGCCTGCGCGATCTGCCACGCGCATGGGGCGCACTTGGGGCGCCTTGCAACGCGCGGGCTGCGCATGCGCAAGGGCAGGCTCATCTGATCGGCCGCCTTACCGGGCGGCTCGCGGCGAAGAACCCGCCGCAAGTGCTCGTCGATGTCGGCGGCGTTGCCTACGAGCTCGACGTGCCGATGAGCACGTTCTACGCGCTGCCGGCCAATGGCGAGACGGTGAGCCTCCTCACGCATCTGGTCGTGCGCGAGGACGCGCACAACCTCTACGGTTTCGCCACCGGTGAGGAGCGAAGCGCGTTCCGCCAGCTCATCCGCATCTCCGGCATCGGCGCGCGCACCGCGCTCGCGGTGCTCTCCGGCATGTCAGTGAGCGAGCTCGCGCATTGCGTCGCGCTGCAGGATGCCGCGGGGCTCACCAGGATCCCGGGCATCGGCAAGAAGACTGCCGAGCGGCTGCTGCTCGAGCTCAAAGGCCGCATCAGCGAAGCGACCGCGCCGGCGCAAGGCGGCGGCACGTCGGATGTCGTGCAAGCGCTCGTCGCGCTCGGCTACAACGACAAGGAGGCACGCGCCGCGGTGACAAATGTCCCAGCCGATACGCCGCTTGCCGAAGCGATCCGAACCGCGCTCAAGAGCCTGGTGCGCCGCTAAGGGTTTTCGTTGCAATTCCGCAACATGCGGCTCCTCCGACGGGCCACGTTTCGGCCTGGGAAGGCTTAAGAAACGCCGTTTTGCTAGTGTCACTGTATGGGAGGGGGCAGTTGTTTTCACGACACGAAAGGACGCTTCAATGAAGACTAAAGCACTAATCGCGGTTCTCGGGCTTGCCGGCGCGGCGCTCGCTCTTCCCGCCGCTGCGCAGATGAGCATGAGCGCTGTCTATGCCGGTGGTTCGCTCGGCCAGTCCAAGTTCAAGGCCGATTGCAGCGGTGGCATCAGCTGCGACAAGAACGACACTTCGTTCAGGATCTTCGGCGGGTACCAGTTCACGCGCAACATCGCGGCGGAGGTCGGCTACGCGGACCTCGGCAAGCTGAAGGCCTCGGGCTTCGGCCTGGATGGTGACATTGCGGCCACGGCGTGGGACCTGTCAGGCGTGTTCTCCTGGCCCTTCGACCAGTTTGGGGTGTTCGGCCGCCTTGGCATCGCGAACACTGAAGCGAAGCCGGGCGGTGCCTTCAGCGGCGCCGGTAGCCAATCGAAGACCGACCTTACCTACGGCGTCGGCGGATCGTACGACTTCAACAAGAACCTTGGCCTGCGCCTCGAATGGCAACGCTACAAGGCGGATTCGGGCAGCAATTTGGGCGGCGAAGGCGACATCGATAATTTCAGCCTCGGCGTCCTCTGGAGATTCCAGTAAGGTAGGGCAACAACAATAAGAGTGAAAAGGGCGGCTTCGGCCGCCCTTTTCTTTTGTGATGGTAAGCTTCGACGCGGGGGAGGGAATGAGAATGCCGAAGCTGCTGCGCCTCGCGGCGCTTGCCGCGGCCGCGTTCGCTGCGCCGGTATGGGCGCAGGAGCTGCCGAGTCACATCTACGCCGGCGCGGCGGCGGGCCGCTCGCATTGGGATCCCGGCTGTCCCGGCGGCAACTGCTCCAACACCGCCCCCATGGGGCGCGTCTTCGGCGGCTATCAGTTCAATGGCACGTTCGCTGCCGAGGCAGCATTCACCAATCTCGGCATCATCGAGAACGAGACCTCGAGATTGAAGGCGCACGCCTGGGAGGCGGCGGGGATCGCGGCCTGGCCGCCCGACACCGCGTTCTCCCTGTACGGCAAGCTCGGCATGTACTACGCCAAGATCGAAGGCAGCGGCGCGCTTTCCTGCTGCAAGGAAACCAGCAACGGTGCAACGGCCGGCGGCGGCTTCGCGTACACGCTGACGCGCAACATCGACTTGCGCGGCGAAGCGCAGCACTACTGGAACGTCGGCGGCGGCACGCTGCCCAAGAGCGGCATCAACACGTTTACCGCCGGCGCCCTGTGGCGCTTCCGCTGAAGCGCCGTTAAATTCCCGGCGGCATAATGCGCCCGGGATGGCAATCGAGACCGACCGGCTGATCTCGGCGCGGCCCGCGACGAGCGACGAGCAGCAGTTCGAGCGCTCGCTGCGGCCGGCGACGCTCGGCGAGTACGTCGGACAGGAAAAGGCGAGGAACCAGCTCGAGATCTTCATCGCCGCGGCGCGCGCGCGCGCCGAAGCGCTCGACCACGTGCTGCTCTTCGGCCCGCCGGGCCTCGGCAAGACGACGCTCGCGCACATCATCGCGCGCGAGCTCGGCGTGAACCTGCGCCAGACCTCGGGTCCGGTGCTCGAGCGGCCGGGGGATCTCGCGGCGCTCCTGACCAACCTTGAGCCGCGCGATGTGCTTTTCATCGACGAGATCCATCGCCTCTCGCCGGTGGTCGAGGAGATCCTCTATCCGGCGCTCGAGGACTTCCAGCTCGACATCATGATCGGCGAAGGCCCGGCGGCGCGCTCGATCAAGCTCGATCTCCCGCCCTTCACGCTCGCCGGGGCCACCACC
>DASSLQ010000248.1:0-35691 GCA_035689325.1 Burkholderiales bacterium | reverse complement strand
GTCCATCAGCAGCTCGAAGGTGGCGCGCGCTTTCTTGAGCTCCTTGGCGTCGAGCTCCATGCGCACGAGCCGGCGCGTGTCGGGATTCATCGTCGTCTCCCAGAGCTGCTCCGGGCTCATTTCGCCCAGGCCCTTGAAGCGCGAGATCTCCCAGCTCGCGTCCTTCACGCCCTCCTTCTTGAGCTGCGCCAGCACTTCGGCGAGCTCGTCGTCGTCGAGGCAGTACACGCGCCTGGCTGGCTTTCCTTTGCCCTGCGAGGGCACCTCGACCTTGTAAAGCGGCGGCTGCGCGACGAACACATGGCCGCTCGAGACCAGCTTCGGCGCGTGCATGAAGAAGAACGTGAGGAGCAGCGCCTGGATATGACCGCCGTCGACGTCGGCGTCGGTCATGACGATGACCTTGCCATAGCGCAGCCCCGTAAGATCGACGGCGTCCTCCGCGCCGTGCGGATCGACGCCGATCGCGGTGGCGATTGCCTGCAGCTCCTTGTTGGCGAGCACCGTGCGGCTGTCCTTCGACATGGTGTTCAGCACCTTGCCGCGCAAGGGGAGCAACGCCTGCGTCTCCTTGTCGCGCGCTTCCTTGGCGGAGCCGCCGGCGGAGTCGCCTTCCACCAGGAACAGCTCGTTGCGCGTCACGTCGCCGGAGGCGCAATCGACCAGCTTGCCGGGCAGCGTGGCGATGCCGCTCGACTTCTTGCGCTCGACTTTCTTGCCTTTGGACAAGCGGGCGAGCGCCTGCTCGATCGCGAGCTCGACGATCTTCTTGCCCTCGTCCGGGTGCTGGTTGAGCCAGAGCTCGAACGCGTCGCGCACGCACATCTCCAGGAGCTTCGCGCCGTGGCGCGTCGTCAATTTTTCTTTCGTCTGCCCATGGAACTGCGTGCGCACGATGCGCGCGGAGAGCGTGAAGCAGGCGCGCTGCCAGAGGTCGTCGGCGATGACCTTGACGCCCTTCGGCGCGAGCGCGCGCGTGTCGATGAAGGCGGCGAGCGCCTCGAAGATGCCGGCGCGGAAACCCGCCTCGTGCGTGCCGCCGGAGCGCGTCGGGATCAGGTTGACGTGGCTGTCGGTGAACGTTTCGCCGTCCGCGACCCAGCCGATCGCCCACGAGGCGCCTTCGCCGGGCTCGATGTCGCTGATGCCGGCGAGCGATTTCTCGTCGAAGTAGCGCTCGCCGGTGAAGAGCGGCGCGACCAGCTCGCGTCCCTGGAGCATGAAGTCGAAGTACTGCGCCATGCCGCGCTCGTACTTCCAGGTCTTCTTCTCCTTGCCTTCCACTTCCAGCACCATCGTCAAGCCGGGGAGCAGGTAGGCCTTCGAGCGCACGAGGTGCTCGAGCTCGGCGAGCGGGATGTTGGGGGAGTCGAAGTATTGCGGGTCGGGCCACAGGCGAACGGTGGTGCCGGTGCGTTTTTCCTTGATCTTTTCCGAGCGCAACTTCTGCTTGAGCTCGCCGCCCTCGAACGCGATGGTGTGCTTCTGCCCATCCTTGAAGACGGTCACCTCGCAGCGCTTGGAGAGCGCGTTCGAGACCGAGACGCCGACGCCGTGCAGGCCGCCGGAGATGTGATAGATGCCGTCGCCCGAGCGCGAGAACTTGCCGCCGGCGTGCAGCATGGAGAAGGCGACTTCCACCGCGGGCTTCTTCTCCACCGGGTGCATGTCGACCGGGATGCCGCGGCCCTCGTCTTCCACTTCGACCGAGCCGTCCTTATGGACGGTCACCGTGATCCGCTTGCCAAAACCCGCCAGCGCCTCGTCCACCGCGTTGTCGATCGCCTCCTGCACGATGTGCAGCGGGTGGACGGTGTGCGTGTACATGCCCGGCATGCGGCGCACGGGCTCGAGCCCCTTCAGGGCCTGGATGGCAGAGGCGTCGTAGACGGCAGGCTTGGCCATGTATTTAGTGCGCTTTCCGGCTTTTCGCCCTAGATATTGTATGCCTGATCCGCGCGGCGGCCGCGCCGCCGGCGTACGCGTCGCCGAAGCGCGCGATGCTCGCGGCCACCGACTCCGCGAGCGGCAATTCTTCCCACATGTGCAGCAGCTCCTTTTGCGTGCGCAAAGCGGCGCGCTCCGCCGCCACCAGAGTATTGACCACGGAGCTCACCGTTTGATCCAGCGCCGTTTCGTCGGCGAGCGCTTCCACCAGCCCCCATTGGTACGCGCGCTCGGCGTCGATCGGCTCGCCGGTGAGGACCAGCCATGCGGCGCGGCCGAAACCCATGAGCCGCGGCAGCAGCGCCGCCTCCACCACCGACGGGATGCCGAGCCTTACTTCGGGCATGGCAAAGCGCGTGCCGCGCGCCGCGATGCGCAAGTCGCACGCGGCGGCGAGCTCGAGGCCCGCGCCGATGACCGCGCCGTGCAGTCGCGCCACCACGGGAACCGGCAGCGCGCGCAGTGCCGCGCAGACGCGGTGAATGCGGCCGACGAACGCGCGTGCGCTCGCCGGCTCCAGCGCACCGAGCTCGCCGACGTCGGCGCCGCCGCAGAACGCGCGCCCGCGGCCGCCGAGCACCACCACGCGCAGGCTGTCATCGTCCGCCAGGCGCTCGAGCCGCCGAGCGAGCTCATCGAGCAGCGCCGTATCGAGAGCATTGACCTTCTGCGGACGGTTGAGGAAGATGCGCGCCACCCCGCCATCACGCTCGAGCTCCACCATGCTTTCATCTTATAGCCGCGAGGCGCTGAAGAAAGTTTCCACCGCCACCCTCACCACCGTGCTTTTCAAGCGCGGGCTGCGCAACGTCTTCATCCAGGGAATCTTCCTGCTGAATCGCAACGCGCCGCGCATGGTGGGCGAGGCCTACACGCTGCGCTACATCCCGGCGCGCGAGGACCTCGACCAGCTCGGCGCGTTCGAAGGCCGCGGCCACCCGCAGCGCGAGGCGATCGAGGCCTGCCCGCCCGGCGCCGTCCTGGTGATGGACGCGCGCCGCGATGCGAGCGCGGCGACCGGCGGCGACATCCTGATGACGCGCCTCATGGTGCGCGGCGCCGCGGGCATCGTCACCGACGGCGGGCTGCGCGACACGCCGACGATAGAGAAGCTCGAGTTCCCGGTGTACTGCGCGGGACGCTCGGCGCCGCTCAACCTCGTGCGCCATCACGCGATCGACGCGCAGGTGCCGATCGGCTGCGGCGGCGTCGCCGTCTATCCGGGCGATGTGCTGGTGGGCGACGGCGAAGGCGTCGTCGTCATCCCGGCGAAGCTCGTCGACGAAGTCGCGCAGGAGGCGGCGACCCAGACCGAGTTCGAGGACTGGGTCGAAGTGAAGGTGAAGGAAGGCCGTAGCATCTTCGGTCTCTATCCGCCGAATGCCGAGACCAGGGCCGAGTTCGATGCCTGGAAGAAGACGCGAAAATAAATCGGAGCCGCAGGCAATTACGACCCGGGGTCGGAATTAGAAGCTCGTCGGCTATGATACGAGCCGGACCTGAGAGGAGATTTCATCCATGTTGAGACTGCTCGGCGCGCTCGCGCTCGCGGCTGCATTGATCGCGCCGGCGACGGCGCAGGAAACGCTGGTGGTGTACTGGACCAAGGGGTTCTATCCGCAGGAGGACAAGGCGCTCGACGACATGATCGCCAAGTTCCAGCAGAAGACCGGCGTGAAGGTCGAGCTCTCGCGCTACTCGCCGCAGGAATCGGTGCCGAAGGCGGTGGCGGCGCTCGACTCCGGCACGCCGCCCGACGTCGCGTACGGCGATGTCTTCGACTTCCAGGTCGCGGGCAAGTGGGCCTACGAGGGGCAGCTCGAGGATCTGTCGGACATCCTCGCGCCGATGAAGGACAAGTTCATGCCCAACACGCTCGAGACGACCTATCTGCTGAACAACAAGACCGGCAAGCGCGCCTACTACGCGTTTCCGACCAAGCGCCAGACCATGCACATCCAGTACTGGAAGGACATGCTGGCCGAGGCGGGATACAAGGAGTCGGACATCCCGACGAGCTGGAAGGCGTACTGGGATTTCTGGTGCACCAAGGCGCAGTCCGCGTATCGCAAGAAAAGCGGCAAGCGCATCTATTCGGTCGGCAGCCCGATGGGCGTGGATTCGAGCGACTCGTTCTTCTCCTACCTCACGTTCATGGACGCGTACAACGTGAAGCTGGTGGACGACAACGGCAAGCTGCTGGTCGATCGTCCCGAGGCGAGGAAGGGCCTGGTCGCCTCGATGCACGACTACGTCGACACGATCAACAAGGGCTGCACGCCGCCCTCGGCCGTGAACTGGAAGGATCCGGACAACAACGTCAACTTCCACAACAAGCAGATCATGATGACGCACAACGCGACCATCTCGATCGCTTCCAAGTGGCTCGACGACGCGAACAATGAAAAGCTCACCGCCGAGGAGCGCGCGCAGGCGAAGAAGAATTACTACGAGCTCATCGCCACCGCGGGGTTTCCGAACAAGCCCGACGGCAAGCCGATGCAGTACCGCCAGGCGGTGAAGGTCGGCGTGATCTTCGGAGCCGCGAAGAACAAGAAGCGCGCGAAGGAGTTCGTGCAGTTCATGATGCAGGACGAGAATCTCACGCCCTACGTCGAGGGCGCGCTCGGCCGCTGGTACCCGGTGACCAAGGCCGGCGTCGCGCGCGAATTCTGGACCAACGACCCGCACCGCAAGATCGTGCACCAGCAGTTTTCCGCCGGCGTGGTGAACTTCGAGTTCACCAGGAACTACAAGTTCACCATCCTCAACAACGAGAACGTCTGGGCCAAGGCGATGAACCGCGTCGCCGCGGAGAAGTGGCCGGTGGAGAAGGCGGTCGACGAGATGATCGCGCGCATCAAGCAGGTCGCCGGCTGAAGTAACGTGGCCGTGTAATGGCCGCGGCCGACATCGCGGTGCCCGGGGGAAATCGGGCTCTGACCCCGATTTCCCCGCAACGCAAGCGCTCGTCGTGGCAGTCGTGGGGCGTGATCATGCTCACGCCATACGTGCTGGTGTTTCTCGTCTTCGTGCTCTACCCGGTGACCTACGGCCTGTGGCTCGCGCGCCATCCGCAGAGCTACGTCACGCTGTTCGACGACCCGGTGTTCTTCCGCACGGTGGTGAACACCATCATCTTCCTGCTGGTCGCGGTGAACCTGAAGTTCGCGCTCGCGCTTTTCCTCTCCGGCTTCTTCGTCAACGACCGGGCGTGGATCCGCTGGCTCTCGGTGATCTTCATCATCCCGTGGGCGGTGCCGGCGATCCCGACGATCTTCTCGATCCGCTTCATGCTGAATCCCGAGTGGGGCCTGATCAACTCCGTCTGGTTCCGCCTCACCGGGCTCGACGGGCCTAACTGGCTCAACGATCCGGCGCTCGGCCTGTCGATGGCGATGGTGGTGCACATCTGGAAGGCGCTGCCGTTCTGGACGCTGATCCTGATCGCCGGTCGCCTGGCGATCCCGCGCGAGCTCTATGAAGCGTCGAGCGTCGATGGTGCAACCGCCTGGCAAAAGTTCAAATTCATCACCTGGCCATCCATCCGCACGCTCTATCTCACGTCGACGATCCTGAGCATGATCTGGACGCTCGGCGACTTCAACAGCGTGTATCTGCTCACCGGCGGCGGGCCGGCCGATCTGACGCACGTGCTGTCCACGCTGGGCATCCGCTACATCCGGCTCGACCAGGTAGATCAGGCGATGGCGACCATCGTGGTGGCGCTGCCCTTCGTGCTGCCGCTCGTCTACTTCATGATGAAGCGTCTCTCCGTCGATGAATAAATTCGTGCGCGAGGCGAAGCTTTGGCTCGTCGCGATCCCGATCCTGCTGTGGACGCTGCTGCCGATCTATCACATCTTCCTTTTCTCGATCTCCAGCAAGGACTCGGCGTTCTCCGGCGCGCTCTGGCCGGACAAGCCGACGCTGCGCAACTTCGGCACCGTGTTCCGCCAGGAGCACTTCTACCTGCATCACTTCTGGGAGCAGATCTGGAATTCGCTCTGGATCGCGGTGGCGACTGGCCTGCTGACGCTGGCAATCGCGACCTGTGCCGCTTTCGCCATCAGCCGCCTGAAGGTGCGCGGCGGGCGCGCCGTCATGAATGCGGCGCTTTTCACCTATTTCATCCCCGCGGCGTTCCTCGCCGTGCCGATGTACAAGGCGATGGGCACCTACGGGCTGCTGAACAACCGCTGGTCGCTGGTGCTCGCGATGGTCACCCTCGCGTCGCCGTATGCGATCTGGGTACTGAAGCAGGCCTCCGACAAGCTGCCCTGGGAGCTCGACGAAGCGGCGCGCATCGATGGGGCTACGCCGCTCCAGTTGTTCAGGTTGGTCTATCTGCCGCTGATGATGCCGTCGCTCGTAGCGATCGGCACCTATGCTCTCCTGCTGGCGTGGAATGAATATCTCTACGCGTTCCTCCTGCTATCGCATGAGAACACCATCCCGCTCGCCGTCGGCCTCGGGCATTTCCTCGCGTCCGATGATTCGCCCTGGGAGCTGCTGATGGCCACGGCGCTGATCTACGCCCTGCCGCCGGCGGCGATCTACTACGCGTTCCGGCGCTACATGGTCGGCGGCCTCACGGTCGGGGCGGTGAAGGGCTGATGGCGACGGTCTCGTTCCGCGAGGTGCTGAAGAACTTCGGCAAGACGCGCGTGCTGCACGGCATCTCGCTCGACATCGGGGACGGCGAGTTCGTGGTGCTGGTGGGGCCGTCGGGCTGCGGCAAGTCGACGCTGCTGCGCATGCTCGCGGGCCTGGAGGACATCACCGGCGGCACGATCGCCATCGATGGGCGCGTCGTGAATGACATCGACTCGAAGGACCGGGACATCGCCATGGTGTTCCAGAGCTACGCGCTCTATCCGCACATGACGGTGCGCGAGAACATGGGCTTCTCGCTGCGGCTGAGGAACGAGAAGCAAGCGGTGATCGACCAGCGGGTCGCGACCGCCGCCAAGATTCTCAACCTGGAACCATTTCTGCAGCGCCATCCGCGCGAGCTCTCGGGCGGGCAGCGCCAGCGCGTGGCGATGGGCCGGGCGATCGTGCGCGATCCGAAGGTGTTCCTGTTCGACGAGCCGCTCTCGAACCTGGATGCCAAGCTGCGCGTCGCCATGCGCACCGAGATCAAGGCGCTGCACCAGCGCCTGAAGACGACCACGGTGTACGTCACGCACGACCAGATCGAGGCCATGACCATGGCCGATCGCATCGCGGTGATGAACGAGGGCAGGATCGAGCAGCTCGGCGAGCCCCTCGAGCTCTACGACCGGCCGGCGAACCTGTTCGTCGCGCAGTTCATCGGCTCGCCGGCGATGAATATCTTCGACGGCGTGGCGCGCGCGGGCAGCGTGGAAGCCTTAGGCGTGCGCTGGCCGGCCTCATTTGCCACGGCGGGCCGCGCGGCGGACGGCCAGCGCGTGCGCTACGGCATCCGGCCGGAGCACCTCGAGCCCGCGGGCAGCGGAATACCGGCGGAGGTCGTCGTGGTCGAGCCGATGGGCGCCGAGACCGAGATTGTCGCGAAAGTCGGCGACGCGTCGCTCACCGTCATGATGCGCGGGCGCTCCAACGCGGGGCCCGGCGAGCGCATCTTCCTTGCACCCCAGGCGACGCACGCGCATCTCTTCGATGCGGCGAGCGGCCAGCGCCTCTAATTCCGACCCCGGGTCGCAATTAAGCTAATTACCGCGCCGTGCGCGAATTAGAATTGGGCCTGGCGCGCAAACAGGAAGGTGAATGGGCCTTTCCGGTCGAGATGCGGCCGCGGCCGGAAGAGTGGCGTTTCAACCTCGAGCACGCGCTCGATAGCGTCGTCGGCCTGCGGGCGGAGATCCCGGAGGACGCGTTCACCGCGCAGATCCTCGGCACCGAGCGCGCCGGCAACGGCGTCGTCATCCGTGAGGACGGCCTCATCCTCACCATCGGCTATCTCATCACCGAGGCAAGCACCATCTGGATCACCACCAACAAGGGCGCGGTCGCCGGCGGCTTCCCGCTCGCCTACGACCAGGTGACGGGCTTCGGGCTCGTGCATCCGCTCGGCAAGCTCGGCGTGCGGCCGCTCGAGCGCGGCAGCGCGAATTCCTGCCGCGTGGGCGAGAACGTGGTGATGGCGGGCCATGGCGGCGCGGCGCACGCGCTCAAGGCCACCGTGTTCGCGAAGCGCGAGTTCGCCGGCTACTGGGAGTACGTGCTGGATGAGGCGATCTTCACCGCGCCAGCGCACCCGCAGTGGGGCGGCGCGGCGCTGATCGGCGCCGAAGGCAAGCTCCTCGGCATCGGCTCGCTCCTCGTGCAGGAGAAAATCGACGCCGGCACCATCCAGGGCAACATGATCGTGCCGATCGACCTGCTCGGGTCGATCCTCGACGACATGGTGAAGCTCGGCCGCACGAGCCGTCCGCCGCGGCCGTGGCTCGGCATGTACGCGACCGAAGCCGGAGCGCGGCTCGTGGTCGCGGGCCTTGCGCCCGGCGGGCCGGCCGAGAAGGCCGGGCTGCGCGTCGGCGACGCCGTGCTCGCGGTCGCCGGTGCGAAACCCTCGAGCCTCGCCGATCTCTTCCGCCGCATCTGGGCAGTCGGCAATGCCGGCGTGCGCGTCCCGCTCAGGGTGCTGCGCGAGACGACGACCAAGGAGTACATGCTCGAGTCAGCGGATCGCCAGGACTTCCTTAAGAAGCCGCACCTCCACTAATTCCGACCCGGGGTCGGAATTCCGCGCGCCGCATGGCGCAATTACTGGCGCAATTACGACCCCGGGTCGGAATTCAGGAAGTCGAGCACCGCGCGGTTGAAGCGTTCGGGCTGCTCCCAGAAGGCCGAGTGGCCGCTGTTCGGAATGACGAGCGCCGTGGCCTGAGGTATGCGCCGGTGGAAAACCTCCAGCACCGCGGGCGGCGTGTAGGGGTCGATATCGCCCGTGAGCAGCAGCGTCGGCATCCTGAGATCCGCCAGCCGCGCGAGCGTGATGCGGTTGCGGGTGCTCGGAAACGGCGGCTTCTTGGCGCGCGTCTCCTTCCCGAGCTCGAGCCACTCGCGCGCGCCCGCGGGATCGTGGCTGCGATACCACGCGCCGAGCTCGCGGATCTCGGGCGGCAGCTCATCGGGCGGCCGCAGCTGCGCCGCGGCCGCGACGTACTCCGGCTCCTGCTTGATCTCGGCGCTGCCAACGCTGTTGGCGAAGACCAGGCTGCGCACGCGCTCCGGGTGCGAGAGCGCGAAATCGAGCGCCACAATGCCGCCGGCGGCGGTGCCGAGCAGGTGGAAGCGCTCGATGGCAAGAGCGTCCACCAGCGCGCGCAGATCATCGGCCGCGAGCGCCTCCGGCGCGCCGGGCGCGATTTCCGTGCGGCCCGACTGCCGGCGATCGTAGGCGATGCAGCGATAGCCGGCCGCGCTGAACGCCGCGAGCTGCCGCCGCCACATCGCGGCGCTGCCGGCGCGCGCGTGCAGCAGGAGCACGGCGGGTCCATTGCCGCCCGTGTCCAGGTACCAAATGCGCGCGCCTGGAATGTCCGCGATCACGCGTGTTATTTTGGACCAATGGCCGAGACGGTCGAGCGCGTCCTCGAGAGCAATGACCTCCTGGGCGAATGCCCGGTATGGGACGAGCGCATGCATGCGCTGTGGTGGGTCGACATCCACGGCAAAGCGCTGAAGCGCTACGACGGCACGCACGTCACGGTGATGCCCATGCCGGAGCAGCCGGGCAGCATCGCGCTGCGCCGCGCAGGCGGGCTGCTCGTCGCGATGCAAAGCGGCGTCTTCCTGCTCGGCAAGCGCGAGCCCAAGCTCATGGTGCGCCCGGCGGAGCACGAGGCCGGGATGCGCTTCAACGACGGGCGGTGCGATCGCGCCGGGCGCTTCTGGGTCGGCACGCTGGAGGACCCCGATCACCCGCCGCGCGGCGTGCTCTACCGCGTCGAGGCCGATGGCCGCGCCACGGCGATGCGCAGCGCGATTCGTGTGCCGAACAGCATCGCCTGGAGCCCGGACGGAGGCACCATGTACTTCGCCGACAGCCCGCGGCACAAGATCTGGGCGTACGACTACGATATGCAAACGGGGAAGACGGCGAATGAGCGCATCTTCGCCACGCCGCACCCGGGCTTCCCGGACGGCTCGTGCGTCGATGCCGACGGCTGCCTGTGGAACGCCGAGTGGGCCGCGTCGCGCGTGGTGCGCTATACGCCCGCCGGCAAGATCGATCGCGTGATCGCGGTGCCGGCGAAAAATCCGACGTGCTGCGCCTTCGGCGGCACGCGCCTCGACACGCTGTACATCACGAGCGCGGACGGCGCCGGGCTGTTCGCGACGCGCCCGGGCGTCACCGGCCTACTTGAGTCCCGCTTCGGCTAGATAACGCAGCACGCCCGGGTGGATGAGCTCGCGGCGCGGCGCCGCGGCGAGCGTGTTCGCCATGGTGGTCTCGCGCGCCTGCTCGAGCCGTGCGGTGAGCTTCGCCTCGCTGCGATGGATCGCGCGCGCCAGCAGATAGCCGGCATCCGCCGGCAGGTCGGGCTTGGCGAGCACGTAGCTCCACGAGCCGACCGAGCGCAGCGGGGCGTCCTGGCCCGCATAGCTCTTCGCCGGCAGCGTCACCGCCTGCAACGCGGGGTTCTTGCGCAGGATGGTCGCGATCTCCTGCTCATTGGGCGCGATGAAGCGGGCGCCCGAGTTGGCGAGCGCAGCGAACGCCGGCCAGCCGACGCCCGCGCCCCACAGCGCGTCCGCCCGGCCGTCGAGCAGCATCGGCGGGCCGTCCGCGGCCTTTTCCAGCGTTATCGGCCGCACCTCAATTCCCAGCGACTGGAACACCGCGCGCCCGAGCGCGGTGATGCCCGAGCCTTGCGTGCCGAGCACCACCGGCTTGCCCGCGAGATCGCCGAGGGAGCGGTACGCGCTGTCGCCGCGCACCATGGCAAGGCCGGGCGAGGAATACATCGCGCAGATGATGCGCAGTGGCGTGTCGGGCTTGGCGAGCACGCTGCTCGCAAACTCGCCGGCGACGAGCGCGAGGTCGACCTTGTTCGCTTCCAACAGCGGCACGTTCTCGGCCGAGCCCTTGGTGTTGCGCGTCTCGAGGCGCAGCTTCGGCTCCTGCGCGTTGACGATCTCGGCGAACGCGTCGCCGTACACCGGGAAACCGCCGCCGGGCGTGGCGGTCGCAAGCACCAGCATGAAGATCACTTCCATAAATGGGGACGGACCCTATTTAAATGGGGTCTGTCCCCATTATTGGGGTTGGATGCCGGCGCGCGCCACGATCTTCTTGTAGAAGTCGATCTGGCTGCGCACGAACTTTGCGAAGTCGTCGGGCTTCATCGGCGCGGGCTCGATGCCGAGCTTCTGGAACTGCTCCTTCACCGCCGGCTCGAACACGATCGCGTTCACGGCGGCGTTCAGCTTCTGCACCACCGGCAGCGGCGTCGCACTTGGCGCCCACATGCCGAACCACAGGCTCATGTCGTAGTCGGACAGGCCCTGCTCCGCGATGCTCGGCACGTCGGGCAGGAGATCCACGCGCATCTTGGTCGACACGCCGAGCGGATTGAGCTTGCGCTCCTTCACCAGCCCGAGCGCCACGTCGAGCGGCGCCATGTAGAAGGCGCTGCGTCCGCCGAGCACGTCCTGGATCGCGTCCGGCGAGCCTTTGAACGGCACGTGCAGCATCCTGATGCCGGCGAGCGCGATCAGAAATTCCGCCGCAAGATGGGTCGATGTGCCGACGCCGGCGGAGGCGAACGGAATCTCGCCCGGCTTCGCCTTGGCGGCGGCGATCACGTCCTTGAGCGATTGGTAGGGCCCGTTGGCCGCGCTCACCATGATGTACGGCGTCTTGCCGAGGATCGCGACGTCGGCGAGATCCTTGAGCGGGTCGTAGGGCAGGCTCTTGTAGATCGCCGGGTTCGCGGCGTGCGAGGACGACTGCACGAGCAGCGTGTAGCCGTCCGGCTCCGCCTTCACCACCGCGGCGGTGCCGATCTGGCCGCCGGCGCCCGGCCGGTTCTCGACGATCACCGGCTGCTTCCAGTGCTCGGCGAGGCGCTGGCCGATGATGCGCCCGGCGATGTCCGCGCCCGAGCCCGGCGTGAGCGGCACGATGAGCCGGATCGGCTTCGCCGGATATTGATCCGCCGTCTGCGCCCAGGCCGAAACGGCGAGCGCAGCGGCCGCGATAGCGCAGAGTCTTTTCATCCGAGTGTCGGCATATGGAACCCGGGGGCGGGTGTGTCCTGGTGCGGCCAGCGCGAGGTGATGACCTTGGTGCGCGTATAGAACTTCACCGACTCGGTGCCATGCACGTGCAGGTCGCCGAAAAGCGAGTTCTTCCAGCCGCCGAAGGAGAAATAAGCGACCGGCACCGGGATCGGCACGTTGACCCCCACCATGCCGACCTGGATCTCGGCGGCGAAGCGCCGCGCGGCGCCGCCGGACTCGGTGAAGATCGCCGTGCCGTTGGCATAGGGGTTCCTGTTCACCAGCGCGATGGCTTCGTCCAGCGTCTCGGCGCGCAGCACGACGAGCACCGGCCCGAAGATTTCGTCGCGATAGATGCTCATCTCCGGCTTCACATGGTCGAAGAGCGTCGTGCCGAGATAGAAGCCCTCGCCGCGCCTGCCCGGGCGGCCATCGACGACGAGCTTCGCGCCTTCCCTGATACCGGCGTCGACATAGCCCGCCACCTTGTCGCGATGCTGGCCGGTGACGAGCGGGCCCATGTCGACGCCCTCGGCGTCGCCGGCGCCGATCTTGATCGCGCGCGCTTTCTGCGCCAGCAACTTGACCAAGGGTTCGCCCGCCGCGCCGACGGCGACCACGGCCGAAATCGCCATGCAGCGCTCGCCGGCCGAGCCGTAAGCAGCGCCGACCAGCGCGTCGGCGGCGAACTCGAGGTCCGCATCGGGCAGCACCACCGCGTGGTTCTTGGCCCCGCCGAGCGCCTGCACGCGCTTGCCGGTCCTGGCGCACGTTTCGTAGATGTACTTCGCGATCGGCGTCGAGCCGACGAACGAGATGGCGTGGATGCCCGGGTGGTTGAGGATCGCGTCGACTGCCACCTTGTCGCCGTGCACGACGTTCAGCACGCCGTCGGGCAAGCCGGCTTCCTGGAAGAGCTCGGCCATGCGGATGGACGCGGAAGGCACCTTCTCCGACGGCTTGAGCACGAACGTGTTGCCGCAGGCTATCGCCATCGGGAACATCCACAGCGGCACCATCACCGGGAAATTGAACGGCGTGATGCCGGCGCACACGCCCACCGGCTGGCGAATGGTGTGCGTGTCGACCTGCGTGCCGACGTTCTCGGCAAATTCGCCTTTAAGCAGCTGCGGAATGCCGCAGGCGAATTCAACCACTTCGATACCGCGCTGCACCGAGCCCGTGGCATCGGGCAGCGTCTTGCCGTGCTCTTCGCTGACGATGCGCGCCAGCGCCTTTTGCTCGCGCTGCAGTAGCTGGAGAAACTGCTGCAGGACGCGTGCGCGGCGCAGCGGCGGCGTGTCGCGCCAGGCCGGGAAGGCAGCCGCGGCGGCTTTCACCGCAGAGTCGACGATGCCTGCATCGGCGTAGACCACGCGCTTCGCGACCTGGCCGAGCGCGGGATTGA
This sequence comes from Burkholderiales bacterium, assembly GCA_035689325.1. Lineage (GTDB taxonomy): Bacteria > Pseudomonadota > Gammaproteobacteria > Burkholderiales > SG8-39 > SCGC-AG-212-J23. Next base: position 22,118 of record DASSLQ010000248.1, on the reverse strand, counting down.
ACACATCGCCCCGGCGGCCGCCGGGCGTGACCGGCTTGCCGTTGATCCAGACGGGAACGGTATCGAGCTTGAGCTCGGCGGGTTTATTCATCGGCTGCCTCGCGGAGCCGCCAATCATACTGCGGCATGCGTGGAAAATAGCGCCGATGGCCGCGTCCGTCGTACCGGGGAGCTACGAGCTGCGCGACGACACGCCGTATTCGACGGCCTACGGCGACGTCTACCACAGCGCGGGCGGCGGCCCGGCGCAGGCGCGGCATGTGTTCCTCGGCGGCAACGAGCTGCCCGCGCGCTGGGCACGGCGCGAGCGCTACGTGATCCTCGAAACGGGATTCGGCTTTGGGCTCAACTTCCTCGTCACCTGGCGTGCGTGGAAAGACGATCCGCATCGCTGCCGGCGGCTGCATTTCGTTTCGGTGGAGAAGCACCCGTTCGCGCTTGCCGAGCTGCGCGCGCTGCACGAGCGCTATCCGGAGCTGAAGGAAGAAGCGAGCGCGCTGCACGCCGACTGGCCGCCGCTCGTCTCGGGCGCGCACCGGCTCGAGTTCGGCGATGTGGTGCTGACGCTGTTCTTCGCCGATATTGCGATCCTGCGGGATCTGCGGGCGAGCGCCGATGCGATCTATCTCGACGGTTTCGCGCCGGCGAAAAACCCGCAGATGTGGACGCACCAGGCGATGCGCGCGCTCTCGCGGCTTGCGGCGCCGGGCGCAACGCTTGCCACCTGGAGCGTCGCCGCGCCGGTGCGCGAGGCGCTGCAGGCGACTGGCTTCGCGGTCGAGAAGCGCGCGGGCTTCGGCGGCAAGCGCGAGATGCTGGTCGGTCGGAAAAATGGTGACAGTCACCATTTTTCACCGAGAAACAGAAGTGCCGTGGTCATTGGTGCCGGCGTCGCCGGCGCGGCGGTGTGCGAGCGGCTCTGCGCGCGCGGCTGGGAGGTCGAGCTCCACGAGCGGCGCGCCGAGCCCGCGCAGGAGGCCTCGGGCAATCATGCGGGCGCGTTCCATCCCGTGCTCACGCCCGACGACAGCATCTTCGCGCGGCTGACGCGCGCGGCGTTCCTCTATTCGCTCCCGTACTGGGACCGGCTGACCGGCGTGCAGCATGATCGCTGCGGCGTGCTGCAGCTCGCCCGCAGCGACAAGGAACTGGGCTCGCAGCGCGAAGCAGTGCTCGGGTTGCCGCCGGAGTACGCGCAGTTCGTCAGCCGCGAGGAAGCGAGCGCGCATGCGGGCGTGCCGGTGGCGGCGCCGGGGCTGTGGTTCCCGCACGGCGGCTGGATCAAGCCCCGGACGCTGGTGCAGGCGCAGCTGGACGCCTGCGGCGCGCGCTTGCATCGGCGCTTTGCGTCCACCGTGGAGGAGCTGCCGCGCGCGCAGGTCGTGGTGCTGGCGAATGCGGCGGAAGCGCCGAAGCTATGTACCGTCCCGCACCTTCGCCTGCGCAGCGTGCGCGGGCAGCTCACCTACGTGCCCGAGGACGCGCTCGAGCCGCCGCATGTCGTCGTGCTGCGCGGCGGCATGGTGCTGCCACCGGTCGATGGGGTGTGCGTCGCCGGCGCGACCTACGACCTCGAGGACCCGCACGCCGCGGTGCGCGAGGAGGACCATGCGAGCAATCTCGAGCGCTTGCGCGCTATCCTCGGCGCGCAGGTACGAGCGCCGGTCGAGGGGCGCGTCGCATTCCGCGCGGTGACCCCCGACCGGCTGCCGGTGGCGGGAAAGATCGCCGACGGCGTGTATGGCGCCTTTGCCTACGGCTCGCGCGGGCTGGTGTGGGCTGCGCTCGCGGCGGAGCTGATCGCGTGCGAGCTGGAAGGCGAGCCGCTGCCGATCGAAGCTGCGTTGGTGAACGCGATGGATCCGGCTCGGTTCAGACGTCGCGCAGTATCGCGGGGCTCGCGTCGTTGACGTTGCGGATGCCAGTGAGCGCCATGGTGACGTCGAGCTCCTTGCGGATGGTTTCGAGCGCCGTGAGCACGCCCGGCTCGCCCATCGCGCCGAGGCCGTAGACGAACGCGCGCCCGAGGAGCACCGCTTTCGCGCCGAGCGCGAGCGCCTTGAGCAGGCTCTGCCCGCTGCGGATGCCGCCGTCGAGCCACACGGCGATGCGATCGCCGACCGCGGCGGCGATTTCCGGCAGGGCGCGAATGGAGGACGCCGCACCGTCGAGCTGACGGCCGCCGTGATTCGAGACGACGATCGCATCGGCGCCGCTCTGCGCGGCGATCTTCGCGTCTTCGACGTCGAGGATGCCTTTGAGCACGAGCGGCCCGCCCCAGAGGCGCTTCACCCATTCGACGTCTTTCCACGAGAGCGTCGGATCGAACTGGCCCGCGATCCACTGCGAGAGCGTCGTCAGGTTGTCGGCCTTGGCGATGCGGCCTTCGAGGTTGCCGAAGCTCCGGCGCTTGCTCGTCATCACGTTGAGCGCCCAGCCAGGCTTGCGCAGGATGTCGAATGCCGTGCCCAACGTGAGGCGCGGCGGCACCGCCAGGCCGTTTTTCAGGTCGCGATGGCGCTGGCCCTGGATCTGCAGGTCGAGCGTGAGCACGAGCGCCGAGCACTTCGCGCTCTTGGCGCGCTCGATGAGCGAGGCGGCGAAGCCGCGGTCGCGCATGACGTAGAGCTGGAACCAGAAGGGCCTGCCGGTGCCTTGCGCGACGTCCTCGAGCGAGCAGATCGACATCGTCGAGAGCGTGAACGGAATGCCGAACCTGTTCGCGGCGCGCGCGGCGAGGATCTCGCCGTTCGCCCAGTTCAAGCCAAGCAGCCCGATCGGCGCGAGCGCGGCCGGCATGGTGACCGGCTGGCCGAGCATCTGCGTTGCAGTGGAGCGCCGATCGACATCGATGCCGACGCGCTGGCGCAGGCCGATCGCCTCGATGTCGGCCTTGTTGGCGCGCAGCGTGCACTCGGTGTACGCGCCGCAGTCGACGTATTCGAAGATCGCGCGCGCAACCCGTTTCCTCGCCAGCTCGCGCAGATCCTCGATGCAGGTCACCACGGGCATGGCAACGCATTTTACAATGCGGAATGGCGATGCCGCGGGAGGAAGCGAAGAACCCGATCCAGGTGATCGAGCGCATGATGAAGCTGCTCGACGTCCTTTCGCAGCATCCGGAGCCCCTGGGGCTGAAGCAGATCGCGCAATACACCGGGCTTCATCCGTCCACTGCCCATCGCATCCTCTCGTCGATGTCGGCCGACCGCATCGTCGATCGGGTCGAGCCGGGGAGCTATCGGCTGGGCATGCGGCTCCTCGAGCTCGGCAACCTGGTCAAGTCGCGGATCAGCGTGCGCGAGCTCGCGCTGCCGCTGATGCGCGAGCTCCATTCGCAGACGGGCGAGACGGCCAATCTTTCGGTGCGCCACGACGACGAGATCGTCTACGTCGAGCGCACGTCCTCGGGCCGCTCGGCGATGCGCGTGGTGCATGTGATCGGCGCGCGCGCGTCGCTGCACGTCACGGCGGCCGGCAAGCTGTTCCTCCTGGAGGACGGCTTCGCGCGGCTGCGCGACTACGCAAAGCGCACGGGCCTCGCCATGCACACGAAGAACACCATCACCAATCTCGGGCTGCTCGAGCGCGACCTCGAGCGCATCCAGCGCCAGGGCTGGGCGACCGACAACGAAGAGGCCGAGATCGGCGTGCGCTGCGTCGCCGCCGGCATCCGCGACGATGCGGGACACCTGGTCGCGGCGCTCTCGCTTTCCACGCCCGCCGAGCGCATGAAGGCCCACTGGGGACCGCTCGTCAAGGAAACCGCCGACCGCATCTCGGCGAACATCGGCCACCGGCCCACCAGCCGTATCGGCGCCGTCTGAATTCCGACCCCGGGTCGCAATTCAGGCCGCGATCAGTCCAAAGACGCCGAACCAGCCGCGAGGATCGGTCCAGCACTTTTCCGCCTGGAAACCCGCGCTGAGCGCGAGGCGCTCGAATTCCGGCACCGAATACTTGTACGAGTTCTCCGTATGAATGGATTCGCCGCGGTCGAACGAAAAGCGGTAGTTGCCGATGTCGACGACATGCGCATCGCGCGCGACGAGATGCATCTCGATGCGGCCCGCGAGCGGGTTGTAGAAAGCGTAGTGCGCGAAGCGGCGCAGATCGAAATCGCCGCCGAGCTCGCGGTTGATGCGCGCCAGCAGGTTGAGATTGAACGCCGCCGTGACGCCCTGCGCATCGTTATATGCGGCGTGCAGGACGTTGGCATCCTTCTTGAGGTCGACGCCGACGAGCATCGCGCCGCGAGGCCCGAGCTGGCCGCGCGTCATCTTCAGGAACGAGTGCGCTTCCTCGTGCGTGAGATTGCCGATGGTCGAGCCGGGGAAATAGACGACACGCCGCGCGGAGCCGCGATAGGCGGGGATGGCGAGCGGCTGCGAAAAATCGGCGGTGATGGCGACGATGCCCAGGCGCGGGAAGTCGCGCACCAGGCGCCGGGCTGCCGTGCGCAACGCTGCCGCCGAGATATCGACCGGCATGTAAACCGAGGGCCGCAGCGCGCGGATCAGCAGCCGCGTCTTCAAGCTCTCGCCGCTGCCGTACTCGAGCAGGGCAGAGCCTTTGCCCGCAAAGCGGGCGATGTCGCGCAGATGGCGGCGGGTGATGGCGAGCTCGGTGCGCGTCGGGTAGTACTCGCGCAGGCGGCAGATCTTCTCGAAGAGGCGACTGCCGGCGGCGTCGTAGAAATACTTGGGCGGCAGCGACTTCTGCGGGCGTGAGAGCCCGGCGAGGACATCTTTGCGGAAACTAAGGGCGGCTGGCTCGCCGCCGACGAAGCGGAAACCGCCTAGCTCGAGCGACCGGCGTTCGAGTTGGTCTCGACCCACTTCTTGATGCGATTGGCGTCGCCGATGCGCGATTGACGGCCCCAGGAGTCGAGAAGGACAACGATGAGATCTTTGGAGGCGAGTTTAACGCGCATCACCAGGCAGCGGCCGGCTTCACTGATGTAGCCGGTCTTCGAGAGCTCCACGTCCCAGCGGTGCGCGCGCACCAGGCCGTTGGTGTTGTGGTACGAGAGCGGCCGGCCGCGCTCGGACACGCGCACGATCGTGCGATCCGTAGTCGTATACTCGCGGATCAACGAGTATTCATGCGCCGCGCGCACCAGCTTGACGAGGTCGCGCGCGCTCGAGACGTTGTTCGGCGAAAGGCCGGTCGGGTCGACGAAGCGGCTGTCGCGCATGTCGAGCGCCGCGGCCTTGGCGTTCATCGCGGCGACCATCGGCTCGAGTCCGCCGGGATACGTGCGGCCAAGGGCAGCCGCTGCACGGTTCTCGGAGGCCATCAGCGCGATCAGCAGCAGCTCGCCGCGCGTCAGGATGTTGCCCGGACGCAGGCGCGAGCGCGTGCCTTTGAGCGAATCGGTGTCCTCGCGGCTGATGACAATGCGCTGGTCGAGATCGAGCCCGCGATCCAGGATGACCATCGCCGTCATGAGCTTGGTGATGGAGGCGATCGGGGTCACGGCGTCGGCGTTCTTGTCGATGACCACCTCGCCGGTGTCGGCATCCAGCACCAGCGCGGACGACGACCTCAGGTAGACGGTCTTATGAACCTTGGCTTCACCCGCCTGGGCAAAGCCGATCGCGAGAGCGAGGACGAAAAAGAGGGCGAAGACGGCGACAATTCCCTCGAGCGGATGCAGTTTGCGTTGCATTGCAGGCAAATCTTCTCTAGGAGGCGGTTTCTTGGTTATCGGTTGTGCATGCCCCGAATGGATCAGGGACTTGTCGCAGTGTGCCCTACGCTAAAACAAAACGCAAACCAAATCAGTCACTAGCCGTGAACTTCTAGAACTTGTGTGAAAAGGTGCGCTTGTCGCCGCCAGGCTACAGTGCTGCGGCGTCTTCGAGGACCGCCTCGGCCTGCGCGCGCTGCTGCTGCAGGGCCCACAGGCGAGCGTATTCGCCTTGCGCGTCAAGAAGTTGGCGGTGCGTTCCGCGCTCGACGATGCGACCGTGCGATAAGACGAGGATCTGGTCGGCATCCATTACGGTAGAGAGGCGATGCGCGATGACCAGCGTCGTGCGGCCTACCGCGATGCGTTCGAGCTCGGTCTGGATCGCCTTTTCCGAGCGCGAGTCGAGCGCCGAAGTAGCCTCGTCGAAGATCAAAATTCGTGGATTCTTGAGCAGCGCGCGCGCGATCGCGACGCGCTGCTTCTCGCCGCCCGAGAGCTTCAGTCCGCGCTCACCGACCATCGTCTCGTAGCCCGCCGGCAGCGCCACGATGAAGTCGTGGACGTGCGCCGCGCGCGCCGCCTCGTACACGTCGGCGTCGCTCGCCTCCGGCCGCCCGTAGCGGATGTTGTAGAGAATCGTGTCGTTGAAGAGCACCGTGTCCTGGGGAACGATGCCGATCGCCGCCCGCAGGCTCGCCTGCTTGACGTCGCGAATGTCGGCGCCATTGACAATGATTGCGCCGGCGGCGACGTCGTAGAAGCGATACAGGAGGCGAGCGATGGTCGACTTGCCGGAGCCCGAATGGCCCACCACTGCGACGCGATGACCCGCCGGGATGGTGAAGCTCACGTCGAACAGGATCTGGCGCGCGCGCTCGTAGTTGAAGTCGGCGCGGCGGAACTCGACCGTCGCCGGGCCCGCCGACAGCTCGCGCGCGCCGGGCTTGTCCTCGACCTCGCGATGCTCCGACAGCAGCCGGAACATGCGGTCGAGGTCGAGCAGCGCCTGCTTGATCTCGCGGTAGACCATGCCGAGGAAATTGAGCGGGATGTAGAGCTGGATGAGGAGCCCGTTCACGAGCACGAGATCGCCCAGCGTGAACGACTTCTGCGCCACGCCCTGGGCCACGAGCAGCATCAGAAGCGTGACGGCCACCGCGATGATGAAGCTCTGACCGATGTTCAGCACGCCGAGCGACGCCTCGTTCTTCACTGAGGCGGTCTCGTACTTGCGCAGGTTCTCGTCGTAGCGCCGCGCCTCGAACTCCTCGTTGCCGAAGTACTTCACCGTCTCGTAGTTGAGCAGGCTGTCGATGGCGCGCGTGTTGGCCTTGGAATCGAGCTCGTTCGCCTGCCGCCGGATGGCCATGCGCCACTCGGTGATCGTCACCGTGAAGGCGATATAGACGATCACCGCGCCGAAGGTAACCGCGGCGAAGCGCCAGTCGAACTTGGCGAGCAACACCGCCGCGACCAGCGCGAACTCGAGGATCACCGGGATGATCGAGAAGATGAGGTACGAGAGCAGCGTCGAGATGCCGCGCGTGCCGCGCTCGATGTCGCGCGTCATGCCGCCGGTCTGGCGGTCGAGGTGGAAGCGCAGGCTCAGGCTGTGGAGATGCCGGAACACGCCGAGCGCGACGCGCCGGATCGCGCGCTGCGTCACCGGCACGAACACCACGTCGCGCAGCTCGGCGAACATCGTCGCCGAGAAGCGCAGGCATCCGTAGATCGCGAGCAGCGCCACCGGCACGGCGAGCAGCGCGGTCTGCGCGTCCAGCCGGTCGACCACCGCCTTCATCACCAGCGGCACGCCGACGTTGGCGAGCTTGGCGGCGATCAGGCAGGCGAGCGCAAGCGCGACGCGCCACTTGTACTCAAGGACATACGGCAGCAGCGCGCCGACCGCGTGCCATTCGCTGCCTCGGAATTTCTGCATTGGTGTCGCGTTATGCGCCATGCGAGCGGCGGATTCTATTGGCTGCGCCGGATGAGCTGCACCAGCCAGGGATCCAGGACCAGTGGAAGCAGTATCCACAGCCACGGCCAGGGCACCTGGATGCCGAATCCGCCGAGCCAGGGCAGGCTGAAGAACACGCTTAGCGAGCCCACCAGCCCGGGCAGCGGGCCCAGGCTCGACTTAAGCGATCTGCGCAGCGCCTGATAGTTGGCCGCGAGACCGCCAAGGAAGAAGAGCCAGCCCATCGAGAGCAGCACGAGGCCGAGAAGCGCGCCTGCGGTCATGAATCGAGCTTGACGCCATGCGGGGCGCGCGGCTAGCATTCAAACGTTCGTTTGAATTCCATCCACCTATGAACCTGCGCGCCATCAAACCCCAGCACGAAACCCGTACCCGCATTCTGGACGCCGCCGAAGAGCTCTTCATGCAGCACGGCTTCGAAGGCACGTCGATGCGCCTGCTCACCGCAAAGGCGGGCGTGAACCTCGCCGCGGTGAACTATCACTTCGGCTCGAAGGATGCGCTCGTCGAAGCCGTGTTCCGCCGCCGACTCGATCCGATGAACACGGCGCGGCTCGCCGAGCTCGACAAGCTCGAGGCCGCGGAACGCGCTCCCCAGCCGGAAGCGATCATCCGCGCCTTCATCGCGCCGGGGCTGCGGCTGATGGAGGACGCGAAGGCCGGCGGCCGCAACTTCGTGCGGCTGCTCGGCCGCACCTACACGGAGCCCAACAAGGCATTGCGTGCGCTCATCGGCCAGATGTACGCGCCCACCATGCAGCGCTACAAGGCGGCGCTCGAGCGCGCGCTGCCGCAGATGCCGAGCGAGGAGCTCGTCTGGCGCATGCACTTCATGTTCGGCACGCTGGCCTATACGCTCGCCGCGACCGACACGGTGCAGCTCATCGCCGGCTGCAAGCCCGAGGACCGCTACGATGCGCGGCTGCTCGAGGAGCGCCTTGCGGCCTTCCTCGCCGCCGGCCTCAACGCCCCGCTCAAGAACGTCATCCGGAAGGCTGCTTAAGGAGCCGCCATGATCCTCTTCCTCGCCGTCGCGATCGCCGCCTTTCTCGTGCTCGCCTACTTCGGTGTGCCGCTCCTCGCCTGGACCATCGCCGGCGGCGCGCTCCTCTGGTACCTGAGCGTCGTGGCCGGGTTCGGCGCCACCTCCAACGTCGTGCTCGGCGCGGTGTTCGTTGTGCTGGCCGTGCTGCTCAACATCCCATGGCTGCGACGCGTGGCGTTTACCAACCACGTGCTCGCGGTCTATCGCCGCATCCTGCCCGACATGTCGCAGACCGAGAAAGAGGCGATCGACGCCGGCACGGTGTGGTGGGACGCCGACCTTTTCTCCGGCAAACCCGACTGGGACAAGCTGCTCGCGGTGCGCGCGCCGCGGCTCTCGCCCGAGGAGCAGGCGTTCCTCGCCGGGCCGGTGGAGGAGCTCTGCGCGATGTGCGACGACTGGCAGATCACGCACGAGCTGCAGGATTTGCCGCCGCACGTCTGGCAGTACATCAAGGACAAGGGCTTCCTCGGCATGATCATCCCGAAGAAGTACGGCGGCCTCGGCTTCAGCGCGCTCGCCCATTCGACGGTGGTGATGAAGCTCTCGACGCGCTCGAGCGCGGCAGCCATCAGCGTGATGGTGCCGAACTCGCTCGGGCCGGCGGAGCTGCTCCTGCACTACGGCACGGACGCGCAAAAGGACTACTACCTCCCGCGCCTCGCCAAGGGCCAGGAGATTCCCTGCTTCGCGCTCACCAACCCGGAGGCCGGCTCCGACGCCGCCTCCATCCCCGATTACGCCGTCGTGTGCAAAGGCACCTGGCAGGGCAAGGAAACGCTTGGCATGCGCGTCACCTGGGACAAGCGCTACATCACGCTCGGACCGGTAGCGACGCTGCTCGGCCTCGCCTTCCGCCTTTACGACCCGGACCATCTCCTTGGCGACAAGGAGGACCTCGGCATCACCTGCGCGCTCGTGCCGACCAACACGCCGGGCGTGAACATCGGCCGGCGGCACATGCCGCTCAACGCCGTGTTCCAGAACGGCCCGAACAGTGGCAAGGACGTTTTCATGCCGCTCGACTGGATCATCGGCGGGCGCGACTACGCCGGCAAAGGCTGGATGATGCTGATGGGCTGCCTCGCCGCCGGCCGCGCGATCTCGCTCCCCAGCTCTTCCGTGGGCGGCGCCAAGGCGCTGGCGCGCTTCACCGGCGCCTACGCGCGCGTGCGCGCGCAGTTCAAGACGCCGATCGGCAAGCTCGAAGGCGTCGAGGAAGCGCTCGGGCGCATTGCCGCGCACTGCTACATGATGGATGCGACTCGCATCATGACCGCCGGCGCGGTCGACATGGGCGAGAAGCCGGCGGTGCTCTCGGCGATCGCCAAGTACCACATGACCGAGCGCGCCCGCGCGGCGGTGAACGACGCGATGGACATCCACGGCGGCAAGGGCATCTGCCTCGGGCCGAACAACTGGATCGGCCGCGGCTACCAGATGACGCCGATCGCCATCACGGTCGAGGGCGCGAACATCCTGACGCGCACGCTGATCATCTTCGGCCAGGGCGCCATTCGCGCGCACCCCTACGTGCTGCGCGAGATGCGCGCGGCGAAGGAGATGACCGGCGCCGCGGCGGCGCGCGAGTTCGACGACGCGTTCACTTCCCATATCGGCCACGTCATCCGCAACGGCGTGCGCACGTTCATCTACGGCATCACGCATGCCGCGTTCGCGCCGGTGCCGAAACAGGCCTCGCCGGAGATCCGGCACTACTATCGCAACGTCTCGCGGCTCTCGGCGGCGTTCGCCTTCCTCGCCGACGTGTCGATGCTCGCCATGGGCGGCGCGCTCAAGCGCAAGGAGAAGATCTCCGGCCGGCTGGGCGACGTCCTCTCCATGATGTACCTCGTGTCCGCGACGCTGAAGCACTACGAAGATCTGCGCGTGCACGAGGACCTGCCGCTCGTGCGCTGGTCGGTGCGCGATGCGCTTTACCACGCGCAGCAGGCCATCGACCAGGTGCTCTCCAACTTCCCGGTCAAGGCGCTCGCGACGCTCTTGCGCTGGACCATCTACCCGCTCGGCGCGCCGTGGCGGCCGTCGCTCGACTCGCGCAACCGCGAGTGCGCGCAGCTCGTCCTCGAGCCAGGCACCGCGCGCGACCGCCTGACCGCCGGCATGTACGTGCCGCGCGGCGACGACGCCACCGGCCGCCTCGAGCAGGCGTTCGTCGCGGCGATCGCCTGCGAGGCGATCGACGAGAAGCTGCGCAAGGCGGTGAAGAAAGGCAAGGTCGTCGCGGCGCCGGGCGCCGATATCGGCGCGCTCGCGCGCGACAAGGGCCTGATCACGGCCGACGAGTACGCGCAGTGGCAGAAGAAGGAAGCGCTGCGCAAGAGCGTCATCCAGGTCGACGATTTCCCGCAGGACTTCGAGCGCGCCGCGCTCGCCGAGCACGTTGCGCAACCGCTGGTGAAGGCGGCATGAAGCCCGTCTATATCGTCGACGGCGCGCGCACGCCGTTCCTGAAATCGCGCAACCGGCCGGGACCGTTCTCCGCCGCCGACCTGGCGACGCAAGCCGGGCGCACGCTGCTCGTGCGCCAGCCCTTTGCGCCCAGTGAGCTGGATGAAGTCATCCTGGGCTGCGCGGCGCCCTCGGTCGACGAGGTCAACATCGGCCGCGTCGCCGCGCTGCGCATGGGCTGCGGCCAGAAAGTGCCGGGCTGGACGGTGATGCGCAATTGCGCCTCCGGCATGCAGGCGGTCGACTCCGGCATCAACAACATCCTCGCGGGGCGCTCGAGGCTGGTGCTCGCGGGCGGCGTCGATGCGCTCTCGCGCGCGCCGCTGCTCTACGGCGACAAGATGGTGCTGTGGTTCTCCGACATGGCGGCGGCGAAGAGCGCAGGCCAGCGCCTCGCGCTCTTCGCGCGCATGCCGGTGGGCGCGGTGCTGAAGCCGGTGATCGGCATCATGAAGGGACTCACCGACCCGATGGTCGGCTTGTTGATGGGCCAGACCGCCGAGAATCTCGCGCACCGCTTCGGCATCACGCGCGGCGAGATGGACGCCTTTGCCGTGCGCTCGCACCAGCGCGTCGCCAAAGCGCAGGCCGATGGCCAGCTCGCGCCGGGCGGGGGCGAAGTCGAAGCGCTCTACGATGCGAGCGGCAAGGCCTACGCGCTGGACGATGGTGTCCGCCCCGACGCATCCATTGAGTCGCTTGCGAAGCTGAAGCCGTTCTTCGATCGCAAGTACGGCAACGTCACCCCCGCCAACAGCTCGCAGATAACCGATGGCGCCGCGTGGCTCCTGCTGGCGGACGAAGATGCGCTGCGCGAGCACCACCTGCAGCCGCTCGGTCGCATCGTCGATTCCGAATGGGCGGGGCTCGATCCGGCGCAGATGGGCCTCGGGCCGGTGCATGCGGCCACGCCGATCCTCAAGCGCCACGGTCTCGGCCTCAACGATCTCGACTACTGGGAAATCAACGAGGCGTTCGCGGCCCAGGTGCTCGGCTGCCTCGCGGCATGGAAGGATGAGCGCTACTGCCGCGAGGAGCTGGGCCTCGAGGGCGCGCTGGGCGAGCTCGACCAGAGCAAGCTGAACGTGGATGGCGGCGCGATCGCGCTCGGCCACCCGGTCGGCGCGTCGGGCACGCGCATCGTGCTGCATTTGCTCAAGACACTGAAGCGCACGGGAAAGAAACGCGGCATGGCATCGATCTGCATCGGCGGCGGCCTCGGCGGCGCGATGCTGGTCGAAACGGTCTAGAGGAGGCGCGATGGAGCGCATCGATCCGCAGGTGCTCGCGAAGCATTGGCGCTGGCAGCTCGACCACGACCGGCTCGCCTGGCTCACCTTCGACAAGCAGGGCGAGTCGGCCAACACCTTCTCGCGCCAGGCGCTCGAAGAGCTGCGCGGCGCGCTGCGCGCGATCGCCGCCGAGCAGCCGAAAGGCCTCGTGATCCGCTCGGCGAAGGACAACTTCATCGCCGGCGCGGACGTCGAGGAGTTCACCCGCTTCAAGTCGCCGCAGGAGGCGATGAGCTTCGTAAGACTCGGCTGGGATGTCCTCCAGGAGCTCTCGGAGCTGCCCTTCCCGACCACGGCGATGGTGAACGGCTTCTGCATGGGCGGCGGCGTGGAGCTGGCGCTCGCCTGCCGCTACCGCGTCGCGCTCGATGACCCGAAGACGCGCTTTGCGCTGCCGGAAGTGATGCTCGGCATCATGCCGGCGTGGCACGGCGTGCAATGGCTGCCGAAGCTCGTCGGCCCGGCAGCCGCCTTCGACATGATCCTGACCGGGAAATCGGTAGACGCAAAGCGCGCCAAGCGCATCGGGCTCGTCGACCAGGCGGTGCCGCTGCGCGTCCTCGAGAACGCCGCGCGCATCGTCACGCTGGAGGCGCCGCCGCGCCGCAAGCTGCGCTTCCTCGACCGGCTGATGGCCGGCCCGCTGCGCAGCGTCGTGGTGGCGCAGGCGCGAAAACAGGTGGCACGCAAAGCGCGCCGCGAACACTACCCGGCGCCTTACGCGATCCTCGAGTTCTGGCGCAAGTACGACGGCAATCCATTCGCCGCGTCGGGGGATCCAAGCGCGTCGGTGGAATCGCTCTTCGCGCACCCGACGACCGCCAATCTGATCCGCATCTTCTTCCTGCAGGAGCGCATGAAGCAGCTCGGCAAAGGCGCCTTCAAGCCACGGCACGTGCATGTCGTCGGCGCCGGCGTCATGGGGGGCGACATCGCGGCGATCTGCGCGATGCGCGGGCTCACCGTCACGCTGCAGGACACCGGCCCCGAGCGTCTCGCTCCCGCGATCAAGCGCTCGGCGGAGCTCTTCCGGCGCCGGCTGCGCGACGAGCGCCGCGTGCGCGATGCGATGGACCGGCTGATTCCGGACGTGAGCGGCCAGGGCGCGCGGCAGGCCGACGTCATCATCGAGGCGATCTTCGAGAACCTGCAGGCGAAGCGCGAGCTCTTCGCCAAGCTCGAAGCAACGGCCAAGCCCGACGCGATCCTGGCGACCAACACGTCCAGCCTCAAGCTGGCCGACATCGCCACGGCGCTGAAGGATCCGTCGCGCCTGGTCGGCATCCACTTCTTCAATCCCGTGCCGCTGCTCCAGCTGGTGGAGGTGGTACACGGGACGCAGACGCGCCCGGAGATCGCGCAGAACGCGGCCGCGTTCGTCCGCCAGATCGACAAGCTGCCGCTGCCGACGAAGGATGCGCCGGGCTTTCTCGTCAACCGGGTACTCGGCCCTTATATGCAGAACGCATTCCGGCTGATCGATGAAGGCGTGAAGCCGCAGACGATCGACGCGGCGATGGAAGAGTTCGGCATGCCGATGGGGCCGGCCGAGCTCGCCGACACCGTCGGGCTGGATATCGTCGTGCATGCGGGCAAGTCGCTCGCCAGGGGTACGGCCTCGGTGCCGAAAGTGGTAGCGACGAAGGTCGAGGCCGGCCAGCTCGGCAAGAAGACCGGGCAGGGCATCTACCGCTGGGAGAAGGGCCGCGCGGTCAAAGGCCGCCCGGACGCGTACGGTCCAGAGTTGATCGAGCAACTGATCGCGCCGTACTTGAGCGAAGCGCAGCGCGCCGTCGAGGAAGGCATTGTGGCGGACGCCGACCTCGCGGACGCGGGGCTCATTTTCGGCACCGGCTTCGCGCCGTTCCGCGGCGGACCGCTGCATTATCTCGCGCATGGAAAAGCTGCCTGAAGGAAAGCAGCCGGCGCTGCGCGTCCTGCCGATGCCGGCGGACGCGAACCAGAACGGCGACATCTTCGGCGGCTGGATCATGGCGCAGGTCGACATCGCCGGCGGCACCGCCGCCGGGCGCATCGCGCGCGGCCGCGTCGCCACGGTGGCGGTGAAGGAGTTCGTGTTCAAGCAGCCGGTGCAGATCGGCGACCTGCTCTCGTTCTACGTCGACGTGCGGCACATCGGCACGACGTCGATCACCGTCACGGTCGAGGTGTACGCGGAGCGCCGGCCTGCCGATCCGAAGGTCGTAAAGGTCACGGAGGCGACGCTCACCTACGTCGCCATCGACGGCGCCGGGCGTCCGCGTCCGGTGCCGCGCGATTAGGCAGCTCATGAAAGGGTCTCCCCCGCGAAAGCGGGGGTCCAGTTTCGCCTCTGAAAATCACGGGTTCCCGCTTTCGCGGGAACGACGATTCGTTATTCCTTAGGTGCTCCTCGACGCTTCCACCCTGTCGCTGATAGCGCTCGTGGCGATCGTCGGCGCGATCGTCGGCGGCATCGGCGGTTTCGGCACCGGCATCATCCTCACCGCGGCGCTCGCGCCGCTGATCGGCGTCAAGAGCGTGATCCCAGTGCTCGCCGTAGCAGGCGCGATCATCAACATCGGGCGCTTCTGGTTCTATCGCGCGAGCCTGGAGCGCCGCACGCTCGCCCTGGTGCTCACCTGCGCGCTGCCCTTCCTCGTGCTGGGCGCGTGGATCTACAGCGTGCTCGATGCGCGCGCCATCGGCACCGTGCTCGGCATCGTCGTCATCGCCTCGGTACCGCTGCGCCGCGCGCTCAATCGCCGCAGGATGGTGCTTGGCCGCACCGGGCTCGCGGTCGGCTCGACGTTGTTCGGCCTGGCGAGCGGCGTCGCCAGCGGCGTCGGCGTCATCAACGTATCGCTGCTGCTCGGCACGGGCATGTCGGGACAGGCAGTGCTCGCCACCGACGCGCTCATCAGCGTCGCCCTCGATCTCTGCAAGGCGGCGCTGTTCCAGCGCTTCGCCCTTCTCGACCAGGAAACCGCGCTCACCGGCGTGGTGATCGGCGTCGCCACCCTTCCCGGCAGCGCGATCGCCGCCTGGCTGGTCAATCGCATGCACGCCCACCTGCACGTGCTCTTCCTCGAGACGCTGATCGTGATCGGCGGCGCGTCGCTCCTCTGGAACTCATGGAGATAACGCTCAAGGCCGACGACGGCTACGCGCTCGGCGCCACGCTCCATGGCAGGAGCGATCGCGCCGTGCTGATCCTGGCGGCCACCGGCGTGCCGCAGTCCTACTACGCGAAATACGCCGCTTATCTCGCCGAGCGCGGCTTCACCGTGCTGACGTTCGACTATCGCGGCATCGGCCGCTCGCGCAAAGGAGACCTGCGCCGCTCGAGCGCCCGCATGCGCGACTGGGCAGTGTTCGACGCCGCGGCGGCATGGCGTTTCCTCGGCGAGCGGCCGAAGCTCGTCGTCGGCCACAGCTTCGGCGGCCAGGCGCTGGGCCTCTTGCCCGAGCCGGCACGCATCGCCGCGGCGCTGCTCGTGGGCTCGCAGAGCGGTTACTGGCGCAACTGGCCGCTCGTCGGCCGCCTGTGGATGTGGCCGACCACGCACATCGGCCTGCCGGCGGTGGCGAAGCTCCTCGGCTACTTCCCCGGCTCGCGTCTGGGCTTCGGCGAAGACCTGCCGCCGGGCGTGGCGATCGAATGGGCAAGCTGGTGCCGCAATCCGCGCTACCTCGTCGGCGCGCTCGGCGTCGAGCGCGCATATGCGCAGGTGCGCGCACGGATGCGCGCGTATGCCATCAGCGACGACGCCTTCGCGCCGCTGCGCGCGGTCGAGGCGCTCGCCGAGCTCTATCCCGCCTCGCGCTGGGAAACGCGCCGGCTCGCGCCGCGCGAGCTCGGCGTGCCAGGCATCGGCCACTTCGGCTTCTTCCGCGAGCGCTTTCGCGCTAGCCTGTGGCGCGAATCGGCCGACTGGCTGGAGGAAGCATGCGAGAGCTGAAAGGCAAGGTCGCCGCCGTCACCGGCGCCGCGAGCGGCCTCGGGCGCGCCATGGCGCTCGCCTTCGCCGACGAAGGCATGCACGTGGCGCTCGGCGACGTCGCCGACACGAGCGACACGTTTGCGCAGGTGGAGAAGCGCGCTGTCCGCGCCGTGTCGATGAAGCTCGACGTCGCCAGCGCGCGCGACGTGGAGGCATTTGCGCAGCTTGTCGATCGGGAGCTCGGCGGCGCGCATGTCGTCTGCAACAACGCGGGCGTCTCGCCGCTGGCAAGCGCCTGGGAGATGAGCCTCGGCGACTGGCAATGGATCATGGGCGTGAACCTTTGGGGCGTGATCCATGGCGTGCGCACGTTCGTGCCGCGCCTCATCGCCCGCAACGAGGGGCACGTGGTCAACACCGCCTCGGTCGCCGGCCTCATCAATCCGCCCGGCACCGCGGCTTACAACGTCACCAAGCACGCGGTCGTCGCGCTCAGCGAGACGCTGCACCACGACCTGCGCGAGCGCCAGTCCGCCGTGGGCGTCTCGGTGCTTTGCCCTGCGTATGTACCGACCGGCATCGCCGATTCGGAGCGCAATCGGCCGTCGGGCATCGAGGCGACGGTCAAGACCAAGGAAACGCTGGCGCGCGAAGCGATGCTCAGGAAAGCGGTCAGCTCCGGGCGGCTGTCGGCCGAGGATGTGGCGCGCGCGGTCGTGCAGGCGGTGAAGGAAGAGCGCTTCTACGTCCTCACGCACCCGCGCATCAAGGGGGCGATCCGCGCGCGCATGGAAGACATCCTCGAGGAGCGCCCGCCGCGCAACCCGATGGCGCTCTAGGCCAGCGCCGGAAACAGCGCCTTCAGGCCGTCGGCCATGGTCTCGATGGCGATCGCTGCGAGGATCAGGCCGAGGAGCCGCGTCGCGATGTTGAGGCCAGTGGTGCTGATGCGCTCGCCCACGGCGTGCGCCATGCGCAGTACCCACCACAGCACCGCGGACACGACGGCGATGCAGACGAGGAGCCCCGCCAGGTGCACGAGCCCGCCCGTCTGCGCCGCGATGATGGTGGTGCTGATGGCGCCGGGACCCGCGAGCAGCGGCACCGCGAGCGGCACCACGCCCGATACCTCCCCCGCCTGCAGCTCCTCGGCTTCGGCGGACGTCTGGCGCATCTCGCCCACCTTGGCATTCAGCATCGCGAGCGCCATGAGGAGTAGCACTAACCCGCCGCCCACCCGGAAAGCGGCGAGGCTCGCGCCCAGCGCCCGCAGGAGCGACTCACCGAAGATGGCCGAACCCGCCAGCACCAGGAACACGGTGACGGTGACGATGGTCGCGAGGTGCCGGCGCGCGCCGTCGTCGCGCGCCGCCGTCACGCCGACGAAGATCGGGATGGCGAGGAAGGGATCGAGCACCGCGGTCAGCGTGACGAGATAGCGCAGGTAATCCTGCAGGGCGCTCACCTTTGGCATTATAGGAAGCATGGCGAAGGACGATCCCGGCATCATCACCGATCTCGCGGCGGAGACGTCCTACGGCGGCTATCTCGCGCTCGATGTGCTGCTCTCCGCGCAGCGTCCGCGCTCGAAGCACCACGACGAGATGCTGTTCATCATCCAGCATCAGACCTCCGAGCTGTGGATGAAGCTCATGATCCACGAGCTGCGCGGGGCAATCGAGCTCGTACAGGCGGACGATCTCCCGCCATGCTTCAAGATCCTGGCGCGCGTGAAGCAGATCCAGCGGCAGCTCTTCGAGCAGTGGGCGGTGCTCGAGACGCTGACGCCGTCCGAATATCTCGAGTTCCGCGACGTGCTGGGCCCGGCTTCGGGGCTGCAGTCGTTCCAGTTCCGGGCGATCGAGTACCTGCTTGGCAACAAGAACGCCCGGCGGCTCGAGCTCTACAAGCACGATGAGCCGACGCGGGCGTTGCTCGACGGCCTGTTGCGCTCGCCGAGCCTGTATGACGAGTTCCTGCGGCACCTCGCGCGCCGCGGCATGCCGGTGCCCCGTGAGCGGGTCGAGCGCGACTGGTCGCAGCCCTATGAGCGACATCCTGCCGTGACGGCCGTGTTCAAAACGATCTACGATGACCCTGCCACGCACTGGGACGCGTACGACATGTGTGAAAAACTCGTGGACGTGGAGGAGAACTTCCAGCTCTGGCGCTTCCGCCACGTGAAGACGGTGGAGCGCGTCATCGGCCACAAGCGCGGCACCGGCGGCTCCGACGGCGTCGCCTTCCTGCGCAAGTCACTCGACGTGGCGCTGTTTCCCGAGCTCATCGACGTGCGCACGCACCTTGGCTGAGGAAAAGCTTACCGAGAGCGGGCTGCGCGCCAGCGTCTGGCCGCGCTTCTCGCGCGTCCTTGCGCGCGAGGAGATCTATCTCGCCAACCACTCGCTCGGCCGGCCGCCCGACCGCATGGCGGAAGACGTGCGCGCGGCGCTCGATGCCTGGTACGGCGAGATGGACGGCGCCTGGACGCCGTGGCTCGAGGCGCGCGAGAAATTCCGCCGCCTGACGGCGCAGCTGGTACGAGTAACGCAGGCCGATTGCATCATCCCGAAGACAAGCGCCGGCCAGGGCTTGCGCGCAGTGCTGAACGCGCTGCCGGACAAGCCGCGCGTCGCGACTACCGACGGCGAGTTCGACTCGCTCGACTTCATCCTGCGCGTATATCGCGACCGCGGCCGCATCGAGCTGCGTATGACGCCATGGCGCGATCTCGACCCGGCCGGCGCGACGCTGGTGGTGCTCTCCACGGTGATGTTCCGCACCGGCGAGGTAGTGAAGCACCTGCCGCGGCTGATCCACGACGCGCATGCCGCCGGTGCGCTGGTGCTGCTCGATGTCTACCACCACGCGGGCGTCATGCCGCTCGATCTCAAGGCGCTCGGCGCGGACTTCGCGGTCGGCGGCTCCTACAAGTACCTGCGCGGCGGTCCGGGCGCGTGCTGGCTGTACGTGCGGCCGGGCCTGGTCGACAGCATGCGTACCCTCGACACCGGCTGGTACGCGAAGAAATATCCGTTCCATTACGCGCGGCCCGAGCCGCCGGAGTTCGGTCGCGGCGGCGACGCCTGGCTCGAATCGACGCCGCCGGTGCTGCCCTGCGTGCAGGCGCTCGCCGGACTCGAGCTCACGCTCGAGCTCGGGGTGAATCGCCTGCGCGAGTATTCGCTCGCCCAGAAGAGCAAGCTTTGCGATCTGCTGCCGCAGGCCTCCGGCGTCGGCGCGGACTACGGCGCGTTCGTCACCGTGCAGCACCCCGACGCAGTGCGCCTCGCGCAGGAAGTCGAGGCGAGCGGCATCAAGGTGGACGCGCGCGGCGAATACCTGCGCATCTGCCCGGACATCCTGACCTCCGAATACGACCTCGAGCGCGCGGCACGCACCATCGGCGACCTGCTGCGCCGATGAAGGTGGAGGCGGTGGTATTCGATCTGGGCGGCGTGCTCGTCGACATCGACTTCGGGCGCGCCTTTGCGGCCTGGGCCGCGGCGGCGGGCGTGCCGGCCGGCGCAATCGCAGCGCGCTTTACGATCGACGAGCCGTACTGCGCGCACGAGCGCGGCGAGATCGACGAGCGCGCCTACTTCGTCCATCTGCGCGGCGCGCTGGGCATCCAGCTCTCGGTCGAGGAGCTGCGCGCCGGGTGGCAGGCCATCATCGGCGAGCCGCTGCCCGGCATCGACGCAGTCGTTCGCGAGCTGGCCCAGCGATTTCCGCTGTACGTGTTTTCGAACACCAACGCAGCGCATGTCGCGCACTTCACGCCGCGCCTGCGGCCGCTGTTCGCGCATTTCCGCCGCGTGGTCACGTCCTGCGACATCGGCCGGCGCAAGCCGGAGCCGGAGGCGTACGCGCGCCTCGCGAGCCTGATCGGCGCGCCGCCGGCGCGGCTCGCGTTTCTCGATGATGTGGAAGACAACGTCGCGGGCGCGCGGCGCGCGGGGCTGCAGGCGTACCTCGTGCGCAGCGCCGCCGAGGTGCGGGCTACTTCAGCAGGTCTGCTGGCGGCGAATACGGCGCGCTGAGCGCGGCGGCGACTTCCGGGTGCGTGATCTTGCCGCGCGCGACGTTGAGGCCGCTGCGCAGGTGCTCGTCATCGGCAAGCGCGCGCTTCCAGCCCTTGTTCGCGAGCGCGAGCACGAAAGGCAGCGTCGCATTGTTGAGCGCATAGGTCGACGTGCGCGGCACGGCGCCCGGCATGTTGGTGACGCAGTAGTGCACCACGTCGTCGACCACGTAGGTCGGATCGGCGTGCGTGGTGGGCCGCGAGGTCTCGAAGCAGCCGCCCTGGTCGATCGCGATGTCGACCACCACCGAGCCCGGCCTCATCGCCTTCACCATCTGGCGCGTGACGAGCTTCGGCGCCGCCGCGCCGGGCACGAGCACGGCGCCGATCACGAGGTCGGCGGAGAGCACATGCCGCTCCACCGTGTCGCGGCTCGAATGCACGGTTACGACCCTGGCCCCGAACTCCGCCTCGCTTTTCCGTAGCACGTCGAGCGAGCGGTCGAGCACGTACACGCGCGCGCCGGAGCCGACCGCGATGCGCGCGGCGTTCGATCCGGAGACGCCCGCGCCGAGGATGGTGATCTTCGCCGGCGGCACCCCCGGCACGCCGCCGAGCAGGATGCCCATGCCGCCGCGCTCCTTCTCGAGGCAGCTCGCGCCGACCTGCACCGACATGCGCCCCGCCACCTCCGACATCGGCGCGAGCAGCGGCAGCCCGCCGCCGCGCGCCGTGACCGTCTCGTAGGCGATGCAGATCGCACCCGATCTCATCAGGTCCTCGGCCTGCGGCCGATCCGGCGCGAGATGCAGATACGTGAAGAGCACATGCCGCTCGGTAATCTTCTTGCGTTCCTCCGGCTGCGGTTCCTTCACCTTGACGATGAGCTCGGCCTCTTTCCACGGATCGCCGATGCGCGCGCCCGCCTTCTCGAAGGCCGCATCCGCGGCGCCGATGCCGGTGCCGGCGTTCGACTCGACCACCACCTGGTGGTTGTGCGCCACCAGCTCGCGCACCGAGGTGGGCGTGAGCCCGACGCGGTACTCGTGCGTCTTGACTTCGCTCGGGACGCCGATGATCACCGCTCTCTCGCCTTTGCCAGTGCTTCGACGACGGAGGTTTGCTCGCCGAGCTCGATCTTCGCGATCTGGTTGCGATGCACCTCGTCCGGCCCGTCGGCGAACCGCAGCGTCCTCGCATGCGCGTACGCGTACGCGAGGCCAAAGTCGTCGGAAACGCCGCCGCCGCCGTGCACCTGCATCGCCCAGTCGATCACCTGCAGCGCGACGTTCGGCGCGAAGACCTTGATCATCGCGATCTCCTTCTTCGCGACCTTGTTACCGACGGTGTCCATCTTGTGCGCGGCGTTCAGTACCATGAAGCGCGCCGCGTCGATGAGGATGCGCGATTGCGCGATGCGCTCGCGCGTCACGCCCTGATCCGCCACCGGCCGGCCGAAGGCGACGCGCTCGGTCGCGCGCCTGCACATCTTCTCGAGCGCGCGCTCCGCCTGCCCGATGAGCCGCATGCAGTGGTGGATGCGGCCGGGCCCGAGGCGTCCCTGCGCGATCTCGAAGCCGCGGCCCTCGCCGAGGAGGATGTTGCTCGCCGGCACGCGAACGTTCTCGAACGCCACTTCCATGTGGCCGTGCGGCGCGTCGTCGTAGCCGAAGACCGACAGCGGCC
>DASSLQ010000247.1:0-10091 GCA_035689325.1 Burkholderiales bacterium | reverse complement strand
GGCACCTTCATGGTGATCACGATGGCCGGTCTGCAGGAAGCGCGCGCCATTGGCGCTCTGCACGCGCCGCAGCTCATGGCAGCAATGACGGCCGCCTTTGCCGCGGGCCAGGTCGCCGGTCCGCTCGTGGTCGCCGCGCTCGCACGGCGCCCACACGGTTTCGCGCTCGCGCTGGCGATGGCGAGCGCGCTGCTCGTGCTGAGCGCGCTCGCCCTCGTCAAACGGGAGAGAACGTGTCCCACGTAGAACGCATGCCGCCGCTCGACGCGGCGAAGATGGATGATGCGCAGCGCGCCGCGGCCGCCGAGCTCGCAGCGGGTCCGCGCGGCGGCGTTAAAGGACCGTTCATCGCGCTCTTGCGCAGCCCCGAGCTCATGCAGCGCCTGCAAAAGGTGGGCGAGTACCTGCGCTTCGGCAGCTCGCTCGCGCCGCGCGTGAGCGAGCTCCTGATGCTCATCGTGTCGCGCCACTGGACGCAGCAATTCGAGTGGAGCGTGCACGTGCCGCTTGCCTTGCGCGCGGGCCTGAGCGCGGACACGGTGGCCGCCATCGCCGACGGGCGCGGTGCGAGCGCCATGGCACCGGACGAGGCGCTCGCCTATGACTTTGCCGACGAGCTGCTCCGCACGCGCGGCGTCAGCGACCCGACCTACGCAGCCGCGGTTGCACGCTTCGGCGAGCGCGGCGTGATCGACATGCTGGGCGTTCTGGGGTATTTCACCACCGTATCGATGGTGCTCAACGTCGCCCATACGCCGGCGCCGCAGATGGGCGAGATCGCGCCGCTTCAGGCCTTGCCGCTGTAGGAAAGCGCGATGCGCGGGCTTGCGCGGAGGGTCTGCAGCACGACGCAATAGCGCTCGGTGAGCTCGATGAGCTTCGCGCGCTGCTCGGGCGTCGCGTCGGCTTCGAGCTCGAAGCCGAGGCGGATCTCGCCAAAGCCGACCGGCGCGTCTTTCGCCACGCCGAGCGTGCCGCGAAAGTCGAGATCGCCCTCGGCGTGCACGGCGCCCTCGCGCAGCTCGATGCCGAGCGCCGTGGCAACCGCTTTCAGCGTGACGCCGGCGCAGGCGACGAGCGCCTCGAGCAGCATGTCGCCCGAGCACGCCTGCAGCCCGCTGCCGCCGCTCGCCGGATGCAGCCCGGCTTCGACCAGCGCCCGGCCGGTGTCGACCCGGCAGGCGATGCCCTCGCCGATGCGTCCTTCGGCACGCAGCGTGACCACGGCGGCGCCGGGATCGCGCTTGTACTTGTCCTTGAGCGGCGCCTGCAGCGCGCGCAGTTCGGTGGCGTTCATGCGATAGCCCTCAGTTCGCTGGCGGAGAGATTGTGAATGCGGCCGAAGCCGGCGACGAAGCGCGCGTCGCGCGGCGTGATTCTCCAGAAGGAGAAGTCGGCAAGCTGGAAGTTGATTGCCTGCTCGGGAAAGCGCGCGAGCCACGCCGCCTGCAGCGCGCTATCGTTTGCAAGCTGCACGGCGTCGCCACGGATCGACACGCGCATCAGGGTGAACGGATCGGCGCGGCGGTCGTCGGTCTCGGCGATCGAGAGCGCGACGCGCGCATCGTGCTGCATGTCCTGCGTGTGCCAGGCAAGCCGGCTCACGTGCACGTAGAACGCGGTGAAATCATCGCTCGGCAGGTAGAGCGTCATCGACACCATGGGCGCCCCCGAGCGCAGCGTCGCGAGGTGCGCGATGCGCTCGCTGCGAACGAGCCGTGCGAGCGAGCGGCCGGTTTCAACGTCCATGGTGTATTCTCGCGCCGAACCGAAGCCCATTCATGCCCTACGAGCTCGTCGTCGGCCTGCGCTATTTGCGCGCGCGCCGACGCAATCGCTTCATCAGCATCAACTCCGCGGTGTCGATGATCGGCATCGCCGTGGGCGTCTGGGCGCTGATCGTGGTGCTGTCGGTGATGAACGGCTTCCAGAAGGAGGTGCGCGAGCGCATCCTCGGCGTCGTTGCGCACGTGCAGATCAGCGGCCCCGGCAACCGCCTCGCCGACTGGCGGCCGATCGCCAAGATCGCGGCGCAAAATCCCCATGTCGTCGGCAGCGCGCCGTTCGTGCAGGCGCAAGCGCTGCTCGTCGCCGGGCCGGCGGTGCGCGGCGCACTGGTGCGCGGCATCATTCCCGCGGAAGAGGAGAAGGTTGCCGACCTCGGCGAGCACATGAGGCTTGGCTCGCTCGACTCGCTGAAACCGGGCGAGTTCAACGTGGTGCTCGGCGCTGACCTCGCGCGCGCGCTCGGCGTGCTGCCGGGCGACAAGATCGCGGTGATCGCGCCGCAAGGCCTGGTTACGCCGGCGGGCGTGATCCCGCGGCTCAAGCAGTTCAGTGTCACCGGCATCTTCGACGCGGGGTTCTCCGAGGCCGATGCCGGGCTCGCGCTCATGCAGCTGCAGGATGCGCAGACGCTCTACCAGCTCGGCAAGGACGTCACCGGCGTGCGACTCAAGCTCGACGACCTCTTTGTCGCCGGCACGGTCGCGCGCGGGCTCCTCGAGGAGCTGCCGCGCGACACCTATGCGAGCGACTGGACGCGCACGCACGCCAACTTCTTCCGCGCGGTGGCGATCGAGAAGAACATGATGTTCATCATCCTCGGGCTGATCGTGCTGGTCGCGGCGATCAACATCATCTCGACGCTGGTCGTGGCGGTGAAGGACAAGCAGGGCGACATCGCCATCCTGCGCACGCTCGGCGCCAATCCGCGCTCCGTGATGGGCATCTTCATCGCGCAGGGCATGCTGATGGGCCTCATCGGCACCGTGGTGGGCGTGATCCTCGGCGTTATCACGGCGCTC
The DNA here is from genome assembly GCA_035689325.1 of Burkholderiales bacterium. Classification (GTDB taxonomy): domain Bacteria; phylum Pseudomonadota; class Gammaproteobacteria; order Burkholderiales; family SG8-39; genus SCGC-AG-212-J23. Next base: position 7,284 of record DASSLQ010000247.1, on the reverse strand, counting down.
AACATCGACGTCATCGTCCCGGCGATCGAGCAGGTGCTCGGCTTCAAGATCCTCTCCAAAGACGTCTATCTCATCCCGGAGTTGCCTTCGGACCTGCAGAGCGGCGATGTCATCCGCATCAGCCTGATGGCGCTCGCGCTCTCGTTCGCCGCGACGCTCTACCCGAGCTGGAGCGCCTCGCGCATGAACCCGGCGGAGGCACTGCGCTATGAATGAGCGCGAGGCGGTCGTCGCCTGCCACGGGCTGCGCAAGACCTACCAGGGCCCGCAGCCGGTGCCGGTGCTGCACGGCATCGACCTCGAGATCCATCGCGGCGAGCGCATCGCGATCATGGGCCGCTCGGGCTCGGGCAAGTCGACGCTCTTGCATCTGCTCGGCGGACTGGACACGCCGACATCGGGACAGGTTTTCGTGCAAGGCCGCGCCTTCAGCGAGATGAGCGAAGCCGAGCGCGGCCAGGCGCGCAACGCCACGCTCGGCTTCGTCTACCAGTTCCATCACCTGCTGCCGGAGTTCACCGCGATCGAGAACGTCGCCATGCCGCTCTTCATCCGCCGCACGCCGCGCCCGGACGCGCTGGCACGGGCAAAGCGCGTGCTCGCGGAGGTCGGGCTCGGGGAGCGGCTCGCGCACCTGCCCGGCGAGCTCTCGGGCGGCGAGCGCCAGCGCTGCGCCTTCGCGCGCGCCATGGTCACCGAGCCCGCGTGCCTGCTTGCCGACGAGCCGACCGGCAACCTCGACTCGCACACCGCCGAGGAAGTGTTCGACGCCATGCTGCGGCTCTCGCAGGAGCACGGCACCGCCTTCGTCATCGTCACGCACGACCCGGGCCTCGCCGCGCGCGCCGAGCGGCTGCTCGAGCTGCGCGAGGGATTGCTGCAGTCAAGCCGCGGCTAGGCGCTCGAGCTTCGCCCGGCCTTCAGGCGTCGCCATGACGACGAGCGTGCAGCCGCCCTTCGCCACGCTTGCCGCCGGCGGATTGAATTCCCAGCGGCCATCCTGCCGCAGCGCGAGCAGCACGTAATGCGCATCGGGGGGCGCCAGCTCGCCGATGCGCCGCTCGCGCGCACCGTCGGGCAGGCGAACCTCCTCCACGCGCAGTCCCTGGTCGGTGCGCAACATCTCGTCGAGGAAGCTGACCACCGCGGGCCGCAGCATGCTGGAGGCGATGCGCAGCGCGCCGGTGTAGTCGGGCGACACGATGTCGTCGGCGCCCACGCGCCGGATCTTGTCGACGAAGCGCACGTCGTGGCAGCGCGCGACGACCCGCGCGCGCGGATTGAGCTGCTTTGCCGAGAGCGTTATCACCAGGTTCTTGTTGTCGTCGCCGGTGACGGCGAACACCCCGGCCGCACGCTCGACGCCCGCCGCGCGCAGCAGCTCGTCGTCGCCGGAATCGCCGTGCAGGTAGAGTTGCCGCGGGTAGGACTCGCGCATCGCCTCGAGCGCGGCCGCCGCCGGCTCGATCACCACGCTCGGGCGGCCGGTCGCGAGCAGCTCGCGCAGCACGTTGGTTCCGACTCGTCCGATGCCGCAGATAATGTAATGGCCGCTCAGCCCTTCGATTTCGCGCTGCATGCGATGCCTCCTCAGCCCTTCGTTGAGGTCGCTCTCCACGATGAACGCCGTCATCTTGGAGGTCATGTAGAAGATGTTGGCGACGCCGAGAAAGCCGATCACCATGGTGAAGACGCGCCCGCCCGGGCTCGCCGACATGTCGATCACCTCGCCGTAGCCGATCGTGGCGATGGTGATGAACGTCATATAGGCACAGTCGAGGACCGTCGCCTTGCCATGCGCGACGTACCAGTCGCCGAGGGTGCCGACGATCATGATGACCGCGAAGGCGAGCAGCGGATAGCGAAACGCCTGGTAGATGCGCGTCGCGAGGTCGCGGTACGGATGCTCCATCGCCCCTTTTCGTTCTTATGGCGCCGGCGCAAGTATAGGTCAGCCGCTTTCGGGCTTGCGCGTTGCTTGGCAGCATGAGCCTCGCGGCGCTGGCGTTCGCGGCGGGCGCCGCGCTGTTGCAGCTCCAGGCGGCGCTGCCGGCGCTTGGCTGGGTGCTCGTGGTGCCGGCGATCCTTGCCGTCGGGCTGCGCTATCGCGCGGCCCTGGTCGTGGGTGCAGGCGCGGCGGGCTTCTTCTGGGCGGCAGCATGCGCGCAGTGGCGCATGAGCGATTGGCTCGCGCCGGAGCTCGAAGGCCGCGACATCGCGGTCGTGGGCGTGGTGTCGGCGCTGCCGGCGCTGATGGAGCGCGCTGTGCGCTTCGAATTCGACGTCGAATCGGCGGACAGCGACCAGCGCCTACCCGGCAAGCTGCTCATCAGCTGGTATCGGAATGCCGGCGACGACGATGCCGGCGCCGCACCCGCGCCCGCGGTACATGCCGGCGAGCGCTGGGCATTCAGCGTGCGGCTGCGCCGCCCGCACGGGCTCGTCAATCCGCATGGCTTCGACTACGAGGCGTGGCTTCTCGAGCGCGGCATCGGCGCGACCGGCTATGTGCGCGCGCGGCCCGAGCCGCGCCGCCTCGGCGCGCGCAACTCCTTCCTCGATCTCGTCGAGCGCACGCGCGAAGCGGCGCGCGATCGCTTCAACGCGGTGCTTGGCGCGACGCCCGCGGCCGGCATCCTCGCCGCGCTCGCCGTCGGCGACCAACGCGCCATCGCGCGCGAGGAGTGGCAGCTGTTCAACCGTACGGGGGTGACGCACCTAATGTCGATCTCGGGCTTGCACGTCACGTTAGTCTCCGGACTGGTGGCATGGCTCGTCGCCACGCTCTGGCGCCGCGTCCCGGCGCTCACGCTGCGCCTGCCGGCGCGCAAGGCGGCGGCCGCCGGCGCCATTCTCGGCGCGCTCGGCTACACGCTGCTCGCGGGCTACGGCGTGCCGGCGCAACGCACCTTCTGGATGGTGAGCGTCGTCGCCGTGGCGCTCTGGTGCGGGCGCATCTCGTCACCGTGGCGCGTGCTCGCGCTCGCGCTCGGCGCGATCGTGCTTTTCGATCCCTGGGCGCCGCTCGCGCCGGGGCTGTGGCTTTCGTTCGGCGCGGTGCTGCTCATCTTCTACGCCGCCGTGGGCTGGAGCGAGCCCGGCACCAAGCTAGCGCAATGGACCCGGATTCAGTGGGCGATCACCGTCGGCCTCGCGCCCGCCGCACTGCTGCTGTTCGGGCAGATTTCGGTGGCCGGTCCGCTCGCGAATGCCGTGGCGATCCCGCTCGTCTCGGTGGTGATCACGCCGCTTGCGCTGATCGCCGCCGTGCTGCCGGTCGACGCGCTCGCGCACTTCTGCGCCTGGCTCGTGCAGTGGCTGCTCGAGTTCCTCGAATGGTGCGCCGCCCTGCCGGGCGCGCTCTGGCAGCAGCACGTGCCGCCGGTTTGGACCGTGGTCGCGGCGCTCGCCGGCGCGGCCTGGGTGCTGGCGCCGCGCGGCATCCCCTGGCGCGCAAGCGGATTTGCGCTGATGGCGCCGGCGTTCTGCGTCACGTTGCCGGCCCCGCCGGCGGGAGAAGCATGGATCACGACGTTCGACGTCGGCCAGGGACTCGCGGTGCTCATACGCACGGCGGAGCACAACCTGCTCTATGACGCGGGTCCGGCATACGGCACCGAATCGGACAGCGGCTCGCGCGTGGTGGTGCCGGCGCTGCGCGGCCAAGGCGTCGCGCGGCTCGATCTCGTGGTGCTCAGCCACGAAGACGGCGATCACATCGGCGGCGCTACCACGGTGCTCGAGACCGTCGAGGTCGCAGCGCTCGCCACGTCGCTGCCGGGCGCGCATCCGCTCAATGCTCTCGCGCCAAATGCGCGCCGCTGCCACGCGGGCGAGGGCTGGGCATGGGACGGCGTGCGCTTCGACTTCCTGCATCCGGCGAGCGCGCCCGCGGCGAAACGCAATGATCTGAGCTGCGTGCTGCGCGTCGCGGCCCGCGAGCACGCGATGCTGCTTACGGGCGACATCGAGCGCGGCGCGGAGGCGGCGATGCTCGCCGGTTCGCGCACGCTCGCGAGCGACGTGCTGCTCGTGCCGCATCACGGCAGCCGCACCTCGTCCACGCCCGAGTTCGTCGCCGGCGTCGCGCCGCGCTGGGCGGTCGTGCCGGTCGGTTATCGCAGCCGCTTCGGCCACCCGAACCCCGAGGTGCTCGCGCGCTATCGCGCAGCGGGCGTGCAGATAATGCGTACCGACTTGCAGGGCGCGATCACGGTGCGCATGGGCGCGAGCGTCGAGGTGCAAGCCGAGCGCCAACTGCGCGGGCGGTATTGGCTACAATGATTTGGCGGGGGGACGTCCCTCGCTCCGGAGGAGGAACCACCATGGCAAAGAAGGGCGGCGGCTCGGTCTATCGCGTTACTCAAGTCATCGGTACGAGCAGCACATCGTGGGAGGATGCGGTGAAAGCCGCGGTGAGCACCGCCTCCGGCACGCTGCACGACCTGCGCATTGCCGAGATCGAGAAGCTCGACGTGAAGATCGAGGACGGCAACGTGGTGCAGTTCCGCGCCCGGCTCGCGCTTTCGTTCAAGTACGACAGCAGCGCCTGATGTTCACAGCGGTGGTGCGCGTCACGGGGGCCGGACGGCTCGCGGACTTCCGCGAGCGCCTGCGCTGGCTTCTCGTGCGCGACGCCGATGCCGAGGACTACACCGAGCACCATGCTGAAGCGGTGCTCGAGTATCGCTTCACGCCGGCGAAAGGCATTCCATTTCCGGCGTTCGCGCAGGCCTCGGTCGATTTTCCCGAGCTGCGCGTCGAGGCCCGGTGGGACCGCGATGGCGTGCGCGGCCGCGCAGTGATCGAGAATGGGCGCGTGGTGGATGAAGAGCGCGGCGAGCCACCGAGCCAAGGCGTGTACGTCACAACCGGTGAAGCAGGGCGGCTCGAGCTGGCGCTCGTCTGCGAGCGGCGCGAGGACGCTTGGCTCGGCTACGCGGCGAGCGCCGAGCGGCACACCTATTTCCGCTACCGCGATGGGCGGCTCGAGCTGATCGCGCCGGACGACGCCGACGGCGCGCTGGAGGAGGTCGCGTTTCGCCTGGTCGAGGAGTGGATCTGGTACGACGAAGAGGACGCGGCGACCGAGCGCGCGCGCTACGCGCATTACGGCTATCCGGTGCGCGGCGCCAACCTCAAGTCGGAAAAGCTCGCGCTGCTGCGTAGCCGCAGCCAGCCTTATTCGACGCTCGCTACCGATGCCGAAGCGGCGCGCCGAGCGCTGGTCGCGCAATGGCTGAAGAGGGCTTGAGCGAACCGCGCCGGCGCTCGGTGCAGTGCGCCTCGCCGCAGGGGCTGCACCGCATCGCGTATCTCGAGTGGGGCGATCCGCGCAACCGCGATGTGCTGGTGTGCGTGCACGGACTGCTGCGCTCCGCGCGCGACTTCGAGCCGCTCGCGCGCGAGCTCTCGAGCCACTTCCGCATCGCCTGTCCGGATCTCGCCGGGCGCGGCGATTCCGACCGCCTGGCCGATCCGGCGCTCTACGCGGTGCCGCAATACCTCGCGGACATGGTCACCCTGATCGCGCGTCTTGACACCGAGTCGGTGAACTGGCTTGGTACTTCGCTCGGCGGGCTCGTCGGCATGGCGCTCGCGGCGCAGGCCGGCACGCCGGTCAACAAGCTCATCCTGAACGATATCGGCCCGGTGCTTGCGCGCGAGGCGCTCGAGCGCATCGGCGCCTATGCCGGCGAACGGCATGTCTTCGCGAGCTTCGACGAGGGCGAGCGCTACATGCGTGACATCGGCGCGCCGTTCGGCCCGCACAGCGCGGCGCAATGGCGCTTCCTCGCCGAGAACTGGCTGCGCCGCAGCGCCGATGGCCACTGGCAGCCGCACTATGATCCACGCATCGGCGATGCGTTTCGCGCCAGCATGCCCGAGAAGGATATGGAGCTTTGGCACCTCTACGACGCGGTGCGCTGCCCGACGCTCGTCATCCGCGGCGCGCAGTCCGATCTGCTGGCACGCGGCACCGCCGAGCAGATGCGCGGCCGCGGGCCGAAGGCGAAAGTGATCGAGATCCCGGGCGTCGGCCATGCCCCGACGTTGTTGAGCGCCGGGCAGATCGGCATCGTGCGCGAGTTCCTGCTCCAAGGAGAGACGGCATGAAGCGCTGGCTCATCGTCCTCGCCATCGTATCGGCACCGGCGGCGGCGCAATCGACGCTCGACGCGGTGCGCGCCAAGGGCTACGTGCAATGCGGCGTCAGCACCGGCATCGCCGGCTTCTCGGCGCCGGATTCCAAAGGCGTGTGGCACGGCATCGACATCGACCTGTGCCGCGCAGTTGCGGCCGCCGTGTTCGGCGACGCGAGCAAGGTGCGCTACACGGCGCTCACCACGCAGCAGCGCTTCACCGCCCTGCAGTCGGGTGAAGTGGACCTGCTCGCGCGCAACAGCACCTGGACCATCTCGCGCGATACCAGCCTCGGGATCAACTTCGTCGGCGTCAACTACTACGACGGCCAGGGCTTCATGGTGCCGAAAAAGCTCAACGTCAAGAGCGCAAAGCAGCTGAATGGCGCCACCATCTGCGTGCAGCCGGGCACGACGACCGAGCTCAACCTCGCGGATTACTTCCGCGCGAACAAGATGAGCTTCAAGCCGGTAGTGATCGAGAAGCTGGAGGAGGTGCTGAACGCCTATTTCAGCGGCCGCTGCGACGCCTTCACCACCGATCAGTCCGGGCTGGTGGCGCTGCGCGCCTCGCGCGCGCCGAAACCCGACGACCATGTCATCCTGCCCGAGCTCATCTCGAAGGAGCCGCTCGGCCCCGCGGTGCGCCACGGCGACGATCGCTGGTTCGACATCGTCAAGTGGTCGCTCTTCGCGATGATCGAGGCAGAGGAGCTCGGCCTCAGCTCGAAGAACATCGACGAGCAGGCGAAGAGCGCGAATCCCACGATCCAGCGCTTCGTCGGCGCGAGCGGCGACATCGGCAAGATGATGGCGCTCGACAACCGCTGGGCCTACAACATCGTAAGACAGGTCGGCAACTACGGCGAGAGCTTCGACGCCAATCTCGAGCCGCTCGGCTTCGAGCGCGGGCTGAACCGCCTGTGGAGCCACGGCGGGCTGCTCTACGTGCCGCCGATCCGATGAACCGCCGCGCGCTGCTCCTTTCCGCGCCCGCCGTGCTCGCCGCGTGCTCCAGCGCGCCGCGCGCCGACGGCACAGCGCTCGCGGGAGAAGTAATGGCTACCGAGCGCGCCTTCGCCGCCACCATGGCGGCGCGCGACCACGCGGCATTCGCGTCGTTCCTCGCGGACGACGCGGT
>DASSLQ010000246.1:0-11136 GCA_035689325.1 Burkholderiales bacterium | reverse complement strand
GCAAAGGGCCGCGCGCGGCGCGCTTCACGTCTTCGGTGGTCGCGGTGCCGGCAGGCCCGGTCGGCCGCACGCTGCCGAGATCGACGTTCAGGCTGCGCGCGAGCGCGCGCACGGCGGGCGTGGCCTTGAGCTCGGTGCGTGGTGCGCTCGCCTTTGCCTGCGCCGGCTTCGCCTTCGTACTGAGCTCACCGACGATCGTGCCGGTGTCGGCCGCCGCGCCTTCGAAGCCGACCAGCGGCGCGCCGACATGGATCTTGTCGCCGGGTGCGCCGAAGAGCTTCTCCACCTTGCCCGCGTAAGGCGCGGGCACCTCGACGATCGCCTTGTCGGTCTCCACCGAGAGCATCGCCTGGTCGGACGCGATCGCGTCGCCCGGCTTCACATGCCATTCGACGATCTCGGCTTCCTGCAATCCCTCGCCCAGGTCGGGCAGGTTGAAGACCCGCACGCTATTGGTACTCCAGTACCTTGCGCGCGGCGGTGGCGATGCGCTCGGCGTTGGGCATGTAGCGCTCTTCGAGCCGGAACATGGGCGTCACCGTATCCCAGGCGGTGACGCGCGCCACCGGCGCGAGCAGCGAAAGCAGCGCCTGCTCCGATACGTTGGCCGAGATTTCGGACGCGAGGCTCGCCGTGCGCGGCGCTTCGGTAACGACGACGCAGCGTCCGGTTTTCTTCACCGAGGCGAGCACCGTGTCATAGTCGATCGGCTTCAGCGTCGCGAGGTCGATCACCTCGGCGAAATGGCCCTGCGCCGCGAGCTCATCGGCTGCTCTGAGCGATTCGTGCAGCATCGCGCCCCAGGCGACCATCGTGACGTCGGTGCCTTCGCGCACCACGAACGCTTTATCCAATGGCAGCGGCTCGCCGTCGTCCTCCACCTCTTCCTTGAACCGGCGATAGAGGCGCGACGGCTCGAGGAACACCACCGGATCCGGATCGGCGATTGCAGCGAGCAACAGGCCGTAGGCCTTCGCCGGCGAAGACGGATAGACGACGCGGATGCCAGGGATGTGGGCGAACATCGCTTCCGGGCTCTCCGAATGATGCTCGGGTGCGTGGATCCCCGCGCCGCAGGGCGTGCGCAGCACCATCGGGCAGCTAAGGCGCCCTTGTGTGCGGTGACGCAGCCGGCCAGCGTGGTTCAGGATCTGGTCGATCGCAGTGTAGGCGAAGCCGGCGAACTGGATCTCGGCCACCGGGCGCAGGCCCTCGGCCGCCATGCCGACCGCCATGCCGGCGATCAGGCCCTCGGCGAGCGGCGTGTCGGCGACGCGCTCGGCGCCGAAGCGCTGCTGCAGGCCGGCGGTCGCACGGAACACGCCGCCATTGATGCCGACGTCCTCGCCGATGACCACCACGCGATCGTCGTCCTCCATCGCGCGCGCGAGCGCGAGGTTGATGCCCTCAACCAGCGTGATGTTCGACATCGCGCTCCGTCTCCTCGCCGAGCCCGGCGGCCTGCCAGGCGTACTGCCGCGGCAGCCGTGCATAAAGATGCTCGAACATCTGCTCCGGCCCCGGCGCCGGCGTGTCGAGGTACGCCTGCACCATCTTCTGCACATGCGCTTGAGCGTCCTTGGCGAGCGCCTGCTCCTCGGCCGGCGACCAGGCGCCTTTGGCGTGCAGCCAGGTGCGCAGCCGCAGGATCGGTTCCTGCTTCCACTGTTCCTTCAATTCCTCGGCGCTGCGATAGCGCGTCGCATCGTCCGCGGTCGTGTGGTCGCTCAGCCGGTAGGTCATTGCTTCGAGCAGCGTGGGCCCGCCGCCCGCGCGCGCGCGTTCCAATGCGCGCCCGACCACATCGCGCACGGCGATCAAATCGTTGCCGTCGAGCTGCTCGCAGGCGATGCCCGCCGCGATGCCTTTCTGCGCGAGCGTCTGCGCCGCGCTCTGCATGCGGCGCGGAACCGAGATCGCATACTGATTGTTCACCACTACCACGACGAGCGGCAGCTTCCAGGCGCCCGCGGCGTTGATCGCTTCGTAGAACTCACCTTTGGAGGTCGCGCCGTCGCCGCACATGGCGAGCGCGACGCGCGGCTCGCGCCGCAATTTCATCGCGTACGCGACGCCGACCGCGTGCGGCATCTGCGTGCCGATCGGCACGTTGAACGGAAAATCGTGCGGCGACTCGGGAAAGACGTTGCCGCGTTCATCGCCGCCCCAGTAGAGGAGCGTGCGATGCGGCGAGACGCCGCGCAGCATGAGCACGCCGCTTTCCCGGTAGCTCGGGAGGAGCACGTCGTGCCGGGCGAGCACGGCGCCGATGCCGGCGTCGACCGCTTCCTTGCCTAAGGTAGAGGCGTAGGTGCCGATCTGTCCCGTGCGCTGCATCGCAACAGCCTTGGCGTCGAGCGCGCGCATGAAGACCATGGCGCGGTAGTCGGGCACCAACGCACGGGGATCGGCGGCAAAAGAGGGGAGATCACGGGCTTCCCGGCCATCGGGTAGAAGGTACCGGGTAAACCGTATCTCGAAAGTGGCGGCGACGGTCATCGCTTTCCCTTTCAAGTTTCAGCGCCGTCCCTTGTGAGGACGGCGTCCGACAGGTCGCAGGTAAGACCGATTATGCCGCGATTGATTCGCGCTTGCAGTGACGCAGGCATCGCGCGAGTCTGCCGCGCACCGGCCCTGCGTTTCCTGCATGGCGCCCGTGCTGCGCGGACTAGTCCACAGTGCGCAGACTAGCCCGGCCGGCGGCGTGCGTATTGATCTGCCTTAAGTCTTGGCGTCCCGCGGGATGAAGCGCAGCGCGACGCCGTTGTTGCAGTAGCGCTTGCCCGTGGGCTGCGGGCCGTCGTCGAAGAGATGGCCGTGGTGCCCGCCGCAGCGGATGCAGTGGTACTCGGTGCGCGGGTAGATCAGGTAATAGTCCTTCTTGGTCTCGAAGACGCCCGGGATGGTGGTGAAAAAGCTCGGCCAGCCGGTGCCCGACTCGAACTTCATCTCGGAGGTGAAGAGCGGCAGCCCGCAGCCGGCGCAGGCGAAGACACCCGGACGCTTCTCGTCGTTGAGCGGGCTCGTGCCGGCGCGCTCGGTGCCTTCCTCGCGCATCACGTGGAACGACTCGGACGGCAGGCGCTTGCGCCATTCGTCCTTGGACAGTTTCAACGCCTCGTTGGGCGCGGGCACGTTCGCGCCCGCGGGCAGGAGCGTTTTCCAGTTCCGTTGCAGATCCTCGACGCCTTTCATATTGGCTGGAGGCGCAGCCGTGGCCTCGCGCGCAAATGCGGCCAGGGCCAGGGCCTTCAATACGGTGCGCCGTTCCATCGGTCTCCTTTCAGGGGAATTCGGGGACGGAGCCCGAACTGTCTGTAATCGCGCTTAGCCGGAGTTCGGGCTCCGTCCCCGAATTCCTTCCTCCGGATGCGTTCCCGCCTTGGTCGCGCGGCGGGAACGATCCTGACAGTCTACAGCGGGAAGCTGAAGCGGACGGAGACGTGCGGCGCGGGGTAGACCGGCGCGGGGCGCACGACCACCGGCGCCGCGTAGTACGGGTACACGACCGGGGGAGGCGGAGCGTACACGACACGCGGCGCCGGGACGACATAGACCAGGCGCGGAGCGACGTAGTAGTGGTGGTGCGCGCGCCAGCCGTAGGCGGGCGCCCAGTGCGGCGGATTGGCGAGCGCGGTACCGGCAAAGCCGAGCGTCGCGGTCGTGGTAACCAGGATCTGCTTGAGCATGGTGCTCTCCATTTGCGTGAGTGCGATGCTCATTTCACGCGCGAAGGCGCTGGAAGTGAACGCGGAAAGTGCAAGAGCTGTAACAGCGTGTATCTTCCGACCGAGGAGGAATCCATGCGGACCATGCTGTTTCTCGCGCTCGCCGCGCTCTGCACCGCAGGCGCCGCGCAGGACTATCCGACGAAGCCGATCACCATGGTGGTGCCGTTTCCGCCGGGCGGCGTCGCCGACATCGTCGGCCGGCCGCTCGCCGCGGTGATGCAGAAGTCGTTGAAGCAGCCGGTCGTCGTCATCAACCGCACCGGCGCCGGCGGCGCCGTCGGCATGGCGGCGGTCGCGAAGAGCGCGCCCGATGGCTACACAATCCTGATGGGCCTCTCGTCCATCTCCATCTTCCCGGTGTCGGATCGCATCAACGGCAAGGAGCCGCCCTACGAGATGCGCGACTTCGCGCCGATTGCGCTGGTGACGGCCGACCCGACCGTGCTCGTGGTGCGCGCCGATGGGCCGTACAAGACGCTCAAGGACTTCGTCGCCGCGGCAAAGGCGCGGCCGGGGAAGATCAACTACTCGTCTTCCGGTGTCTACGGCACGCTGCACGTGGCGATGGAGATCTTCGCCAACGCGGCCGGCATCCAGCTTTTCCATGTGCCCTATCAGGGCGGCGGGCCGGCGGTGACCGCGCTCCTCGCGGGGCAGGTCGAAGCGTCGGCGCAAGGCCCCGCGGCGGTGATCGGGCATATCAAGGGCGGCAAGATGCGCGCGCTCGCGAGCTGGGGCACAGAGCGCCTGAAGCTCCTGCCCGATATCCCGACCTTCAAGGAGCAGGGTTACGACGCCGAGTTCTACATCTGGTCCGGCGTGTTCGCTCCCGCGGCGACGCCGGCACCGGTGCTCAGCAGACTACGCCAGGCGGTGCGCGAGGCGGCCAACTCCGAAGAATTCCGCGCGGGGATGGACAAGGTACAGACGCCGGTCGCCTACCTCGATGCGCCGGAATTCGCCAAGTACTGGGAGCGCGACGCCGCGCGGCTCAAGGTCGCGCTGGACAAGATTGGCCGGGTGGAGGAGAAGCAGCCCGAAAAATAATTCGGACCCGGGGTCGCAATTACTTGCGGCGCTTTTTCTTCAGCCGGGCGAGCTTTTCGAGCAGCGCGCGCGGCTTGCGGTACTGGCCGATGGCGCCGAGGCGCCGCTCGAACGGATCGCGCCGCGTCACGCTCTTGAGGTGGCGGCCGCTCACCAGCTTGAAGTGGCGAATCTCGTCGAGCCTGTCGCCGACCAGCCAGCAATTCTTCGTGCCGCTTACCCAGACCGCCGGATCGATGCGGCGCAGGTCGAACGGCACCGAATACTCGCGCAGGGTCTTGTGCGAGCGGCCGTTGTAGTACTCGTGGAAGTACGACATCGCGAGCTCGCGCAGGCTGCGGTACACCGGGTCGCGCCAGCGCAGCCCGATGCAGTTGGTCTTGGAGATCGCGCCCCAGAGGCCATTCCTCTTGAAGAGGGCGACCACGTGGTCAAAGTCGTGCTCGGCGCGCATGTCGAGCACCAGCGGCGGCTCACCGTGCACCCAGAGCGCCGCCGCCGCCAGCATCGCGCCCTCGATACAGTGCGCGCGCCCGCTCTTCAGCACCTCGCCTACCGGGCGGCAGGTCTCGCCGTCGTGCTCGAAGTTCTGGCGCAGGGCGTGCAGGAACGACTGGATCTTCTGCGGCGTGTCGAGGCGCCGCAGCGCCGCGAACTGCCGCGGCTGCACGCCGAGGTCGGACATCCGGGCAAAGCGCTTCACCGCCATGGCCCGAAAAAAATATAACGGCCGCGCCCGATCGGCAATCGACTTTGCAACTGCCTGAATCAAAAGGCGGCCGCGCCGCGTTGTACCATCACGGCCGACCCTACCAGGAGCAAGCCATGGACGCCAACGAGGAAAAGCCCGAACCCGCCGAGCACATCGAAGCGATCGCCGAGCGCCTCGCCTTCAAATCGCGCTTCGTGATGGTGTTCGGCGAGATCACCCACGCCCTTGCACGCGCCACGTGCACCCGCCTGATCGCGCTGGCCGAGGAGTCGGACGCGCCGATCAGCATGCTCATTTCGTCGCCCGGCGGCCATGTCGAGTCCGGCGACGCGATCCACGACGTGATCCGCTTCGTCAGCGCCAAGGTGACGACAATTGGCACGGGCTGGGTGGCGAGCGCCGGCACGCACATCTTCCTCGCGCCGCCGAAGGAGAACCGCGTCTGCCTGCCGAACACGCGCTTCATGATCCATCAGCCGGGCGGCGGCGCCGGCGGCCCGGCGACCGACATCGCGATCCAGGCGAAAGAGATCCTGCGTACGCGCGAGCGCATTGCGAAAGTGATCTCCAGGCAGACCGGGCAGCCGCTCGCGAAAGTGCTCGCCGACATGGAGCGCGACTTCTGGCTGAACGCCGAGGAGGCGATCCAATACGGCTTGGTCTCGCGCGTCATCGAAAGCTCGCGCGAGCTCGGCTGAGCCGCGCTCGTCAGGATTTGAGCATCCGGTCGCCGATCCAGTAGCGCGGCCCCGGGCCGGCGCGGCCCGCGCGGTCCGCGGGATTGGCGTACTGGCAGCGGCCGAGCGACAGGCAGCCGCAGCCGATGCACTCGGTGAGTCCGGCCTTGAGCCGCTCGAGCTCGGCGATGCGCTCGTCGATGCGCGTGCGCCATTCGCCCGAGAGCCGCGCCCAGTCCGTGCCGGTCGGCGCACGGCTCGCGGGGAGCTTGGAGAGCGCGGCGCCGATCTCGTCGAGCGACAGCCCGACGCGCTGCGCGAAGACGATGAAGGCGATGCGGCGTAGCACGGCGCGCGCAAAGCGGCGGTGCCCGGCGCCCGAGCGCTGCGACTTGACGAGGCCGCGCTCCTCGTAGAAGCGCAGCGCCGAGGCCGCCACCCCGCTGCGCCGGGAAATCTCCTGGATGGTGAGCAGCTCGTCCATGACGCGAGCCTAATCCAGACGGGGCTTGACTTCAAGCTAACTTTAACTTGTAGGCTGTGCCGCCATGAACCATCTGAGAGTAGCCATTACCGGCGGCACTTCCGGCCTCGGCCGCGCGCTGGTGCGCGAGTTCTGCCGCCGCGGCGCGTGCGTCGCCTTCGTTGCGCGCACGGCGAGCGCGGTGGCGCAGGCCGGCCGCGCCTCCGGCGCGCACGGCATCGTGGGCGACGTCGCGCGCAAGGACGACATCCACCCGATTGCGCTGCAGATCACCGCGGCGCTCGGCGGCTTGGATGTCCTCGTCAACAACGCCTCGAGCCTCGGCGCGGTGCCTCTCGCGCTGCTTGCGGACACCGAATGCGAGCAGCTGGAGCTCGCGCTCGCGACGAACGTCGTGGGCCCATTCCGCCTCACCAAGGCGCTGCTCGGTGCGCTCACCGCGTCGGCGCGCGAAGGTCGCGGCGCGGTGGTGCTCAATGTGTCGAGCGATGCGGCGATCAACGCGTACGCGCAGTGGGGTGCCTACGGCGCCTCCAAAGCGGCGCTGCGGCACATGAGCGCGATCTGGAACGAGGAGCTCGCCGCGGACGGTGTGCGCTTCCTTGCGCTCGATCCGGGCGACATGGACACGCCGCTGCACGCGCTCGCCGTCCCGGATGCCGATCCGGCGACGCTCAAGCGACCGGAAAGCTCGGCGCGCGAGCTCATCGACGCCATCGAAGCCGCCCTGGCGAAGGAGCACGCCTGATCGCAGCCGCGCAGGCGGTCCAGCGGCCAGGCGACGCGCGCCTGCTCGTCATCGACGCAGGCGGCGCGATCGCGCACGTCCCGCGCGCCGAATGGACCGAGCAGCTGCGGCCCGGGGATGTCGTCGTCGCGAACGATGCCGCGACCCTACCGGCGAGCCTCCACGGCACGCATCTCGCGAGCGGCGCCCCGATCGAAGTACGCCTTGCCGGCCGCGCTTCGCTCGCGGCGGAGGACGTTTCGTTCTCGGCGGTGGTATTTGGCGCGGGCGACTGGCGCACGCGCACGGAAGAGCGCCCGTTGCCGCCGCCGCTCGCGCTTGGCGAGCGCCTCGCCCTCGGCCCGCTTACCGCCAGCGTGCGCGGTGAGCTCGGCCATCCGCGTCTCGTCGCGCTGCGTTTCGCAGGGGATGCGGGCGCGGTGTGGGCCGGGATTGCGCGCCACGGCCGGCCGATCCAGTACGCCTATCTGCACGAGGCGTTGTCGCTCTGGGACGTGTGGACGCCGATCGCCGCGCTGCCGGTCGCGTTCGAGGCGCCATCGGCGGGATTCGCGCTCGATTGGCGCTCGCTCGAGCGCCTGCGCCGCCGCGGCGTCGGCTTCGCGACACTTACGCTCGCCGCCGGCATCTCGTCGACCGGCGATCCGGCGCTCGATGCGCGCCTGCCGCTCGACGAGCCCTATCGCCTGCCCGCTGCGACCGCTGCGGCCATCCGCGCCGCCAAGGCGCGCGGCGGCCGTATCGTCGCCATCGGCACCACCGTGGTGCGCGCGCTCGAGCATGCACGCGGAGTCGCGGGCCCTGGGCTTGCCGACCAGCGTGTGGCCGCCGGCTGGAGACTGCGCGTTGTGGACGCGGTCCTCTCGGGCACGCACGAGCCGCAGGAGAGCCACTATCAACTGCTGCGAGCATTCCAGGATGATGCTGCCCTGGCGCGGGCGAGCGCCGAACTCGAAGCGCACGGCTACCGCACCCACGAGTTCGGCGATTCCGTGCTGATCGAGCGAAGCCGCGGGCCTCAGCTCCCGGCGAGATCGAGCCGGTAGAACAGGCTATCCACCGCCATGAGCGGAAACGCGCCCGGCAGCTCGCGCCGCTCGATCCTGCGGAAGCCATTCTTCTCGTAGAAGCGCTGCGCGGCGCGCAGCTTGGCCGTCGTGCCGAGGTAGAGCCGGCCGACGCGCTGGATCTCGCACCAGCACAGCAGCGTGTCGAGCAGGCGGCGGGCGACGCCGACCACCGCTCCCCGATACGGCGGTCTGACGAACATCTTGCGCAGCGCGCCTTCGCCGTTGCCGATGTCGAGGAGCGCGATCGTGCCAACCACTTGGCTCCCATCGAGCGCCACCCAGAAGTTCCCGGCGCGCCGCTGATAGAAGGTGGGAATGTCGAGCAGGTCGGGCTGCTCGCGCAGCGTGATGGGAATGCCGAACTCGAGCTGCTGGATCGGAAGGATCACGTCGAGCACGCCGTGGCGATGCACGTTCGCATAGCGCGCAACATCGATCATGCGAGCGAGCCTACGCCGCTGCGTGCTTCGCTAGGGAAACAGTTTGTTGTGGATTTGTATCAGTGCCTCAGGCCTCGGCGCCGAATTCGGGCCCGTCGAGCTGCCGCACCTCGCACTCGATGTCCCATTCGTCGCCGTGGACCCGCAGGAAGCGCTTGGTGAGCTCGATGGCTTCCTGCATGGACTTCGCCTCGAGCACCGCGTAGCCGCCGATCACCTCCTTGGTTTCGGTGAACGGCCCGTCGGTCGTCGACAGCTTGCCGCGGCGCAGGCGTACGCGCACGCCCTCTGCCGTGGGACGCAGCCCGGCGGTGCTGATCAGGACCCCCGCGCGGATCATCTCGTCAATCAGCTTGCCCATGTCCTGCATGAGCTGCTCGCTCGGCGCGAGGCCGCGCTTCTCGTCGATACGGATCATCGATAGGTATCGCATGGTCTGTCTCCGGTCGGTGGATACCGATCTGGTCGAACGGCAGGCCGCCGAATCGACAAACCAGCGGCCGGCCGCGATCACGCCGCCGCCTGCAGGTGGCGGCGCAGCGCGGCGAGCAGCGCCTTCTCGTCGATCGGCTTGTGCAGGAGCTCGACGCCCGCGATGTGCAGCTGGGCCTCGGGGATGCTGTCGGCGTAGCCGGTGTAGAGGATGAGCGGCAAGGCCGGCCGCATCGCGCGCAGCGCGCGGGCGAGCTCGAGCCCGTTCATGCGCGGCATGGCGTAATCGGTCACCACCATGTCGTAATTCTGCGGCGCGCGCGCGAACAGCTCGCGCGCCTCGGCAGCGCTCGAGAGCGCCGTGACATCGAGCCCCCAGCCTTGCAGACGCTCGCACATGAAGCTCGCCACGACGTCCTCGTCGTCGACCAGCAGCACGCGGCCGCTGAGCCGTAGCGGCGCAAACGGTGCGCGGCGTGGCGCGGGCTCCTCGCTGCCGGCTTGCGCCGAGAGGGCGGGGAAGAGCAGCCGGAACTGCGCGCCGCCCGAGCCGGTGTCGACCAGGACGTGGCCGCCGGATTCGTGGACGATGCCATGCACGATCGACAGGCCCATGCCGCTGCCTTGCCCGAGCTCCTTGGTGCTGAAGAACGGCTCGAACATGCGGTCCATCACGTCGGGGCGGATGCCCGGCCCGCTGTCCGCGACCGCAAGCTGCACGAAGTTGCCGGCGACGCGCGCCCGGCAGCTCGCGCAGACCGCGTCGAGCAGCGTCACCGGCCCGAGGCTGATGCGAACGCTGCCTTGCCCGTGCATGGCGTCGCGGGCATTGATGCAGAGGTTCATCAGCACCTGGTCCGCCTGCACCGGGTCGAGGAGCGCCGCCGGCGCATCCGCGGAAAGGTCGGCGGCGATCTCGAGGGTCGAAGGGAACGACGAGCGCAGCAGGCGAATCGACTGGCGCACCAGCGGCGCGAGCGCGATGACGCGGGGCGCGCCGCGCCGCCCGCGGCTGAAGATCAGCATCTGCTGGATCAGCTCGCGTGCGCGGTTGCAGGCGAGCTCGACTTCCTCGAGCGAGCGGGCGAGCTTCGGATCGCCGGCCGCCGCCGGGCGCTCCGCCGCGAGGCGAGCGTAGCCGAGAATGCCGGTGAGGATGTTGTTGAAGTCGTGGGCGATGCCGCCGGTCAGCTGGCCGATCGCTTCCATCTTGTGCGCCTGGCGCAGCTGCGCCTCGAGCTGGGCGCGCTCGGCCTCGGCGCGCTTCTTCGCCGTGATATCGCGCGCCATGCCGAGCGCGTGCGACACGCCGCGGTAGCGGATCGGTGCGGCGTGCATCTCGACGTCGATCAGCGTGCCGTCCTTGCGCCGCGCCTTGATCTCGAAGTGCACCGTCTCGCCGGCGATCACGCGGCCGTGCATCTCCCTCGCCCGGGCGCTCAGCTCGGGCAGCGCGAAGATCCAGCGGTCGTTGCCGACGACTTCCTCGCGCGTGTAGCCGCTCATCTCGAGGAACGCCGGATTGACGTCGACGATGCGCGCCTGGGCGTCGCGCAGCACAAGCGCGTCGGTGGTGGCGTTGAAGATCGAGCGGTACTGCTCCTCGCTCGCGCGCAGCGCGTCCTCGGCGCGCTTCCTCTCGCTGATGTCGCGGCCGATGTACAGCACGTGCGGCTTGCCGCGATACTGCACCGGCACGCCGCGCAGCTCGAGCTCGACGTGCCGGCCGTCCGGACGCACGCGTTGCGTCTCGATCACGGTCGGCTCGCCGGCGAGCACCCGGGCATGGGAAGCC
>DASSLQ010000245.1:0-18371 GCA_035689325.1 Burkholderiales bacterium | reverse complement strand
CGAGATGCCGAGCTTGCGCGCGATCGCCTTGTTCGTGTGGCCGTCGCCGATCGCGCCGAGCACCTCGAGCTCGCGCGGCGTGAGGAGCGCGTCAGGATCGCTCGCCGCGGCAAAACCAGCCTTGGCGTCACTCATGACGATGTCCGCCGGCTCCGCGGCCACCACCTCGTGACCCGCCGCGAGGAAGAGCGTGCGCAGCTCGGCCGCGAGCATCGCATCCTCAACTCGGATCGCGACGCGCAGCTTGCGTGCCGCCAGCGGCTTCACCGCCTGGATCATGCGGGCCGCGCTTCGATGGTCGCCTGCACGGACACGAGCTTGCCGCCGCGGATCACGCGCAGCTCGGCGATGCGACCGACTTCGGCGAGCGCTGCCGCGATGCGGCGCAGCCGGTATGCGGGCGTGCCGTTCACCGACAGCACGATGTCTCCGGCGACGAGGCCGGCCTTCGCGGCCGGGCTGTCCGCCGCGATCGACATCACCATCGCGCCGCCCGGCTCACCGGCTTGCTCCTTCAGCGCATCGGGCACCGCCACCGGCTGCAAGCCGACACCGAGCCAGCCGCGCGCGATGCGTCCGCCTTTCAGCAGCTCGGGCAGCACGCGCTCGATCGTCGCCGCCGGAATCACCAGCACGCGCCCGCGCGGGCCGAACGTGCTGATGCCGAGGCGCGCTCCGGCCGCGTCGTGCACCGGCCCGCCCTCCTCCGCGCGCGCAAGCTCGATGTCGAGCACGATGTAGCGGTCGATACGCCCGCCGGCGCTGGAGGCCCATTCGGGACCGGCGGCATTCACGATGCCGAGGCGCGCACGCGCACCGCCTGCGCCATCGGCGCCGTAGGCGAGCGCCAGCGCGCCTGCTGTCGGCTCGGCGTTCTGCAACATCGGCAAAGATGCGGGCTGATCAATGCGTAGCGCCGCTATGTTGGTGCCCGCGTCCCGGCCGGCGAGTCGCGCCTTGGCTGCCGCGCCGCCGGCGAGCACGAGCTCGAATTCGTCGCGGCGAGGGAGCGATTGCTCGGAAGCGATCGCCACGTCCGGCTGCCAGAGGGTGGCGCTCAGGTGCCGCCCGTGCGCCAGGCGCACCGCGGCGATGGTGCCCTGCACGGCCCCGGCGCGCGCCGCAAGGGCGTCGGAAAACTGCGAGAGAAGATCGGTCGTCATGCGAGGAAGCGTAGCCGCTCGGCGGCGGACGGCCCACCGGCCGGAAGGCCGGGGAGCGTTCGTTACTCACATGAGGGCGCGGGGCGCCCGGAACAAGCTACTTCGCGCGCGCGTAGTCGAGCATGCCCTGGAAGTCGACCACCACCGCCGGCTCGTCGCCGACCACCCAGGCGTCGTGACCCGAGGGCAGGAGCGACACGTCGCCCGCCTTGCAGTCGAACTCGGTGCCGTCGTCCATACGGATGCGCAGCACCCCGGAGACGTGATACTGGAAGTGGGGCGCCTCGCAGCTCCTGGTGCCGGCGAGCGGCTGCACCGAGGTCGCCCAGCGCCAGCCGGGCTCGAACACGGCGCGGCCGATCGCCGCGCCGCCGATGTTGACGAGCTCGACGCGCCCGTTGGGAAAGCGGCGCACTTCGTCCGCGGCGCCGAAGTTCTTCCACTCGGCCTTGTGGCTGTGGGCGGTTTTCATTGCGGTTCTCCCGCGATCACCCACTTTTCCGCGGCCGGCTTGCCGTCGTTGAGCATAGTCAGCGTGCCGTCGAGGCGATTGCCGCGCACGATCCCGCGCCACAGCAGCTTGCCGTATTGCGGGCTCTCGGTCTCCGCCTCGAACGCGAGCCCGTCCTGCGCCGCGCTCGCCTTGTACGGCCCGTCGCCGTAGCCGTAGGCCGTGCAGGCGCTCGAGTGAAAGCGCCCGTTCCTGAAGGTGATGATCTCGGCGTCACCCGCCTGCTTGCCGCACTCGACCACGATGCCGGCGAAGCTCCTGCCGTCCAGCTTCATGAGCGTTCTCCTTTGGTGAGAAAAGCGCGCCCATGCTGGCGCCGCGCGGGCCGGCGCGATATGGGGAAGATTGCGTACGTCCTAGGCGGCGAGGTGCGCGACCAGCCGCTCGGCGAGCGCGCGGAAGCGCTTCACGTTGCCGTGCGAGCGCGCGAGCAACATCGCGCCCTCGAGCGAGCTGACGAGCAGGCTCGCGGCGTCGCGTGCGCTGCCCGCGAACGCGAGTCCGCCCGAGCGCCGGCCCTCCTCCAGCACCGCGGCAAGCCAGCGCTCGTTCTCGGCGAAGTAGTGCTTGAGCTCCTGCTGCATCGCCTTCGGCAGCGTCGTGTACTCCGCGGCGAGCATGCCGCAGAGGCACATGCGCCCCTGCGCCAGCACGTCGGCGTAGATGCCGGCGTAGCGGCGCAGCTTCTCGCGCGGGCTCTTCGCCCTGGCGTCGATCGCCGCGAGTGCGGTGAGGAAGTTGCGCTCGTAGCGGCCGATGAGCTCTCTGCCGAGCGCGGCCTTGGCGGGAAAATGGTAGTGCAGGCTTGCCTTCGTGACGCCGAGCGAGGCGGCGATGTCGGCATAGCTGAAGCCGTTGTAGCCGCGCGTCTGCACCAGGTGCTCGGCGAGGTCCAGGATGCGCTGCGAGGGGGCCATCGCCACGAGCTTACCTACTAGTAGGTTGACAGGCAACTGCGGCCGGCGCAGCATGTCCGGCGTGCTTTCCCGCCAGGCCATCGACCGCTCGCTCGCCGCGCTGCACGTGATCGGAGAGGGCTGCGTGAAGAGCGACGACTTCGCGCGCCGCGGCGTCGCCTGCCTGCCGCGGCTCGTCGCCTCCGAGCTCACCACGCTCTCGGTCTGCAACCTCGACAGCGGCCATCGCGCGGTGGTGAGCGACGTGCCGGGCGCGCTTTCCGCCCGGGACGTGGCCCGCTTCGATCACTATTTCCACGAGCATCCGCTCGTGCGCGAGCACGGCCGCAACCTGCGCGCGGTGACCAAGCGCGTCGACGATCTGGTGCCGCAGGCCGAGTTCCGCGAGAGCGGCCTATACAACGATTACTACCGCGCGATCCGCATCGACCACGCGATGGCGATGCCGATCCACGTCGACCAGCGGCTGCTGGTGAGCTTCGTCTTCAACCGGCGCGGCCGCGGCTTCGCCGACGAAGAACGCGACGCGCTCGAGCTGATCCGCCCGCACCTCGGCAACCTCTATCGGCTTTGCGCCGCGCTCGGCCGCGCCGGCTGGGCGCCGGCGCAGGCCTGGCAGCTCACGCCGCGCGAGCACGACGTGCTGCGCTGGCTCTCCGCGGGCAAGACCGACCGCGACATCGGCGCGATCCTTGAGATCAGCCCGCGCACCGTCCACAAGCACCTGCAGCGGATCTACGAGAAGCTAGGCGTCGAGACGCGCACCGCCGCCGTGGCGCGGGCGCACGCCCTCAACGCCGCCTAGCGCGGGCGGCGATCTTTCTTCCTGCCGCCATCCCAGCCGATGAAGATGCCGGCGGCGATGGCGACGATAAGCAGGACTTCGAAGACGAGGGTGAGTTGGTGCATGCGCGCTCCTTCTTCTACTTCTTCTTCCTGCTCGGCCATAGGAAAAGCACAACGCAGACCAGCGCATTGCCCTGGAAAGCGGCGCTTTTTTGCGTTTTATTGCACGCGGAGGGTGCGGCAGCGGTTTCGGACGCGCCGATAACGCCCGCGGCCCGCGAATGCCTAAGCTAGGCGCGCATGGGACTCCTGCGCGTCAAAGGCACGATCGACGTCGGCCAGTTCTGGCCGAAAGGCACTTCCGACGCCGACACCGCGGTGATCCTGGTCGGCGTGGACGCGTTTCACTTCCAGCAATCGCCCGGCGGACCATTCAAGACCACGCATGCTTTCGAGGGTGCGCTGGTGCACGGCCGCCAGGGCGCGAAGGCGCCGATCGACGGCCAGGGACGCGTGCGCGTGCGGCTCCAGGGCATCGACGCGCCGGAGCTGCACTATCAGCCCTCGCCGCTCGGCAAGTCGGTGAAGGCGAGCCTGCCGAAGCAGGTGGTGGACGCCTATAGCGCGCTCTCGCACCGGTATCGGCAGCATTGGGCGGAGTCGGCGGCCTTTGCGCTGCTCGAGTTCGTGTCACAGTCCGGCAAGCAGACGATTGGCTGTACCGTCACCACGGTGGTCAACGAGCCGACCGATGTCTTCGATACGTACGCGCGCCTCGTCGGCGACATTTGGATCAAGCAGAAGAACGTGAACCTGTGGCTTGTGCGCGAAGGCTGGGTGTATCCAAGCTTCTACGACAGCATGAAGCCGAACGAGATCAAGGCGGTGCTCAAGGCCTGGACCACGGGCAAGGCCAAAGGCCGCGTGGCGAAGGCGCTTGCGAGCACGGTGGGCACGCTCGACTTCAAGCTGCTGTATCGCTCCGGCGCCGGGATGAATGTCGTCTCCGGCACCGATAAGGGAAGCGTGCTGTATCCCAAGATCTACCGGCGCCTGGTCACGTGGTCAGCGGAGAGAGAGGCCGGCGTGGCGAGCAGCAGCTTCAAGCAATTCGTAACGAGCGGCGGCGACAAGTACCTGCGGCTCGCGGAGTTTTCCGCGAGCGGGAAGAACGCGAAGCAATATGCGCTTGCCACCGTGCTCGGCGCAGGCGGCAAATGCAACCTGCGGCCGGAGAGCACGGTGTTCGTCGAGGATCCGAACAGCCAGCTCAAGAAGGACAACAAGATCGTGCACAACTGGTTCTGAGCCGGCGACTCGCTAATGGGAGAGCATTGCACATGACCCCGGAGGAACTGACTGCAAGCTCCGCCATCTACGGCAGCTACGTCGAGGATTTGGGCCGCATCGGCGCCAGGCACGAGACCGTGCGAGCGTTCTATATCACGCTACTTACAACGCTCTTTACGTTCCTGGCATTGGCGGGAAAGGACGGCCTGCTGCAGGACCTGCGAGCGGCGGTGCAAGCCCTGGTCGGCCTGGTGGGCGTTGCAGTGTGCATCGCATGGGCCCTGCACATGCGCGCGTTCGGTGACATCTACAGGCAAAAGTTCAAGGCGCTAAGAGCGATTGAAGCCGATCTGCCGATAAGGCCGTTCACCCAGGAAGACGTCGCTGCGCTCAAGGTGCACATCACGGCCGTGGATCAGGTGCTGGCTGTCGTCGTCGGGGTACTGTTCATTGTGCTGTGGCTGACTAAACACGCTTAGCAATGATCAAACTTACCGACGTGCGGCCGAATCCGGCCAGGCCCGACGACCTCTCGGGAGACGCGCACAGGCGCCTGATCGGCTGGATCGGCCTGCTGCTGCCCGCGCTTCTCGTCCTCATCGCCATCGAGCGCGACGGGCGCGCGCGCTGGCGCAGCCTCGAGTCAATCAGCGCCTATTACTACACCGGCGCGGTCGCCGCGTTCGTTGGCATGCTGGTCGCGCTCGCGCTCTTCCTTTTCACCTACCGCGGCTTCGACAATGCGCATCACAAGGCCGATCGGGCCGTCGCCATCATCGCGGGCTTCGCGGCGCTCGCGGTGGCGTTCTTCCCGACCGCGGCGCCCGCGGACGTGCCGCCGCTCGCGTGGTGGGCGCGTACGACCGGCGTCATCCATCACGCGGCGGCAATCGTGCTCTTCGCCATGTTCGCCGTCTTCGCGCTGTGGCTCTTCCGGATACGACCGGACGGCAAGACGGAGACGACCGGCTGGCGCAACAAGCTGTATATCGCCTGCGGCGCGACGATCGTGGCGTGCATCGCCTGGGCGGCCTACAACGGCTACACCGCGCGCGAGATCTTCGTGCCGGAGTCGATCGCGCTCGTCGCCTTTTCGTTCTCGTGGCTGGTGAAGGGATATGCGGTCGAAATGCTGGCGACGAACGTACGGGGGCTTTTGCGCGCGTAAGACGCGACCGCGCTGCTGCGCCGGTCTTGGCTGGCGTGGTGAATATTCACCTCCAATTTCCGACGCGCCGATAAGAAAGCGAGCGGCGAGCCGCGTAGGCTGATCGCGTCGGCCAGCACGGCGACGCGACCTTGGGGAGGGCTCGCCGAATGAGCAGGTCATGCGTAGCTTGGCAACACGCCATCGCGGCTTTGTGCTGGCCGACCTTCACGCTCTGCGCCGGTTGCACGACGCTTTATTCGTACAGCAACGAACCGCTGCGGCCGCCGGAGCCCGCCGCGGGGGCGAGCCTGCGCATCGGGCCGCCGCTCAAGGGGAGGGCGACGTTCGCGGTCGACGGGCGGCGCGGCAACGACCGCGTGCTTTTCTTTCTCGCGCTCTCGGGCGGAGGCTCGCGCGCCGCGCATCTCGCCGAGGCGACGATGCTCAAGCTGCAGACGGTATACGACGACGTCGACCTGCTGCGCGAGGTCGACGTGATGTCTTCCGTCTCCGGCGGCTCGCTGCCGGCGGCCTACTACGCGGTCTCGCGCGACCAGAGCCTGCCGCTCACGGGCGCGCTCGCGCCGCTCGCCGCGGCGGCCGGCAAGACGCTCCCGGCCGGCAAGCTGACGCTCGATGCGAAGAGCGCGACGCTTACCTGCAGCGCGCCGCTCGACCCGTCCGAGCGGCAACTGCTGCGCGCCGCCTTCGCCGAGGCGAAGACGGCAGCCGAGCGCGTCGTCGAGCTCTGCGAACAGGCGCAGCTCACGAATCTGCGCCCCTGGAACCCGGAGGTGGCGCGCAACGCCATGACCCGCAACTACGTCGCGCGCTGGATGGGCAACTGGTTCCGGCCGAACAATATCGTGCTCTACTGGTTCACCGCCTACAACCGCGCCGACATCATGGCGCAGACCTTCCAGAACAACCTGTACGACCGGGGCTTCCTCGGCTTCGCGCTCACCTTCCAGGACATCAACCCGCAGCGCCCGTACCTCATCATCAACTCGACCAACACCACCGAGCAGGCGATCGAGAGCGGGCCGCTCGCCGATCCGTATGCGTTCGGCAGCGTGTTCACGTTCACCGAGGAGGACTTCCGCACGCGCGTCAACTCGCCGATCGCCACGTACTCCATCGCGCGCGCCGTCGCGGCGTCCTCCGCTTTCCCGGTGGTCTTTCCGTACATGACGCTGCGCGACTTCCGCACCGAGCTGGTCCCGGAGTGCGCCCACGCCACGCCGGCGCAGGCGGAAAGCTGCGAGCGCTATGTGCATATGTTCGATGGCGGCAATTCCGACAACCTGGGTCTGAAGTCCGTCAAGCGGGCGCTTTTCGAGCTGGCGGTGGCAGGCGAGCTCGACAATTACGATCGCGTCGTGGTGCTGCTGGTGGACGCGTTCACCAAGCCGCGCGGCACCTCACGGCTCATGGCGGATCCGCGCAAGCCGTTCGACCGGCTGCTCGACACCAATGTCATAGAGGCCGTCGACGCGCTGCTGCAGGAAAACCGCGGCAACCGCCTCGAGGAGTTCAAGGGCGCCGTGCTGCGCTGGAGCGCCGACTGCGAGCCCGACAAGCAGAATCTGCCGCCGGCGCTGTGTGCGAAGCTCGCCAAGCTGCCGAAAGGTGAACTCGACCTGCAGGACAAGCTCGTCTTCTACCATTTCGGCTTCGAAGACGTAGAGGACGCGAATCTCAGGCGGGAATTGAACCAGATCCCGACTTCCTTCAACATCGACGACAAGGACGTCGAGAATATCGACCGTGCGGTGCAACAGGTGCTGACGCCCGACAACGCCTGCCTGCGGCAGATCCGCGCCATCGTGCGCGGCGAGTCCGGACCCGCGGCAGCCGCGCGCAAGAGCTGCGAGGGCATCGATAAGCCGTACACCAGGAAGTGAGACGCGAATGGCAACGAGACGACCCATATTCGCCGCCTTCGACCAGGGACAGATTCCGCAGATCGCGGTGTTCAATCAGGCGACGACGCCGCTCGGACTCGATCTCGACAAGTTCATCGCGGCGCTGCAGACGTTTGTGACCGACTATGTCGTGCCGGTGTGGGGGACGCCGGCGCGGCTGGTAAGGACAAACGGATTCAAGAAAGGCGCGTGGGCGGTGGTGTTCCTCGACACCGCGGACCAGGCGAACGCGCTCGCCTACCACGACCTCACGCCCGACGGCTTCCCGCTCTCCAAAGTGTTCGTGAAGACCATCGCCGACGACGGTGCGTCGCTCACCGTCGCCACGTCGCACGAGCTCGTGGAGATGCTGGTCGACCCGGCGATCAACCTGCTGAGCCTCGGCCCCGATCCAAAGGCGGCGTACGCGTACGAATCGGCCGATCCAGTGGAGGCGGACTCGCTCGGCTTCAGCGTCAACGGCTTCAAGATGAGCGACTTCGTCTATCCGTCGTACTTCGAGAACTTCCACAAGCCCAGCTCGACGAAGTTCGACTACCGCGGGAAAGTCACGCGGCCGTTCCAGATCCTCGCCGGCGGCTACCAGCTCGTCTTCAAGAACGGCAAGTGGTCACAGCTCACCGCGACGAAGGCAAAGGCGCGCGCGCTCAAGGATGAGGATCGGCGCCAGCATCGCAGCGAGATCCGCAAGAAGCCGCCCGAGCGCCGGCGCCGCTCGCGGCCGGCACGCCGTTAACGAATAGCGGCGCGCTGGCGCGCGATCGCCTGGCCGAGCTCCGATTGCGGGCCGGCACCGACCTCCGCCGCCAGCGCTGCGGCGGCAGCGAGGAAATCCGCCGCCGCTTGCTTGGCGCCGGCAAGGTGCTCGGTCTCCGCGCGACCGCATTGCAGGATGCCGAGGCTGAACTTGTCGTTCGCGGCGCGCAGCAATTGCTCGCCGGCATCCAGAGCGCTGCGCGCGGCGTCGTAATTGCCCTGGTGAGCGTCGACCAGCGCCCGATAGGAGAGGAACTGCCCCTCCGAGCGCCGATCCATCAGCTCGCGTGCAATGCGGATCGCGCTCTCCAGGTGGGCGCGCGCAAGGTCGAGCTGGCCGAGCGAGTCGCAGACGATGCCGAGGTTGCAGAGCACGAGGCTCTCCAGGCGCGGCGTGCCGAGCTCGCGGGCGACCGCGAGCCCCTGCTCGAGCGCCTGCCGCGCCGCCGCGCTGCGGCCCTCGACCTGGTACAGCAGACCGAGGTTGCAAAGCGTATTGCCTTCCCATTGCCGGTCACCGATTTCGTGAGCGAGCGCGAGCGCCGACTCGAAATGCGCGCGCGCCTCGGCGAGGCGGCCCTGCTCGGAATGCAGGATGCCGAGGTTGCCGAGCGTGCGTCCCTCGCGCCGGCGATCGCCCATGCGGCGCGAAACCTCGAGCGCCGCCTCGAAATGCACGAGCGCCTGCTCTATCTGCCCCTGCGCCTGCAGGATGCTGCCGAGGCCGTTGCAGCCCTCCCACTCGGCCACGGCATCGGCGGCGGCGCGCGCGACAACGACGGCGGCCTCGAAATTTCCCCGCGCCTCCGCCATCCGTCCTTCGTTCGTGTCCAGATAACCGAGACGGGTCAATCCGCCGGCGACGCAGTTGTCGTCTCCTGCTTCGCGAGCGAGCGCGAGCGCGGCGGCGAGATGTGCGCGCGCCTCTCTGGGGTTTCCGCAGCCGGCAAGCGCGTCCCCGCTCACCAGTTCCACGCGAGCTCGCACCCTGCGGTCCTGCAACTGGGCGAGGAGGGTCGGTGCCAGCTCCGCGACCACGCGGTAGGGCCCGCGCAGCTTGATCGCCGCCCACGCGCGCTCGAGCGCACCGGCAGCGTCCACCGTCGCGCCACGCGCGCACGCTCGCCGGCATGCGGCGACCAGGTTGTCCGTTTCTATGCAGCGCTGCGCGATGGCCTGATGCTCGGTGAGCCCGGCGAAATATTTCCAGTGACGCTCCTCGGCCGCCGCCGCGGCGGCGGGACCGCTGCCGGGGAAGCGCCCCTCGGTGCGCAAGTGCTCGGCGGCGTACTCCTGCACGCTCACCAGCAGATCGAAGCGCTCGGTGCCGACGCTGCGCACGAACGATTTGTCGACCAGCGAATTCACGGCATCGCCCGCCCACGCCCCGTCGTCCAGATCGAGAACCGCCTCGGCGGCGGCGAGCGTAAATCCGCCCTCGAACACCGAGAGCTGCGCGAACGCCGCCTTGTCTGTGGCGCTCAGTAGATCCCAAGACCAGTCGAAGGTGGCGCGCAAGGTCGCCTGGCGATCGCGGCGGCTGCCGCTGGAGGCGAGCAGCTTGAAGCGCTCGCTGACGCGTGCGAGGAGCGACTTTGGCGCCATCACCCGCACGCGCGCCGCGGCCAGCTCGATCGCGAGCGGCAGGCCGTCGAGCAGCCTGGCGAGCTCAGCGATCGCTGCCGTATCTTCCGCGCTCGGATCAAAATTCTGGTTGGCGGACTTGGCGCGCGTGCCGAAAAGCGTCGCCGCGTCCATCGGCGGCAGCGGCGGCAGCGCGATGGTCTGCTCTCCCGGCAGGCCGAGCACCTCGCGCGTGGTGACGAGGAAGCGTGCGGACGCGGCGCGATCGAGCCAGCGGCCGAGCGTCTCGACGCTGTGGCGCGCGACCTGCTCGAAGTTGTCGAGGATCACGAGGCACGCGCCGCGCGCGCCGATGGCAGCGCCGAGCTGCGCCAGCGGGTCGTCCTTGCCGAGCGGCACGTCGAGTGCATCGGCCACCGCGCGCGCGATGCCGTCCAGGCTGCGCGCGGCAACCAGGTCGCAGAACCAGGCGCCGCCCGGAAACTCGCCGAGATTCGCCCACGCGAAGCGCGTCGCGAGGCGCGTCTTGCCGCTGCCACCCATGCCGAGGATGGAAACCAGGCGCGCGCCAGCCGCGAAGCGGGCGGCGAGATCGGCGAGCTGGTCATGCCGGCCGACGAACGCATCGCGCTCCGCGGGAAGCCGGTGCTTGATCTCGCGCACGGGCAGCCAGACCTCGCCCGAGCGCGCGACGCGATAGGCGCTCGCACCTTCGAGCGGCTCGACGAACTCGCCCGCGGCCGGCCGCGCCTCGAGCACCTCCAGCGGCTCGGCGATGCCCTTCATGCGCCAATAGCCGTGCGACTTCAGCGGCGTGTCGCGCAGCGCGGCGCCGGCCTCCGATGTCAGCAGCGTCTGCCCGCCCTGCGCCGTCGCCATGACACGCGCGGCCACCGCCTTTGCGATGCCATCGACCTCGAGCGGCTTTGCGCCCAGCGCGACATCCGCGGCGCTGTTCTCGCGCAGCACGATCGGACCGACGTGCAGGGCGGCGCGCGCCTTGATCGGCACCTCGAGCGTGCGCAGGGCGCCGTGGTAGGCGAACGCGTAGCGCACCGCGGCGGAGGCGGTATCGAACAGCAACAGCATGCCGTCGCTCTTGTCGATCTCCCGGCCGCCCGTGTCGCGCAGCAGATCGCGCGCCAGGCGATCGTGCGCCGCCCACAGTCTCGCGGTGGCGGCATCGCCGAGCGTGGCGGAGAGCCTGGTGCTGTCTACGACATCAGTGATGAGCAGTGCACGAACGACTGCCATGCCCGGCATGGTAGCCGAGCGCTGAATCCACTTTCCCGCGACAGGCGCATAATGCCCGCAGGGAGGAACCTTGCTGCAACGGCAGGTTCAGGCAGACCGGCCGGCTGAGACGGCGACAAGACGCATTCGCGATCTGCCCGGACCGCGCGGCTTGCCGTTCCTCGGCAACGCGCTCCAGCTCGACGCCAGCCGGCTGCACCTGATTGCCGAGGAATGGAGCCGCAAGTACGGCGAGATGTACCAGCTCAGCATTGCCGGCCGCCGCTTCCTCGTCCTCACGAACCCCGAGACCATCGCGACGGTGCTGCGCGATCGACCCGACGGCTTCCAGCGCACGACGCGCTTGAACAGGGTTGCGCGCGAGATGGGCTTCGGCGGCGTGTTCTCTTCGAACGGCGAGCAATGGCGCCGGCAGCGGCCGATGGTCATGGCGGCCTTCGATCCCGCGCACATCAAGTCCTACTTCCCGGCACTCGTGAAGGTGACCGAGCGCTTCGCGCGGCGCTGGCTGCGCGCGGCCGGCGCAGCGCGCGTGATCGACCTGCAGGCTGATCTCATGCGTTACACGGTGGACGTCACCGCCGGCCTCGCCTTCGGCACCGACATCAACACGCTCGAGTCGGAAGACGAGGTGATCCAGAGCCACCTCAACAAGGTCTTACCGGCGGTGTTCAAGCGCCTGGTCGCGCCGTTCGACTACAGGCACTGGTTCAAGCTGCCAGCCGAGCGCGAGCTGCAACCCCATCTGGCAGCGATCAGGCACGCCGTTGATGATTTCATCGCGCAGGCGCGCAGCCGCATGGAGCGCGAGCCGGCGCGGCGGGCGCAGCCGACCAACCTGATCGAGGCCATGATCGCCGCGCGCGATGCCGAGGGCAGCGGGCTCGATGACACGGACGTTGCCGGCAACGTGCTGACCATGCTGCTTGCCGGCGAAGACACCACCGCGAATACGCTCGCATGGATGATCTACCTGCTGTCGCGCAACCCGCCGGCGCTCGAGCGCGCACGCAACGAGGTGCATACGGTGCTCGGCACGGAGCGCGTGCCACGGCGCTACGAGGACCTGACGGCGCTCGCGTACGTCGAGGCGTGTGCGCACGAGACCATGCGCCTGCGGCCGGTGGCGCCGCTCCTGATGAACGAGGCCGTGCGCGACAGCGTAGTTGC
Source organism: Burkholderiales bacterium (assembly GCA_035689325.1). Lineage (GTDB taxonomy): Bacteria > Pseudomonadota > Gammaproteobacteria > Burkholderiales > SG8-39 > SCGC-AG-212-J23. The sequence goes on along the minus strand of DASSLQ010000245.1, from coordinate 5,865 downwards.
GGGCGTGGAAGTGCGCAAGGGCGAATTCGTCATGTGCCTGATGCGTCCGGGGGCGACGGACGCGCGGCACTTCCCGCAGCCGCAGGCCTTCGACCCTGGACGGTGGCTGGCCGATCCCGCGGGAGTGAAAGCGGCAAGCTCGGCAAAGCGCGTCTCCATGCCCTTCGGCGCCGGCCCGCGGCTCTGCCCGGGACGCTATCTCGCGCTGCACGAGATGAAGATGGTGCTCGCCATGCTGCTGGCCGGCTTCGAGATCCAGTCGGTCGATACGACCGATGGCCGCGAGCCGCGCGAGCATCTCGCGCTCAGCATGTCGCCGGTCGGCCTGCGGATGCGTTTGAAGGCGCGGCCGTAAACGGCTCCGAACGTCGCCCCCGCGAAAGCGGGGGCCCAGGTTCTTGAAATCACGGGTTCCCGCCCCCGACGCAAGCACTCGGGGGTGACGTTCTTGCGCGCGAACGACAGGTTTCTAGTGCTGGTGCCCGCCCGGCCCGTGCGTGTGGCCGTGCGCGATCTCTTCCGCGCTCGCCGGCCGCACGTCGACCACCTCGCAGTGCATCTCCACCGTGCGGCCCGCGAGCGGGTGGTTCGCATCGAGCGTCGCCTCGCTGTCCGAGAGCGCGGTGACGCGGAACACCGGCGGGTCCGCGTCGTCCGCTTCGCCGGCGCGCGAGCGCAGCTCGGAGCCGATCGCGATGCCTGGCGGCAGCCGGTCGCGCCGCTCGCGTAGCACGAGCGCCGGATCGCGCTCGCCGAAGCCGTCTTGCGGCGCGAGCGTCACGTCGGCGCTCGCGCCGGGTTCGAGGCCGGAGAGCGCAGCCTCCAGCTTGGGAAACAGGTTGCCATGCCCGTGCAGGTAGGCGAAGTCCTGCGCCTGCGCGCGCCAGCCGGTGGCGTCGGACACTTCCACGTGCAGCGACACCACCGCGTCCTTCTGCACCTTCATCGACGCGAGCTGGCTAGAGCGGCTTGATGTTGGCCGCGGCCGGGCCTTTCTGCCCCTGCGTAACGTCGAAGGACACCTTCTGGCCTTCCTTCAGCGTGCGGCGCCCGGAGGCACCCTGGATCGCGCTGTGGTGCGCGAACAGATCCTTGCCGCCGCCGTCCGGCGTGATGAAGCCGAAGCCCTTTTCGTCGTTGAACCACTTCACGGTACCTGTTGGCATGTACTCGCCTCTACTGGGTTGCGCGCGGCTGTCCGAGCCGCGCCACGGGCACGATGTTCAAGAAAGGGAATCGACTGCCGGCTGGGGAAGGCGCTGTTGGCGCTATCAGAAGGGTCGGACGTTCACTGCTTGAGATCCTGCGATACCAAATGTACCACTAGGTCGTGACGAGCGCTTCGGCGGGCACCGGCGGTTTCGCCGCCGCGTCCTTGAGGCTCTCGCGTCCCGGCGACAGGAAGGCGATCAGCGCCTCTTCCTCGACGCTCGGCTTGGCGAAGCCCATCGCCCGCGGCAGCAGATAGGTGATGCACGAGAGCGTGCTCTGGCCGTCGCCGTTGTCGCCCACCGTGTACCAGATCCTGCTTTGCTCCGAAAAACGGCCGAGGATCGGCAGGTTGTCGCGCGTCTCGCCGAAGACGCTGTAGTGCAGCGCGCGCGGCCGCCGGCCCGCGAGGCGCGGGAAGGCCTCGCCGCACCAGTGTGAAAGGCGCGCCACCGAGCGCTCGAGATCGGGCGGCGCTCTGAAGTTGTCGCCGAGCACCGGCGTGTCCCCGCCGCCGATGATCAGGCTTGCGTCCTGGCGCGACCAGTAGTGCGCATGCGGGTCGAAGTAATAGGCATTGGGTGTGTTCTCGCCCGGGTCCTCGTAGGCAGCGAGGAACGTCCAGTACGAGCGCATGCGGCCCTGCAGGTTGGGATCGCGGTCGATGATGAACCCATTGGTCGCGATCACCGCATGCGCGCCGCTGAGCGAATCGCCGCTCTCGAGCTCGGCGAGCACCACGCCAGGCTCCTCGCGCAGCCGGACCACGCGCGCTTGCTCGCGGTAACGCGTCTCGCCGAGCGAGCGCGCGATCGCCTGCACGTAGCGCGTCGAGTCGACGATGGCGTCGCCGCTGATGAAAAGGCCGCGCACGTATTTCCCAGGCGCCGTGCCGTAGAGCGCCTCGATGCGCGCGGCACTCCAGGTCTCGAAGTCCGCCTCGATGCCGAGGTCGCGCATCACGCGGTGCTCCTCGCGCAGCCGGCGCTCGTCGTCAGGCTCGCCAACGATCAGCGTGCCGTACTCGCGCACGAGGTTCGGATCGAACTCGCGCGCGAGGCGCTGCTGCAGCTCGACGCCGGTGCGCTTCACGCGCAGGAGATTCAGGGCCACCTGGCGGTTGAAGCGCCGCGAAAGATAGGTGTAGCCGCGATCGTCGGGCGTGAGCACCATCTTGGTGTAGTCGGGGAACACCGGCCCGGGCGTGCCGGGCAGGTAGCGATTGCCGCCGAGCCCGATCTGCTCCGCCTCGAGCACGAAGACCTCGTCGATGCCGGCGCGCGTGAGATGCAGCGCCGCGGAAAGGCCGGAGAGGCCGCCACCGATGATGAGGACCTGAACGTCGGGCTGCATACACGATTGTCCCGCCGCGCCCGGAGCGCCTCATATCGCGCACTTCACGACAGTTGCCAACCCTGCGGCGCAACGGACATTTTTCGCCGCACGCAGTTACGCGGGTCGCGCCCGCATTGAGGCCTTACTTCGTTTATGGCCCGCGACTCATCGCGTGCAGACCGCTTCGATGTTGTTGCCGTCGAAGTCGACGAGGAACGCGGCGTAGTACGTCGGGCCGTAGTCGGTGCGCACGCCGGGCTTGCCGTTGTCCCTCGCACCCGCCTTGCGTCCCGCCTCGTAGAACCGGTCGACCGCGGCGCGATCGGGCGCCTGCAACGCCACGTGGCTGCCGCCGCCGCTCTTGTCCGCGTGCAGCCAGAGCGCGGGCCTGTCCTTGGGCCCGAATCCCGCATACGTCGCGTCGCGCGCGCCCGGCACGTGGCCGAGCGGCGCGAGCATCGCCGCGTAGAGGCGCGCCGCCGCGTCGAGATCCTTCACCCGCAAACCGATGTGGTCGAACATGGCTTCTCCTTTCGTGAAAACGAAAGGCGAGCCTAGGCAGGCGCCGCGGCGCCCGCTTGGAGAATCTTGCGGAACTCGCGCGGCGCGACGCCCGCGGCGCGCCTGAAGGTGCGCACGAAGTTCGAGAGATCGGCGAAGCCGCAGTCGAGCGCGATGTCGGTGACCGAGCGCGACGCATCGGCGAGCAGGCGCGCCGCCTCGGCGAGGCGCAGCCGCAGCACGTATTGAGGCGGCGTGACGCCGAGCACGGCTGCGAAGACGCGCAGGAAGTGGAACGGCGACAGTCCCGCCTCGCGTGCCGCCTGCTCGAGGCCGACGGGCTCGGCGGCATGCGCCTCGAGCCAGAGCGCCGCGCGCACCGCGCGCCGCCGCGCCGCGGCATTGATCGTCGCGCGCGCGGCCTTCGCTCCCGCGAGCTCGGCCAACTTCGCCGCGAAAGCGAGCGCCGCCTCCTCGACGCCGACGCCGGCGCGGCCCTCGGCCGCGGCCTGCGCCAGCTCGCCGAGCACCATCAGCTCCGGCAGCGGCGGCACGCACGCCATGTCCCATCCCGCGCTGCCGGCGAGAGTGTCGGCGAGCTCCGGCGCGAGCTTGATCGACAGGCACTCGTCGCCGCCGCAATGATGCTCGTGCGTCGCGCTGTACTCGCGGCCCGGGCGCCCGATCATCACCGCGCCCGCCGCGAGCTCGTGCTCGGCGCCGAGCGTGCGGCAGCCGAAGCTGCCGCGGCGCACGTAGGAGAGCGAGTGCCGCACGTGCATCTCGGCGAACGGCCGGTCGGCCGGGCCGGCGCTGCAGCGGTAGGTGTAGACGGCGAGCGATGCGCCTTCGTAAACAGTCGTGGCCTGCACGCCACGACTGTACTCGCGATCCTGCTATGCGGCTTTGGAATGCGCTGCCAGCGTTTTCCTCATGACAGCGACGCCTTCCTCCATCATCGCGCCCACCACGGCGGCCGCCGCGTGTGGCAGCACGTCCGCGATCCACACGAGCCTGCAGCGTGCGGGCCCGTCTTCGTACACCTGGAGAGAAGCGTTGTGATGCTGCAGCCGCTCGCTCCTCGCCGACCACACGAGCCGCCGCGCCGCGTCGTCCACGTCGACGATCAGCTCGCGCGCCACGAGCCCGTTGGCGAAGCTCACCACCCGCGCCTCGCCGTCCATGCGGCATTCGCGTACGAAGCCCGGCACCACGCGCCGGTGCACCTCGCCCACGTCCCGGATCGCGTTCCACGCTTCGGCGGCGGAGGCATCGACAATCGTCTCTTTGCGGATGCTGGCCATGGCTGCAGGATATTGCAGGGGCGACGCGCGCTGCTTGGAGAATATTGCGACCCGCCTTCCGCGGCGCAGCGCGCATCAACAATGAGCCGTAACAGGCGCCTGCGGCGGAATCTTCACAAGTCGGCTTCGCTCGTCGGCTCCCATCTCTGACGCGCGGTGTCAGAGTCGAGTGCTCGCGTTTGCTTGCGGATGCCTGCCCATGGTGCGAGCATTTCGGCGCTCATCGACGTGACCTGGGAGGAGGCACTCATGCTCAAGGCTCTTGCTTTGCTGCTGCTGGCGATACAGGCTCCAGCGTTCGCGCAAGGAATTGATTTCAATACGCGGAGTTTCCAGGGCGGACCGATCAACGAAGGGAACGTCGGTCAGCTCAGGGTCAAGTGGGTCTACCAAACGGCGCCCGACACCGGAAACGTAAACGCTGCGCAGGGCAGCATCTCGAGCACGCCTGCGGTCGAGGGCCGCTATCTCTACTTCAACGACCAGTCGGGCTTCCTGACCAAGCTCGACCGCTTCACCGGGCAGCCGGTCTGGAGGAAGAATTACGTCAACGATCTCTCGGCGCCGGGCTTCGTCGTCAAGAGCTCGCGCAACACGCCGTACATCAAAGGCGACTTGCTCATCGTCGGCAGCAACATGGGGCTGGTCGACCGCCTTTGCCGGATGACCGGGGGCACGCCGAGCGCGCTGGGCTGCGCGTCGGGAGATGGCGCCATCGTGCTGGCGATCAACAAGACCACCGGTCAGGTCGTGTGGAGAAGCAAAGCCGAGACGCATCCTTCAGGGAAGGTCACGGGCTCGATCAGCGGGCACGGCGACAAGATCTTCGTGCCGGTCGGCAACTGGGAGGAGGACTGGTCGCGGGCCTACCCGAACATCTACGTCACGCCGATCGACCCGGCCTCGCACTATCCATGCTGCTCCGCGCGCGGCAGCCTGGTGGCCATGGATGTCAATACCGGGAAGATCCTCTGGAAGCGGTACACGAACATCGGGAACGATCCCGATAATGAACTGTCGCCAGAGTTGCACGCACTGCTGCTGGCACCGGGATCCAAGGGCTCCTTCGGCACTTCGACCTACGGCCACAACCCGACCGTCGATGTGGAACGGCGCCAGGTCTATATTGCGATGGCACAGACGACGACAGCGCCGCCAGTGGCGCAGCAGTGCGAACAGGCCCGGCGAAGCAGCGGCGATCCGAACGCGAACATTCCGGGCTTGCCCGCCGGCGTGACCTGCAACAACCTGAACGAGAAGCTGCACATTTACGCGAACGCGATGATCGCGGTAGACATGGATACCGGGCGCGTCAACTGGGCTTACTGGGCCCACAAGTACGACGCCTGGAATCACGCGTGCGGCGCGCCGGACCTGTACGGCTGGTCGACGGTGGTCCCGGCGCTCTTTCCGGTGCCGCTCGCGAACGGCATCGCCAATTGCACGCAGACTCCGATCGGGCCGGACATGGGATTCGGCCAGCAGCCGAAGCTCGTGAAGAACGTCAGGTTCGCCA
>DASSLQ010000244.1:0-9047 GCA_035689325.1 Burkholderiales bacterium | reverse complement strand
ACGGCGAGCTCGGCCTTGGCACCTGGCAGGGCATTTACCTGTGGGAGCATCGGCGGCGCGGCGCCGAGCGGGAGCTGATCGTGCATGTCGGCGCCTAACCGCTACACTTCGTAGCCCATGCAGCGATCGACGAAGATTGTCGCGACACTCGGGCCCTCGTCTTCGGAGCGGAGCGTGCTCGAGCGCATGATCCGCGCCGGCGTCGATGTGGTGCGCCTCAATTTCTCGCACGGCACGGCCGCCGACCATGAAGGCCGCGCGGCGCTCGTCAAGGAGATCGCCAGCAAGACCGGCCGCACGGTAGCGATCCTCTGTGACCTGCAAGGACCGAAGATCCGCGTCGGCAAGTTCAAGGAGGGAAAGGTCAGCCTCGAGAAGGGGCAGCACTTCGTGCTCGACGCGGCGGCCGAGATCGGCAACAACGAGCGCGTCGGCCTCGACTACAAGGAGCTGCCGCGCGACGTCGATGCCGGGTCGCTGCTGCTGCTCGACGACGGCAAGATCGTGCTCGAGGTGACCGACGTGCGCGGCACCGAGGTGCATACGCGCGTGCGCCACGGCGGCGTGCTCTCGAACAACAAGGGCATCAACCGCCAGGGCGGCGGCCTTACGGCCCCGGCGCTCACTGCGAAGGACATGGAGGACATCAAGACCGCGGTCAAGATCCAGGCCGACTACCTCGCCGTGTCTTTTCCTAAGAGCGGCGCGGACATGTACATGGCGCGCGAACTCATGCGGGCCGCCGGCGGCAGGGCATTCCTCATCGCCAAGATCGAGCGCGCCGAGGCGGTGGCGGAGAGCGCGCTGATCGACATCATGCGCGGTTCGGACGGCATCATGGTGGCGCGCGGCGACCTTGCGGTCGAGGTCGGCGACGCCGCGGTGCCGGCGCTGCAGAAGAAGATGATTCGCCTCGCGCGCGAGCACAACAGGCTCACCATCACCGCCACGCAGATGATGGAGTCGATGATCTCGAGCCCGGTGCCGACGCGCGCGGAAGTGTCGGACGTCGCGAACGCGGTGCTCGATGGCACCGACGCGGTGATGCTGTCGGCGGAGACGGCGAGCGGCAGGTACCCGGTCGAGGTGATCGAGGCGATGGATCGCATCTGCCGCGAAGCCGAGCAGACCCAGCCGCTGTCGCTCGACCAGGAGTTCCTGAACCGCGTTTTCACGCGCGTCGACCAGTCGATCGCCATGGCGGCGCTCTTCACCGCGTATCACCTCAAGGTGAAGTGCATCGCCTCGCTCACCGAGTCGGGCTCGACCGCGCTCTGGATGAGCCGCCTGAACGCCGGGGTGCCGATCTATGCGCTCACCTCGCAGACCGGCACGCGCTACCGCTGCGCGCTCTTCCGCGACGTGTTCCCGCTCATGGTCAGGTACATCGGCCACGATCGGGAGGAGCTCCTGCGCGAGGCCGAGAAGGTGCTGGTCGAGCAGAAAGTCGTCGCCGAGGGCGACATCATCGTGCTCACCATCGGCGAGCCGATCGGGAAGAGCGGCGGCACGAACACCATGAAGATCGTCAAAGTCGGGGAGCACCTTAAACCATGAACCCACAACTGCAGCCATGACCGCCCGAGACATTCCAGCGGCGCTCGCATCGCGCTTCGTCGATCCGCAGGATCTGCCGTGGGAGAAGACGCGCTACGCCGGCATCGAACAGAAGGTGCTGCTGGTCGACGCGAAGACCGGCCTCTTCACCGCGCTCATGCGCATGGCGCCCGGCGCGCACCTCCCGGATCACGAGCACGTGAAGATCGAGCAGACCTACGTGCTCGAGGGCAGCCTCGTCTGCCCCGAGGGCGAGTGCCCTGCCGGGCAGTTCGTCTGGCGCCCCGCGGGGAGCCGCCACGAGGCATGGGGCGGCCCGCAGGGCGGTCTCTTCCTCGCCATCTTCCAGGCGCCGAACAAGTTCTTCTCCCCCGACGGCCGCGTCATCGACTTCCTCGGCCGCGACTGGGAAGAAACCTGGGGCGCCAGCGCCCGCTGACGTAAAAGCATCGCCCCCCGCTTGCGCGGGAACGATGATTCGCGCCTAGCGCACAGGCAGCGGCATTCCCGGGATCGTCAGCCGCTGGTCCATACAGGAGATCTTGCCGCGGGCGCCCGGCGTCGCGGCTGCGCCGTTGACCTCGCCCGCCGCGCGCGGCGAGTTGTCGCGCCGGTCGCCGTCCGAGTTCGCGGTGCAGAAGAGCGCGCCCATCAGGAACGGGCTCGTCGGCAGCTCGAGGATGTGCCGGTTTCCTTCCGCCGTGTCCGCCGCGTTGCGCAGCCCGGCGCTGTTCACCGGGTTGCGGAACACCTCGGTGACGTGGCGATGCCTGCTTACCACCACGATCGCGTTGCGCTCGTTCGCCGAATTCCAGATGTTGCCGGCGCGGTCGAGCGCGATGCCGTCGGTGCCCTCGAGCTGGGGATGCGCGACGTAAATGTTGCTCATGCACAGTGTGTTCGCCTTGAAGGTGGTGTCGCAGCCCGTCGGGCTCTGCAACCGGCCGTGCCGATCGAATTGCGCCCGCCAGATGGCGCCGCGCGCCGTGTCGGCGATGTAGAGGTCGCCCTCGTGGTTGAACGCGACCCCGTTCGCGACGAGCGGCTGCGGATTCGGGGCCGGCTGCAGCGTGTTGACCTGCCGGCCGATGCCGGCGCCGTTGGCCATCGGTTGCACGCGGAAGAGTTCTTCGCAGCCGGTAAATGCGCCCTCGCATACACCGCCGCCCGGCGCGACGCGCCACACGCGTCCCTGGCCCGTGGTGCCGTCGCCGGTCCAGAGGTTGCCGTCGCGGTCGAAGGCGATGCCGTTGGTGCCGGGCACGCCGGTGGCGAAGGCGTCGGTGCTCGACACCGGGCTCGTGAATCCGCCGCTGCCGTCGGCAGTGAGCTTCCAGATCACGCCGCCGAGATTCGCGTCGGCGACATACAGGTTGCCGAAGGCGTCGAAGGTGATGCCCGAGGGGTTGCATGCCCCCGTCGCGTTCGGGATCGACCCGACCTGCACGAGCGCCGGCTGCGAGGTGGCGATGCGCCACACCGGGCACGGCGTGCCGGTGGCCGCGCGGCCGGTGGTGTACAGGTTGCCGGCGGCGTCGCCGGTCAGGCCCTCGATCGCGAGCGGCGTGACGATCAGCGTGGTGAACGATGCCGCGCTCGGCAGGGGCGATCGATGATCGTCATCGGACCGCGCGGCAAGGGGTGCAAGGGCAAGCGCGAGCGCGCACAGCGGCGCGACGGTTCTGGGTGCCATGGTTTTCTCCTCCTCCTCGGTGCGTAACTATAATCGGCTTCGAATGCGCATCGCGCTCTGCAACGAAGTGATCGCGCCGATGCCGTTCCCGCGGCAGTGCGAGTACGCGGCGAAGCTCGGCTATGACGGGCTCGAGATCGCGCCGCACACGCTCTCCGACGAGCCGCATCGGCTGGGCGCCGCGCAGCTCGCGGCCGCGCGCGCGGCGGCCGCGGACGCCGGCATCGCCGTCACCGGGCTGCACTGGCTGCTGGTGAAGCCGGCCGGGCTCTCCATCAGCACGCGCGACGACGCCGCGCGCAGGAAGACTATCGATTTCATGCGCTCGCTCATCGACCAGTGCGTCGAGCTCGGCGGCCGCTACCTGGTGCATGGCTCGCCGCACCAGCGGCGCGTCGATGCCGGCGAGACGCGCGCGGCGGCGCTCGCGCGAGCCAAAGACAGCTTCGCCGCGGTCGCCGAGCACGCGCAAAAGGCCGGCGTCGTCTACTGCATCGAGGCGCTGTCGAGCGAGCAGACGCCGCTCATCAACACGCTCGCCGAAGCCGCGCAGCTGGTGGCCGAGATCGGCAGCCCGGCAGTGCGCAGCATGATCGACTGCAGCGCTGCCGGCCGCATGGAAAAAGAGCCGCTGGCGGCGCTGATCGACCGCTGGCTGCCGCAGGGCGTGATCGCGCACGTGCAGGTGAACGACCGCAACCGCCAAGGCCCCGGGCAGGGCGAGCAGCGCTTCGCCGGCGTTTTCGCGGCGCTCCGCCGCCATCGCTATGCGGGTGATGTGGCAGTCGAGCCTTTCGACTACGTGCCCGATGGCCCGGCAGCGGCCGCGCGCGCCATCGGCTACGTGCGCGGCATCATCGAAGCGCTCGAATGAGCGAGCGGCGGCTCGGCGTCATCATGCACGGCGTCACCGGGCGCATGGGCATGAACCAGCATCTCATCCGCTCGATCCTCGAGATCCGCAAGCAGGGCGGCGTCGCGCTGAAGGACGGCACACGCGTGATGCCCGACCCGCTGCTCGTTGGCCGCAACGCTGCCAAGGTAGAGGAGCTGGCGCGGCGCCATGGCGTCGCGCGCTGGACCACCGATCTCGACGCCGCGCTGAATGGTCCGGACGAAATCTTCTTCGATGCTGCGTCCACCAAACTGCGGCCGCAATTGCTCAAACGCGCAATTGGAGCGGGCAAGCACGTGTACTGCGAAAAGCCGGTCGCCACGACGCTCGCCGAGGCAAAGGCGCTGTACGCCGCGGCGACGAAGGCGCGCGTGAAGCACGGCGTGGTCCAGGACAAGCTCTGGCTGCCGGGGCTGCTGAAGCTCAAGAAGCTGCGCGACGACGGCTTCTTCGGCCGGATCTTCGCCGTGCGAGGGGAGTTCGGTTATTGGGTGTTCGAAGGCGACCGCGTTCCCGCCCAGCGCCCATCGTGGAACTACCGCAAGCAGGACGGCGGCGGCATCATCCTCGACATGCTGTGCCACTGGCGCTACGTGCTCGACAATCTCTTCGGCGAGGTGCGGGCGGTGAGCTGCGTTGGCGCTACGCACATTCCCCACCGCTGGGATGAAAACGGACACAAGTACAAGGCGACGGCCGACGACGCGGCGTATGCAACGTTCACCCTCGCCGGCGGCGTGATCGCGCATTTCAATTCATCCTGGGCAGTGCGCGTGCGCCGGGACGACCTGCTTACGATACAAGTCGACGGCACCGAGGGCAGCGCGGTCGCCGGGCTGCGCGGCTGCTACGCACAGTCTTATCGGGAGACGCCCAAGCCGGTCTGGAATCCCGACATTCCGCAGCCAATCGATTTCAACGCCGGCTGGCGCGAAGTGCCGGACGAAAACTACGACAACGCCTTCAAGGCGCAGTGGGAACTCTTCCTGAAGCACGTCGCCGGCGAAGGCGCGTTCCGGTGGAACCTGCACGAGGGCGCGAAGGGCGTGCAGCTCGCCGAGCTCGGCATGAAGAGCTGGCGCCAGAAGAAATGGCTCGACGTCCCGAGATTGAAAGCATGAGGAAGCTCGGCACATTCGGCATGGAAACGGACAGCATGGCGCGGCCGTTCCGCGAGATCTGGGACGCGTTCTTCGCCGCCCAAGTGCTCGTCATCCGTGGCCAGAGGTTGAGCCCGAGCGAGTTCCTGCGCTTCGCGCGGCAGTTCGGCCGTCCCGAACCGCATGTCATCGACCAGTTCCACCATCCCGAGCACGCGGACATCCTCATCCTTTCGAACCGGACAAAGGACGGCAAGCCCATCGGCCTCGCCGATGCCGGCACTTATTTCCACACCGATTACTCGTACCTCGACATCCCGGCGCGCGCCACGCTGCTCTATTCGATCGAGGTGCCGAAGGAGGGCGGCGACACGCTCTTCGCCGACCAGTACAGCGCATACGACGACCTGCCGGCAGCGATGAAGCGGCGCATCGATCCGCTGATCGCGCTGCATCACTACGGCAATCGCGACGACCTGAACAAGAGCTCCCGCACGGTGGCCTCGGTCCTCACCGAGGAGCAGGAAAGCAAGATGACCTGGGTGCGCCATCCGGTCGTGCGGCGTCATCCGATCACCGGGCGCAAGGCGCTCTACGCGGTATCCGGCAGCTCGTTCGGCATCGAGGACGTGCCGGAGGACGAGGCGATCGGGCTGCTCGACGAGCTCAAGCGCCATGCAACGCAGCAAAAATATCGGTACCGGCTGAAGTACGGCGTCGGCGACGTCGTGATCTGGGACAACGCGTCGCTGTTGCATTCGGCCACGCTCACCGATCCCGACTATCCGCGTACACTCTGGCGTATCACCGTCAAGGAGGAGGAAAGAACACAATGAGGAGGATCATTTCGGCCCTCGCCGCGATCGCGCTTGCGCTGCCCGCGGCGGCGCAGACCTGGCACGGCGCCTCGCAGTTCAACGACGACCATGCTTTCACCAAGGCGCTTGTCAAGTTCGAAGAGCTGGTGCAGAAGTATTCCGGCAAGAAGATCAACTTCGTGCTGCACAAGAACTCCGAGCTCGGCCTCGAGAAGGACTACTTCGCCTACATGAACCAGGGCAAGGCGGTCGACTACGCAATCGTCTCGCCCGCGCACATGTCGACGTTCTCGCGCGCCGCGCCGTTCATCGATGCGCCGTTCATCTTCCGCGACCTGCCGCACTGGAACAAAGTGCTCGACGCGGATCTGCTCAAGCCCATCGCCGACGAGATCGCGCAGAAGGCGGATGTCATGCTCATCGGCTACGCGGGCGGGGGAACGCGCAACATCTTCGCCACCAAGCCGATCCACAACATGGCGGAGCTGAAGGGCCTCAAGATCCGAGTGCAGGGCGCGCCGATCTGGAGCCGCACGTTTGCGGCAGCCGGCATGGCACCTACCGTCATCGCCTACAACGAGATCTACAACGCCATCCAGAACGGCGTGATCCAGGCGGGCGAGAACGAGGCCGCGGGGGTCGAGCAGATGAAGTTCTACGAGGTCGGCCCGAACCTCGCGCTGACGCAGCACGCGATCACCATCCGGCCGCTGTGCTTCTCCGGCAAGACCTTCCGCACGCTCGACAAGGGACTGCAGGACGCAGTGCTGCGCGCGGGCAAGGAGGCGGGCGCCTACGGCCGGCAGATCGAGTCGGGCGAAGATGAGCAGAAGCTGGTCGCGCTCGAGAAGGCGGGGAGATTGAAGCGCGTCGCCTTCACCGAGCGCGCGCAGCTGAAGAAGGCCGTCGATCCGGTGATCGAGGCCTATGCCAAGGAAATCGGCGCCGACCAGATCTTCGCCAAGATCAACGCCCTGAAGTAGTTCGGGCTCCGTCCCCGAACCGCCGATGAAAAGAATAATCGACGGCTATCATCGGCTGCTCAGCGGGCTGATGGTGGCGACCGTCGCGATCCTCATCGTGCCGGTGACGCTGCAGATCATCTCGCGCTACACCGCGCTGATCCCGTCGTGGATCTGGACCGAGGAGGCGAGCCGCTTCCTCTTCATCTGGATGGTGATGCTCGGCGCGATGATCGGCATCCGCGAGCACAGCCATTTCGAGGTCGACGTGTGGCCCGAGCTCGGGGCGAAGGGCGCGGCGCTGCTGCGCCTGGTGTCGGATCTTTTCGTGCTGATCTTTGCGCTGGTGTTCGTCTGGTGGGGCATCCAGTTCGTGCGCTTTGGCTGGGACCAGCTCTCGGAGCTGGCCGAGCTGCCGATGCCGTGGATCTTCGTCGCCTGGCCGCTCGCCGGCGTTACCTGGGTGCTGTTTCTCGGCGAGTCGTTCGTGCAGAGCTGGCGCGTGCTGCGCGCATGAGCGCGATCGCCTTCGGCCCGGGCCAGGCGGCGATCCTGCTCTTCGGCGTGTTCTTCGCGCTTTTTATCCTGCGCGTGCCGGTCGCGTTCGCGCTCGGCCTTGCCTGCCTGCCGGTCGTGATCCTGGAGGATCGGCTATCGCCGATGATCCTGTTCAACGAGACCTTCAAGGCGTACAACTCCTTCATCCTGCTCGCGGTGCCGTTCTTCCTGCTGACGGCGAACCTGATGAATGTCGGCGGCATCACCGATCGCCTGGTGCACCTCTCGCGCACCATGGTGGGCCACTTTCCCGGGGCGCTCGCGCAGATCAACGTGCTGCTGTCGGTGTTCTTCGCCGGCATCTCGGGATCGTCGACCGCGGATGCGGCGAGCCAGTCGAAGATCTTCATCGACGCGCAGGTGAAAGAGGGCTATGGGCTCTCATTTTCCATTGCGATTACGGCGGTCTCCGCGGTGCTCGCGGTGATCATCCCGCCTTCGATCCTGATGATCGTCTGGGGCGGCGTGATCTCGACGTCGATCGGCGCCATGTATCTCGCCGGCATCCTGCCGGGGCTGCTGATCGCCGCGGCGCAGATGGTGACCGTGCACGTGTACTCCAAAATCTACAACTACCCGGTGTACCCGCGCTCCACCTTCCGCGAGTTCCTGCTCTCCGGCTGGCAATCGATCCCCGCGCTCTTCACCCCGTTCATCATCGTCGGCGGTATCCTGCTCGGCTGGTTCACCGCGACCGAGTCGGCGGCCGTCGCCGTGATCTACGCCGCAGTACTGTCGATCTTCGTCTACCGCGAGATGGACATCAGGCACCTGTACCACGCGCTTGCCGAGACCGGGCGCCTCGCGTCGGTAGCGCTCTTCTGCGTCGGCACCGCCTCGGCCTTCGGCTGGCTGCTCGCGTACTACCAGATCCCGAAGGCGCTGCTCGCCAACGTCACGAGCTGGGGCATGGGCATCACCGGCGTCGGCTTCTTCATCGCTTTCGTGTTCCTGGTGGTGGGCTGCTTCCTCGACGCCATCCCCGCGATCATCATCGTCGGCACGATCCTGCAGCCGCTCGCCGCGTCGGTGAACATGCACCCGATCCATTTCGCGATCATCGGTATCGTCTCGCTCGCCTTCGGCCTAGTCACCCCGCCCTACGGCCTGTGCCTGATGATCTCGTGCGCGGTCGCCAAGGTACCGCTCAAGTTCGCGCTCAAGGACACGATGATCATGCTGGTGCCGATGCTGGTGATGCTGGCGGCGATCATCATCTGGCCCGAGATCCCGCTGATCCTGCCGAAGCTGGTCGCGCCCGAGCTGCTGAAGTGAAACTTGGCTATTTCACGATGCCGCTGCATGCGGTCGGCCGTGAATGGCGCCAGACATTGGCCGAGGATCGGGAAGCCGTGCTGCTCGCGGATCGCCTCGGCTTCGACGAGGCATTCATCGGCGAGCACATCACCGATCTTGCCGAAACGATTACTTCCTGCCTGATCTTCATCGCGACGCTGGCGCGCG
>DASSLQ010000243.1:0-4471 GCA_035689325.1 Burkholderiales bacterium | reverse complement strand
GTGATGCACGTTCGGCGTCTCGTACCACTCGTAGGGCAGCGCTTCCGAGACCGGCATGCGGCCATGCAGCACCTGCAGGCGCGCGGCCCAGTGGCCGAAGTTCGGGAAGCTGACGATCACCTCGCGGCCGACACGGAGCATCTCGCGCATCAGGAACTCCGTGCGGTGGATCGTCTGCAGCGTCTCGGACAGCACGACGCAGTCGAACGAGCCATCGGCGAAAAGCGATAGGCCGCTTTCCAGGTCCACTTGAAGCACGTTCACATCGTTCTGCACGCAGTCGAGCACGGCGGCGTCGTCGATCTCGACGCCGTAGCCGGGCGCCTGGCGCTGCTGCCAGAGGTAGCGCAGGAGCGAGCCGTCGCCGCAGCCCAGATCCAGCACCCGCGCCTGCGGCGCGACCCATTGGGCGATGGCGGCGAGGTCCGCTCTCACAGCTCGATGTTCCCGAAGTAGGCGGCGAGCGCCTTGTGGTAGCGCGGATCCTCGAGGAGGAACGCGTCGTGCCCGCCGGGCGCGTCGATCTCCAGGTACGAAACGATGCGGCGGTTGTCCAGCAGCGCGCGCACGATCTCGCGCGAGCGCGGCGGCGGGAAACGCCAATCGGACTTGAACGACACCACGAGGAATGCGGCCTTGGCTCTTGCCAGCGCCGTGGATAGGTTGCCGCCGTAGTCCGCCGCGGGGTCGAAGTAGTCGAGCGCCTTGGTGATGCGCAGGTACGTATTGGCGTCGAAGTAGCTGGAAAACTTGTCGCCCTGGTAGCGCAGGTACGACTCCACCTCGAAGTCGATGTCGAAGTCGAATCCCGGCGCGCCGCGGCGCAGCAGCCGGCCGAATTTTTCCGCCATCGCTTCGCCCGACAGATAAGTGATGTGGCCGATCATGCGCGCGATACGCAGCCCGCGCACCGGCACGACGCCCTTGTCGTAGTAGTGCCCGCCGTGGAAGTCCGGGTCGGTCATGATCGCCTGACGCGCGACCTCGTTGAAGGCGATGTTTTGCGGCGTGAGCCGCGCTGCCGCTGCGATGACGATCGAGTGGCGGATGCGCTCCGGGTACGAGAGCGTCCACTGCAGCGCCTGCATCGCGCCGAGCGAGCCGCCGATCACGGCGGCGAAGCGCTCGATGCCCAGGTGATCGGCAAGGCGCGCCTGCGCTTCCACCCAATCCTCCACCGTTACGACCGGGAAATCGGCGCCCCACGGTTTCCCGGTCGCGGGATTGATTGTCGCCGGGCCGGTCGAGCCGAAGCACGAGCCGATGTAGTTCGAGCCGACGACGAAGAAGCGGCGCGTATCGAGCGGCTTGCCGGGCCCGACGAGATTGTCCCACCAGCCGGTGCTGTCGGGCTGCTCCGCGTAGTAGCCGGCGACATGGTGCGATGCATTGAGCGCGTGGCAGACAAGCACGGCGTTCGAGCGCGCGGCGTTCAGTTCGCCGTAGGTCTCGTAGGCCAGCTCGAACGCAGGCAGCATTGCGCCGCCTTTCAGGCGCAGCGGCTCGGCGAACTGCGCCTTCTGCGCGTGGACCGCGCCAACCGAACTGGGATCGTGAGGAGCGTTCATGTCTCTTTAGCGGTATTTGTTAGGCGCCCGCAAGCTGACTCAAATCGGCGCGCGCGGAATTATAACTAGGAGAGGTCCCCGCTTGGCGGCACGGCGGCCGCACCGCCTGCGATCAGCCGCTCGATCTTTTCGGCGCTGTAGCCCGCCTCGCGCAGCACTTCGCGCGTGTGCTCGCCGAGCCGCGGCGCATGGCGGCGATATTCGGGCTGCGATTCCGACCATTCGGACGGCACCGCTATCGTGCGGATCCTGCCTTCGCTCGGGTGCTCGACCATGTGGAAGTAGCCGATGGCGGCGAGGTGCGGGTCGGCGACGATGTCGGCCAGGCTGTTCATGCGCTGCACCGGGATGTCCGCGGCCTCGAGCGCCGCGATCCACTCGGCGGTGGTGCGCTTCTTCATCTCGTCGGCGACGAAAGCATACGCGGCGTCGTAGTGTTGGCTCCGCACTTCCTGCGTCGCGAAGCGCGGATCGGCCGCCATTTCCGGCCGGCCGATTACCTTGAAGTACGCCGCCCATTGCTTGTCGTTGTAGATGAGCGCGCAAACGTAGCCGTCCTTGGTCTGGTATGGCCGCCGGTCGGGCGCCAGCATGCGGGCATAGCCCGGTTCGCCGTGCTGCGGCTCAAAGGTGTAGCCGCCGAGGTGCTCGCCCAGCACGATCTGCAGCAGGTGCTCGTACATCGGCACGTCGACGCGCTGGCCCTTGCCGGTTTTCTCGCGGCAGTACAGCGCTGCCGATACGGCGCTTGCGACCTGCTGGCCGACGGAGCGGTCGGCGACGATGATCGGCGCATAGCGCGGCGTCTCGGCGCCCTGCACCTTGAGGAGCGCCGGGATGCCCGCCGCGCCTTGTATCAGATCGTCGTACGCCGCCCTGGCGGCATAAGGACCGCGCTGGCTGTAGCCGAAACAGCCCACATAGATGATGCGCGGATTCACCGCGCGCACGTCGTCGTAGGAAAGGCGAAGCCGCGCCATCGCCTGCGGCCGGATGTTGTAGACCAGCACATCGGATTTCTCTGCGAGCGCGAGGCAGGCATCGTGCGCCGCCGCCTGCTTGAGATCGAGCACGATCGAGCGCTTGTTGCGATTGGCATTAAGGAAGATGTGCCCCATGCCCGGATTGCGGAACGGCCACGCATAGCGCATGACATCGCCGCCGGGCGGCTCGACCTTGATCACGTCGGCGCCGAAGTCCGCGAGGATTTGCGTCGCGTACGGCCCCATCACCACCGTGGTGAGGTCCAGCACGCGCACGCCGGTGAGCGGACCGCTCATAAAGGGGTCAGGGCAATATTCTTGTTACAGAAGCCGATGCACACAGCGCCGATTTGTAAGCGAAGAATTGCTCTGACCCCTTTTCCTTAGGAGTTGAGGTGCGCGAGCAGCTCGCGCGTCTTCGCCGGATCGGTGTTGCGCAGCACGCGCTGCGCCGCCGCCTGCACCTCGCCCAAATTGGTGCGCAGGATGCGCTCCTTGATCGGCAGCAGCTGCGATGGATGCATCGAGAAGTTGCGCAGGCCGAGGCCGAGGAGGAGGCGCGTGAGCTGGAGGTCGCCCGCCATTTCGCCGCAGACCGCGATCGGCATGCCGCCGCGCGTGGCGGTCTGGATGGTATTGGCGACCAGGGTGAGCACTGCCGGGTGCAGCGGATCGTACAAATGGGCGACCGCGTCATCGGTGCGGTCGATGGCGAGCGTGTACTGGATGAGGTCGTTCGTGCCGATCGAGAGGAAGTGCAGGCGGCGCATGAAGATCGGCAGCGCGAGCGCCGCTGCCGGGATCTCTATCATGCCGCCGATCTGGACGGACCGATCGTAAGGCTGGTCGCGCTCCTCGAGCTGGGCCTTGGCCTGGCTGATGAGCAGGAGCGTCTGATCAATCTCGTGCGCGTGCGCAACCATGGGAAGCAGGATGCGCACGGTGCCGTAGTGCGACGCGCGCAGGATGGCGCGCAATTGGGTGAGAAACATCTGCGGCTCGGCGAGGCAGAATCGGATCGCGCGCAGCCCCATCGCGGGATTGGGCATGACGTGGGAGCCGTCGCCGCCATTCATCGTCTTATCGGCGCCGACATCGAGCGTGCGCAGCACCACCGGCTTGCCCTGCATGCCCTCGGCAACCTGGCGGTAGGCCTCGAACTGCTCGTCCTCGCTCGGCAGATCCTTGCGGTTGAGGAACATGAACTCGGTGCGGAAGAGCCCGACGCCTTCGGCGCCGGCTTCGAGCACCTCTGCCACGTCCTGCGGCAGTTCGATGTTGGCGTAGAGCTCGATCGGCGTGCCGTCCTGCGTCGTAGCGCGCGTCTTCTTCAGGCGCTTGAGTCGCTGGCGCTCGGCCTTGAGCTCGGCCTGGCGCTCGCGGTACTCGGCGAGCACGCTGGCGTCCGGATTGACCACCAGGAAACCGCGCTCGCCGTCGACGATGATCAGCTCGCCCTCGTTGATCGTCTGGAACGCGTGATGCAGGCCGACGATCGCCGGGATGGCGAGCGAGCGCGCCACGATCGCCGTGTGGGAGGTGACGCCGCCCACATCGGTGACGAAGCCGCCGAAGCGGTGGCGCTTGAAGAGGATCATGTCGGCGGGCGAGAGGTCGTGCGCCACCACGATCAGCTTCTGCTCTTCGGACACCGCCGGCTCGGCGAGCCTCATGGATTCATGAGGCCCGCCCATCAGCGCTTTCAGCACCCGCTCCACCGCATGCTGCACGTCCGCCTTGCGCTCGCGCAGGTACGGATCGTCGATCTCGTCGAAGCGCTCGACGAGGCGCTCCATCTGCTGCACCAGCGCCCATTCCGCGTTGGCGCGCCGGCTGCGAATCACCTCGCGCGGCGCCTGCGCGAGCGCAGAGTCGTTCAGGATCATGCGGTGCAGGTCGAGGAAGGCCTCGAACTCCTTC
>DASSLQ010000242.1:0-20382 GCA_035689325.1 Burkholderiales bacterium | reverse complement strand
ACTTATGCCGAGTGGGATCCGCGCGTCTATTCGAAGGGCGGCGGCGGGCGCAGCAAATAGACTCTATCGAGTCGGCCTCTTAGCATGACTGCATGCTAACCGGCGCTCGACCGCGCGGAATGAACCGGCGGCGCTTTCTCGCCGCCGGATTGGCTGCGCTCGGCGCGGGCTGCGCGCCGGCCGCAGTAAGAAGGCCAGCCGTGCCCGGGCACGTCGCGCTCGCCGACGTGCGCCGCCTGATCGTCGAGCGCGCCGATCCGATCGCCGGACGTTGCCGCTACGTCGCGGATCTCGGCGCCGAGCAGGTGGCGCAGCCGATCCTCGCCGCACGGCGCGGCGCGCTCTTCGATGCCGTTATCGAGAACCGGTTGCCGCAGCCCACCACGGTTCATTTCCACGGCCTGACGCTTTCCGAGGCGCAGGACGGCGCCGGCTTCGCTCCGATCCCGCCGGGAGAGGCCAAGCGCGTGCGCTTCGAGCTGCTGAACCGCTCGGGCCTGTACTGGTTCCACCCGCATCCTCACGGCTTCACCGCCGAGCAGGTGCACGCCGGGCTCGTCGGGCTGCTGGTGGTGACCGACGAGGAAGATGAGGCGCTCGACGCGGCGCTCGCCCTCGCGCCGGGCAATCGGCTCGCGCTAGCGATTGCCGATGTGCGTGTCGCAGCCGACTCGATACGCGCTTATGCGCCGGACGCGGACGATTGCCTGCACGGCTGGCTCGGCAACCGCGCGCTCGCCAACGGTAGGCTCGATGCGCACTGGCACGTCGCGCCGGGCTGGGTGCGCCTGCAGATCCTGAACGCTTGCAACGCGCGCGGCCTGCTGCTTGCGTTTCGCGATGGTGCAGCAGTGGTGCCGTTTCATCTGCTCGGCACCGACGGCGGCCTGCTCGCGGCGCCGCAGCCGCTCGAGCGCGTCTTCCTCTACACCGGCGAGCGCGTCGACATCGCGATCGATCCCCGCGGTCGGCCAGCGCTCAGCGCCGTGAGCCTCGAGTTCGACCCGCGGCATCACGCCCTCGGCGCGGCGCCGCGCCACGTCCACCCGGCACGCGAGCGTTATGCGCCGCTTGCGGGCGAATCAGTCTGCGCAGGCGCGGGCGGCGCCGCTGCGGATCGGTTGCCCGACGGTGCCGAGCTGCCGCTTTTCGCGCTGCGCGTGCGGGGCAAGCCCGCGCGCGGCGTGCCGCCGCTGCCGGCCCGGCTTTCGGCGCTCGCCGAACCTGTTGCAGCTGCGGATGCCACGACGCGGCGCATGCGGCTCGACTTTGACGAGCGCTCGGGTTTTCTGATCGATGCCACGCCCTATCGGCTGGAGGAGACCGGGTTTGAGTTGCAGCGCGGCGCGCGCGAGGTGTGGGAGATCAAGAACAGCCCGATCTCCATGCCGCACGCGATGCACCTGCACGGCTTCCGCTTCCGCGTGCTGCGCCGGCAGGGCACGTACGGCGCTGCGCGTGCGCTCGCTACCGCGCCCGGCGGGCGCCTTGCCACCGACCTCGGGCTCAAGGACACCGTGGTCCTGTGGCCGAACGAGACGCTGTGGCTGGGCGTCGACTTCACGCTGCCGGCGCAGGCCGCGTTCAGCGGCCCGCAGCGCTACATGTTTCACTGCCACAATCTGGAGCACGAGGACGGCATGATGATGCGCAACGTCAGGGTCCTCTGAACGGGAGTTCGGCAATGAAAAGCTTCATCTTGCCAAGCGCGCTGGCAATTGTTTGGCTCATTGCGCCGCCGGCGCAGGCCGGCCTCGCGCTGGTCGGCAACGAGAACAGCGGCACGATGTCGCTCATCGACACGGCGAGCGACGAGGTCGTCGGCGAGATCAAGACCGGCGGCAAGCCGCGCGGCGCGGCGATCGACGCCGCGCGCAAGCTCGCGTACGTGTCCGACCAGCCGAGCAACGCGCTGCTGGTGATCGACATAGAAAAGCGCGCACTGGTGAAGAAGATCGACCTCGGTGAGTCGCCCGAGGGCGTGTATATCTCGCGCGACGGCCGCTTGGTCAGCGCGGCGGTGGAGCTCACCAACAGCGTCGCCTTCATCGACACCGCCAGCGACACGGTCGCGTTCCGGGTCAAGATCAAAGGCGAAAACCCCGAGCACGCCGTGTTCTCGCCGGACGGGCGCTTCGTTTACGTGAGTGCCGAGGAGGACAACAAGCTGGAAGTCATCGATGTCGCGGCGCGCCAGCTCGTCACCCAGCTCACCGTCGGCACGCGGCCGCGCGGCATCGCGTTCACCCCGGACGGCGCCAAGGCCTACGTCGCCTGCGAACGCGCCGACACCGTCTATGTGATCGACGCGCGCGCCCACCAGATCCTGCGCACCATCAAGGCGGGCCTGCGCTCCAACGGCCTGGCGATGCACCCGGATGGCACGCGCGTGTACCTGACGAACGGCGGCGACGCCAGCGTGATGGTGATCGACACCGCGGCGGACAAGGTCATCGCCACCATCCCGGTAGGGCAGCGGCCTTGGAACATGGCGCTCACGCGCGACGGCGCCAAGCTCTACGTCGCGAACGGCCGCTCCGACAGCGTGTCGGTCATCGACACGGCGAAGAACGTCCGCATCAAGGACATCCCGGTCGGCAAGACGCCCTGGGGCGTCGCCATCCTCGATTGAGGAGCACGGCAAGCAGGCAAATAAGGACGAGCTGGGGAGCGTCCCCGAATTTCGGTAGCTTAGGTCGTTAGAGCATGGCCATGAAACTCCTGCTCACGGTTCTCATCACGCTCGCCGGGCCGGTGGCGGCGCAGAACTATCCGGCGAAGCCGATCCATCTGATCGTGCCCTTCCCGCCGGGCGGCGGCACCGATCTGTTCTCGCGCGCCATCGCGGGAAAGCTCAGCGAGACGCTCAACTGGACCATCGTCGTCGACAACAAGCCGGGCGCCGGCGGCAATCTCGGCGTCGACGCGGCAGCGAAGTCGCCGGCCGACGGCTACACGATGGTGATGGGCCAGACGAGCGACCTGGCGGTGAACCCGACGCTTTACCGCAGGCTGCCCTACGACCCGCTCAGGGACCTGACGCCGGTGGTGCTCGTCGCCTCGGCGCCGATCATCATCGTGACAGCCGCGAGCTCGCCTTATCGCTCGCTCGCCGACATCGTCGCGGCGGCGAAGCAAAAGCCGGCGCGATTGACCCTCGCGACCCCGGGCAACGGCACGGTGGCGCACCTGACCGGCGTCATGCTGCAGCGGGCGGCGGGCATCGAGCTCGTCCATGTCCCGTACAAGGGCGCCGCGCAGGCGCTGCCGGATCTCCTGGGCGGGCAGGTCGATCTCTACTCCTCGTCGGTCTCGAGCGTCATCGGGCAGATCAAGGGCGGCAAGGTGCGGGCGATCGCGGTCGCGTCGGCAAAGCGCTCGCCGGCGCTGCCCGATGTGCCGACCGTGGCGGAGTCGGGATATCCGGGATTCGACGCCGATAGCTGGTACGGGCTGCTCATGCCCGCAGGCGCGCCGCCGGCGATCGTGCAGCGTGTAAACGCGGAGGTGAACAAGGTGCTCGCGCTTCCCGAGATGCGCGAGCGCATCGGGACGGAAGGCGGCGAGCCGCTCGGCGGGACGTCCGAGCGCTTCACCGCGCTCCTGAAGAGCGATCTCGCGAAATGGGGCAACGCCGTGCGCCAGTCGGGCGCCAAAGTCGATTGAACGTTGCCCGCGATCGGCTACTTGTAGCGCTTCGGCACGAACGGCAGCTTCGCGATGCGCACGGGCCTTTGCGTGCCGCGCACAACGGCGCTGAGCTTCATGTCCGCTCCGTACTCCGCGCGCAGCGACGCGAGCATGATTGCCTTGCTGGTCGACGGCGACACAGTGCCGCTGGTCACGACGCCTGCATTTTTCCCATCGGCAAGCAGCTCGGCGCCGTGGCGGATGGGCACCGCTTCTTCACCGATGAGTCCCACCAGCCGGCGCTTCGCGCCCTCGCGCAGTTCGCGCTGATAGACGTGCGCGCCCGGAAAGCCGCCTTGCTTCTTGCCGCCGGCGCGGCGTGAACGCGCGATGGCCCAGCCGAGGCTCGCCTCGAGCACCGTGGTGTCGGCGTCCATATCCTGACCGTAGAGATGCAGCCCAGCCTCCAGCCGCAGCGTGTCGCGCGCGCCGAGGCCGACTGGCTTGAGCTCGCGCGCTGCGAGCAGCGCACGCGCGAGTCGGTCCGCATCTTCGGCGGGTACCGAGATCTCGTAGCCGTCCTCGCCGGTGTAGCCGGAACGCGAGACCAGGCATTCGGCGCCGGCGATCGGCAACGGGGCGGCGCTCATGAACGCGAGATCGGCGACCTCGGGCGCGAGAGCGGCGAGCGTGCGCTCGGCGCGCGGGCCTTGCAGGGCGATGAGCGCACGCTCGAGCGGCTCGAAGCTGAGGTGCGGGCATAGCCGGCGCAGCAGCGTGACGTCCTTTTCCTTGGTCGACGCGTTGACGACGAGCCGCACTTCATCCGGCAGGCGGGTGGCCATCAGGTCGTCCTCGATGCCGCCGCGCTCGTTCAGGAGCAGCGTGTAGCGCTGCTTGCCGACGGGCCAGTCGGCGAAGTCCACCGGCAGCGCGCGCTCGAGCGCTTCAAACAGTCCCGGCCCGGTGACGCGCACCTGGCCCATGTGGGAAACGTCGAACAGTCCCGCCGCGGCGCGTGTGTGCAGATGTTCGGCGCGCAGGCCCTCGGCGTACTGCACCGGCATCTCGTAGCCGGCGAACGGCGTGAAGCGCGCGCCGAGCTCTGCATGCAGCGCGTAGAGCGGCGTGCGACGCAGCGCCTCAGGCATACGCCTCGAGCGGCGGACAGGTGCAGATGAGCTGCCGGTCGCCGGCGACGTTGTCGATGCGCTTCACCGGCGGCCAGTACTTCGCCTGCCTGAGCCACGGCGCCGGGAACGCGGCTTCTTCGCGGCTGTAGGGATGTTGCCAGTCGCCCGCGAGCTCGAGCGCGGTGTGCGGCGCGTTCTTGAGCGGATTATCGGTGCGCGGCCAGGCACCGCCCTTCACCTTCTCGAGCTCGGCATGGATCGCGATCATCGCGTGGCAGAAGCGGTCGAGCTCCTCCTTCGATTCGCTCTCGGTCGGCTCGACCATCAGCGTGTCGGCGACCGGGAACGAGAGCGTCGGCGCATGGAAGCCGTAGTCCATCAGCCGCTTCGCCACGTCCTCGGCGCTCACGCCGCACGTTTCCTTGAGCGAGCGCAGGTCCAGGATGCATTCGTGCGCCACGCGGCCCGACGCGCCTTTGTAAAGCACCGGAAAATACGGCGCCAGCCGGGTGGCGATGTAGTTGGCGTTGAGGATCGCGAGCTCGGTCGCCTCGCGAATGCCGCTCGCGCCCATCATGCGGATGTACATCCACGAGATGATCAGGATGAGCGCGCTGCCGTAAGGCGCCGCCGACACGGCGTGGTCCCGTTCGAGCGGGTGCCAGGGCAGATGCGGCACGAGATGCTCGGCCACCGCGATCGGTCCCATGCCCGGCCCGCCGCCACCGTGCGGGATGCAGAAGGTCTTGTGCAGGTTGATGTGGCAGACATCGGCGCCGAACAGCGCAGGCTTGGCGAGGCCGGCGAGTGCGTTCAGGTTGGCGCCGTCCATGTACACCTGGCCGCCCGCGTCGTGCACCCGCTCGCAGATGCGCTTGATGCCTTCCTCGAACACGCCGTGCGTCGACGGATAGGTGATCATCAGCACCGCCAGCCGCTCGCGATGCTCGTTCACCTTGCGCTCGAGATCCGCGAGATCGACGTTGCCTGCCTTGTCGCAGGCGACCACCACGATGCGCAGGCCCATCATCTGTGCGCTGGCGGGATTGGTACCGTGCGCCGAGGCCGGAATCAGGCAGACGTCGCGCGCCTGGCCGCGCGCTTCGTAGTAACTCCTGATGGCGAGCAGGCCCGCATACTCACCCTGCGCGCCTGAGTTCGGTTGCAGCGATACGCGCGAGAAGCCGGTGATGTTGGCGAGCATCTGCCCGAGCTCGGCCAGCATCGCGCGCGTGCCGCGCGCCTGCTCGGGCGGCACGAAGGGATGCAGCGTGGCGAACTTCGGCCACGAGAGCGGAAGCAGCTCCGCGGCGGCGTTCAGCTTCATGGTGCAGGAGCCGAGCGGAATCATGCCGTGCACCAGCGAGAAGTCGCGGTTCTCCAGGCGCTTGAGGTAGCGCATCATCTCCGTCTCGGTGTGGTAGCGGTTGAACACCGGATGCGTCAGCAGCGGGTCGCGCCGGCGCAGCTCGGCCGGGATCGACGCCGGCTCGTGCGTCAAACCCTCGGCGATGCGTTCGGCATCCGCCCTCTCGCCGGTGAGCGCTTCGGCCACTTCCGCGATGTCAGCGATGCTGGTGGTCTCGTCGCAGCTCACGCCGACGCGCGTGTCGGCGATGTAGCGCAGGTTGATGCGCCGCGCCTGCGCGCGCACGCGCACCGCGACGGCCGAGGGCACCTGGAACACCACGGTGTCGAAAAACGCCGGGCTCTCGACGCGCGCGCCGCGCGCGCAGGCGATGAGCAGCCGCGCCATGAAGTTCGCGCGCGTCGCGATGCGCGCGAGGCCCTGCGGGCCGTGATACACGGCGTAGAACGACGCCATGTTGGCGAGCAGCGCCTGCGCCGTGCAGATGTTGCTCGTCGCCTTCTCGCGCCGGATGTGCTGCTCGCGCGTCTGCAGCGCCATGCGCAGCGCCGTGCGGCCCGCCGCGTCGCGCGACACGCCGATGATGCGCCCCGGCATCGCGCGCTTGTGCTGGTCGCGGCAGGCCATGAACGCGGCGTGCGGCCCGCCGTAGCCAAGCGGCACGCCAAAGCGCTGCGCCGAGCCGATCGCGATATCGGCGCCGTAGGCCCCCGGCGAGCGGATCAGCAGCAGCGCAAGCAGGTCCGTGCCGACGCAGGCGAGGCCGCCGGCAGCGTGCAGGGCGGCGATCGGCGCGCTCCAATCGCGGATGCGGCCGTACGTATCCGGGTACTGGAAATGCGCGCCGAAGACGCGCGCGGGATCCATCTCGTCCGCGGGCGCGACGACGAGCTCGACGCCATGCCACTTGGCGCGCGTGCGCATCACCGCGATCACCTGCGGATGCACCGCGGCGTCGACGAAGAACGCGTTCGCCTTGCTGCTGGCGAGGCGGCGGATCATCGCCATCGCCTCGGCGGCGGCGGTTGCTTCATCGAGCAGCGACGCGTTGGCGACCGGCAGGCCGGTGAGGTCGATCACCATCTGCTGGAAATTGAGCAGCGCCTCGAGCCGGCCCTGCGAGATCTCCGCCTGGTAGGGCGTGTACGCGGTGTACCAGCCGGGGTTCTCGAAAACGTTGCGCTGGATCACCGCCGGCGTATGCGTGCCGTAGTAACCCATGCCGATGAAGTTGCGCCACACGTCGTTGGTCACGGCGTGCATGCCGAGCTCGGCGAGCGCGTGCAGCTCGGTCATCGGCTCGCCGAGCGCGAGCGGCTCCTGCAGGCGTATGCCGGCAGGCACCACCTGCGCGATGAGCGCGTCGCGCGATTCCACGCCGAGCGCGGCGAGCATCTCGCGCTGCTCCGCCTCGTCGGAGCCGAGGTGCCGGCCGGCGAACTCGTCGCGGCCAAGGAGCGTGGCGAGCTCGCTCATACGCCCGCCGCTTTCGCGTATTCGTCGCGCGCCATGAGCTCGCCGAGCTCCTGCTTGTCTTTGACTCTCAGCTTGAAGAGCCAGCCTTTCTCGTACGGCGACTGGTTGACGTTGCCCGGATTGGCGCCGAGGTCCTCGTTCGCCGCCACGACTTCGCCCGTAAGCGGCGCATAGACATCGGAGGCCGCCTTGGTCGACTCCACCACGGCGGCGCTCGCGCCCTTCGTCACGCTGGTGCCGACCTTCGGCAGCTCGACATAGACGAGATCACCCAGCTGCTCGGTGGCGACGGCGGTGATGCCGACCGTGACCGTGCCGTCGCCGTTATCGGCGATCCATTCGTGGGTCGTGGTGTATTTCAGGCGCGCTGGCAGTTCCACGGTTCCTCCAAGGCATGTGCGACCGCATGGTCCATGCCCCCTCTGTCCGTTTGCCTGAGAAATTGGCGGAGCAAGATGCGCTTCGCGTGTTCCTTCGGCGAGGCCGCCAGGGCCTTCTCTCCAGAGCGCCCGTGCCGCGCGCGGTCCTTTTGCCTGAGAGTTTGCGGGGCCTTACCCCTTCGGCGCTGGCCGCTGGCCAGTCTCTCCCGCGCTCGACGTTTGGGCGTGGCGAATCTACTCCAGGCCGCGCCGACCCTGCAACCGGGAATTCCGACCCGGGGTCGTAATTAGTCTCAGGGTTTGAGCTTCAGGTGGAACGACTTGGGCCGCGTGAACGCCTCCAGGCCGAGGCGCGACAGCGTGCAGCCGCGCCCGGAATCCTTCACGCCGGTCCAGGCGAGCGCCGGATCGAGGTAATCGCAGCGGTTCATGAACCAGGTGCCGGTCTCGACGCGATCGCCGATGCGCACCGCGGCCTCGGGGTCCGTGGTCCAGATCGACGCCGTCAGTCCATAGCGGCTGTCGTTCATCAGCTCGATCGCCTGCTCGTCGCTCTCGACCGGCATGATGCCTGCCACCGGACCGAAGATTTCCTCGGCCAGCATGCGCTGCTCGATGTCGACCAGCACCTGCGGTGCGAGGTACGCCGTGCCTTCCTTGTCCGCCGGAAACGACTTCGGGTCGATCAGCGCCCTGGCGCCTTTGCTCACCGCCTCCCGGATCTGCGCGCGCACGCCCGCCGCGGCGTCTGCACGCACCATCGGCCCGAGCGTCGTCTTGGCGTCGAGCGGATTGCCGAGCTGGTACTTGCGCGTGAGCTCGACAAAGCCAGCCACGAAAGGCTGGTAGAGCGAGCGGTGCACATAGATCCGCTGAATACCGCAGCACGACTGCCCGGAGTTGAAGTACGCGCCGTCGACCAGGTTTTCGACCGTTGCCTGGAGCGGCGCGTCGGCGCGCACGTACGCCGGATCGTTGCCGCCGAGCTCGAGCCCGGTGGCGATGAAGCGCTCCGCCGCCGCGCGCTGCACCGCATGGCCACCGGGCACCGAGCCCGTGAAGGCGACGAACGCGATGCGCGCATCGCGGATCACTTGCGCCGTCTGCTCGTGATCCATGTGCAGATACTGGAAAACGCCCGACGGCATCCCCGCCGCGGCAAAGGCCTCCGCATAGCGCTCGGCCACGAGCGGCGTCTGCTGTGCCATCTTGAGCACCACCGCATTTCCCGCCAGCAGGGCAGGGGCGAGCGCATTTACCGAGGTCAGCCAAGGATAGTTCCACGGCGCGACCACCAGCACGACGCCGAGCGGCTCGCGGCGGATGAAGCGCTCGAAGCCCGCCTTCGGCTCGACGCGCACGTCGGCGAGCGCCTGCTCGGCGATCGAGCACATGTACAGCGCCCGCTCCTGGAAGCCGCGCCGGATCTCGTTCGGCGTGTAGGCGATCGGCCGCCCCATCTGCTGCGTGAGCTCCTTGCCGAGCGCGTCCGCGTGCGCCACGCACCAATCCACCATCCGGCGAACCATGGCGATACGCTCGCCGACGCGAACGTGCATCCATTTGCGCTGTCCGGCGACCGCACTTGTCAGCGCCGCCTCGATGTCGCGCTCGGTGGCGAGCGGGCGCTCGAGCAGCACGGAGCCGTCGATCGGCGTGATCGTTTTCAGCGTGCGGTTGTCAGTCATGGAACGAGGTGAGGATGAAAACGAAGCAACCGCTTACGCAAAACCCGAGTGAACATGTCGAGCACCTGCTCGATGAGGCGCTCGAGGCAACCTTCCCGGCGAGCGATCCGATCGCTGTCTCGCCGCCCGTGCACGGGCGTGACGGCCGAAAACCGCGGTCTGTCCCTGATTTTGGTCACTCGGGGGTGACGTAGGCGGCGGTGATGCCGCCGTCGACCAGGAATTCGGTGCCGGTGATGTAGGACGACTCGTCGCTCGCGAGGAAGAGCGCCGCCTTGGCGATCTCCTCCGCCTCGCCGAACCGGCCCATCGGCACGTGCACGAGGCGCCGCTGCTTCTTCGCCTCCGTATTAAGGAAGCTCATCAGCAGTTCCGTCTTCAGCGGTCCCGGTGAGAGCGCATTCACACGGATGTTCTGCCGCGCATGGATCACCGCCAGCTCGCGGGTCATGGCGAGCACCGCGCCTTTGCTCGCGGTGTAGGCGATCTGCGGCGTCGCGGCGCCCAGGCGCGCGACGAACGACGCAGTGTTGATTACCGATCCGCCGCCGGCGCGCTTCAGCGCCGGGATGCCGAACTTGCAGCCGAGGAACACCCCCTTCGCATTGATGTCGAGCGTCAGGTCCCAGACTTCTTCGCTGGTGCTGACGGCGTCATCGTCCTTCGCGTGCATGATGCCGGCGTTGTTGAAGAGCACGTTCAGCTTTCCGAACTCGCGCTCCGCCGCCGCCACCATTTGCTCGGCGTCGCGCGCTTTCGAGATGTCGGCGTGGCAATAGGCAGCGCGGCCGCCCGCCTGCTTCACCATCGTGACGGTCTCCTTGCCGCCCGCGTCGTTCACGTCGACGACCAGCACCGCGGCGCCTTCGCGCGCGAAGAGCAGCGCCGACTGGCGCCCGATGCCGCTGCCGCCGCCCGTGATGAGTGCCACCTTGTCCTTGAGTCTCATATGCGTTCGAAGTAGCGCTTGCGCTCCCAGTCGGTCACCGCCTTGTCGAAAGCGGCGACTTCCATCCGGTAGAAGTGCGAGTAGTGCTCATGCACGGCGGGGCCAAAGGCGCGCTTCGCGAACTCGCTGCGCTCGAAGGCATCGACGGCCTGCGCGAGCGTGTAAGGCACACGTGGCAGGTTGCGCGCCTGATAGACGTCACCGACGAAGACGGCCGGCGGCTCGATCTTGTTCGCGATGCCGTCCAGCCCCGAGGTGAGCGCCGCGGCGAGCGCGAGATAGGGGTTAGCATCGGCGCCCGCGATGCGGCATTCGATGCGCAGGCTGTTGCCTTCGCCGACGACGCGGAAGCCGGCCGTGCGGTTGTCGTAGCTCCACGCGAGCCGCGTCGGCGCCCACGAGGCATCCACATAGCGCTTATAGGAGTTCACCGTCGGCGCGTAGAACACCATCAGGTCCGGCACGTGCGCGATCCAGCCGCCGAGGAACCAGCGGAACGTATCCGACACCTTCGCACGGCCGAGCTGCTGGTTGCCCAGAAACGCGTTCGCGCCGTCGCGCCACAGGCTGAAGTGGATGTGGCAGCTCGAGCCCGCCTGGCCCGCGTCCGGCTTCGCCATGAACGTGAGGCTCATTCCCGCGGCCTCGGCGACTTCTTTCAGGCACTGCTTGAAAAGGGCGTGGCGGTCGGCCATGTCGAGCGCTTCGGCGTAGCGCACGTTGAGCTCGTGCTGGCCGTTGCCCCATTCGCCCTTGGAGGTCTCGACCGGAACGCCCGACTGCTTGAGGTGCCGGCGCGCAGCCGCGTGGAAGCTCTCGGTGCGCGTGCCCTGCAGGATGTGATAGTCCTCGAGATACCAGCCGGCCGCCTCGAGATCGCGGTAGCCCTTCTGCGCCGCGTCGCGATAGCTGGTGCGGAAGAGATAGTGCTCCAGCTCGGTGGCGGCGAACGCCTGGAAATTCAGCTTGCGAGCGGCATCCACTTGCCGCCGCAGGATCGAGCGCGGTGCCACGGCGACGAGGTCGTGCGTCTTCTCGTCCCTGACGTCGCAGATCACGAGCGCCGTCTTCTCGAGCCAGCTCGCCCGCCTGAGCGTCTTCATGTCCGGCACCAGGTGAAAGTCGCCGTAGCCGAGCTCCCAGTTGGCGAATTTGTAGCCGGGGACCGGGTCCATCTCCATGTCGACCGTCAGGAGATAGTCGCAGGCGTGCGCGCCGTGCTCGGCGACGTCCTGCACGAACATCTCGGCGTCGTAGCGCTTGCCCAGCAGCCTGCCATAGTGATCGGTGAAGCCGACGATCACCGTCTCGATCTCGCCCTGCCGCGCGAGCTTGGCGAGGTCGTCGAGCTCCAGCATGCCGAGCGCCTTACTCATCGCGCTTGCGGAAAATGACGAAGACCTTGCCGATGCTCTGCACCGACTCGGCGCCGGTGCGCTCGCACAGCGCCTTGAGCGCCTCATTGCGCTGCTCACGCTCGAGGCCGGCGGCGCGGACCTTGATGAGCTCGTGTGCCTTGAGTGCGACGTCCACCTCTTTCACCACCTCGTCGGTGAGGCCTTTCGTGCCGATCATGACGGCAGGCTCGAGCTGGTGTGCCCGCGCCTTGAGCTCCTTGCGTTCCGCCGCGCTCAGCATGAATGAATCGCCGAATCTAATGTCAAAATGACGACCTTGCTACCCCCCGATTTCCATCCGGTCCTCCAGCAATGGTGGGCCCGCCGGTTCGCTGAACCCACCGAAGCACAGCTCGACGGCTGGCGCGCCATCCGCCGCGGGGAAGATACGCTCATTGCCGCGCCCACCGGCTCCGGCAAGACGCTTGCCGCCTTCCTCACGGCGATCGACCAGCTCCTGCGCGAAGGCATGGAGGCCGGTGGCCTGCCCGACGAAGTGCGCGTCATCTATGTCTCGCCGCTCAAGGCGCTGTCGGCCGACATCCACAAGAACCTGGCCGAGCCGCGCCGCGAGATCCATGCGCTCGCGCCGAGTATCAAGATCACCGCCGCGGTGCGCAGCGGCGACACGCCGCAGCCCGAGCGCGCCGCGATGCTGCGCACGCCGCCGCACGTCCTGGTGACGACGCCCGAGTCGCTCTACCTCCTGCTGACGGCGGAGCGCTCGCGGCAGATGCTGAAGAGCGCGCGCGTCGTGATCGTCGACGAGATTCACGCCGTGCTGCAGTCGCGCCGCGGCGCGCATCTCGCGCTCTCGCTCGAGCGCCTCGACCACGTCTGCGGCCGGGCGCTCCAGCGCATCGGGCTCTCGGCGACGCAGAAGCCGATCGAGGAGGTGGCGCGCTTCCTGACCCGCCGGGAGTGCGCCATCGTCGACAAAGGACACCGCCGCAAGATGGACATCGCGGTCGAGGTGCCGCACTCGCCGCTCGAGGCGGTGATGTCGCACGAAGTCTGGGCCGAGATTTACCAGCGCCTGGTGCAGCTCATCGAAGAACACCGCACCACGCTGATCACCGTCAACACGCGCCGCCTTGCCGAGCGCATGGCGCACCAGCTCTCGGAGCGTCTGGGCGCCGAATACGTTGCCGCTCACCATGGCAGCCTCGCCAAGGAAGCGCGGCTCGATGCCGAGCAACGGCTGCGCGAAGGCAAGCTGAAAGTGCTCGTGGCGACCGCGTCGCTCGAGCTCGGCATCGACATCGGCCACGTCGACCTCGTCTGCCAGATCTCGTCGCCGCACCGGATCGCGACCTTCCTGCAACGCGTCGGCCGCTCCGGCCACACCATCAAGGGCGTGCCGAAGGGCCGCATCTTCCCGCTGACGCGCGACGATCTCATCGAGTGCGCGGCGATGGTGCGCGCCGCGTACGACGGCGAGCTCGATCATGTCGAGGTGCCGGACCGGCCGCTGGACGTGCTCGCGCAGCAGCTCGTCGCCGAGACGGCGGCACAGGAAGAGTGGGACGAGGATGCGCTGTTCGAGCTCTGCCAGCAGGCGTACCCCTATCGGAAGCTGGAGAAGGCGCAATACGCCGAGGTGGTGGAGATGCTCGCGCGCGGCTACGCCACCCGACGCGGGCGCCGCGGTGCGCTGCTGCATTACGACAGCCTCAACCACAAATTGAGAAGCCGCAAAGGCGCGCGCATGAGCGCCATCATCAACGGCGGCGCGATCCCCGAGGTGTTCGACTACCGCGTGCTGCTCGAGCCCGAGGGTCACTTCATCGGCACGCTGAACGAGGACTTCGCCATCGAGTCGCTGCCGGGCGATGTGTTCCAGCTCGGCAACACGTCGTGGCGCATCCTGCGCATCGGCAACGGCGTGGTGCGTGTCGCCGACGCGCAGGGTCAGCCGCCGTCGATGCCGTTCTGGCTCGGCGAGGCGCCGGCGCGCTCCGACGAGATGAGCGCGGCGGTGTCGCGCCTGCGCGCAGCGGTCGACGCCGTGCTCCCTGGGCCGGAGGAGCCGCGCAAGGCGGACGAGTTGCACGCCGCCATCGAGCTGCTGGAACGCGATTACCGGCTGGCGCGCCCGGCGGCCGAGCAGATCGCTCAGTACCTCGCGGAAGCGAAGCGCAGCCTGGGCGTCGTGCCCACGGTGGATTTGATTGCGCTCGAGCGCTTCTTCGACGAGTCGGGCGGCATGCAGCTTGTGCTGCACGCGCCCTTCGGCAGCCGCGTCAATCGCGCCTGGGGCCTCGCGCTGCGCAAGAAGTTCTGCCAGGGCTTCAATTTCGAGCTGCAGGCGGCGGCGACGGAGGAGGGCATCATCCTCTCGCTCGGCAGCCAGCACTCGTTCCCGCTCGAGGAAGTGTTCCGCTACCTGCATCCGAACACGGTGCGCGACACGCTCGAGCAGGCGCTGCTGCAATCGCCGATCTTCGAGACGCGCTGGCGCTGGAGCACGACGCTCGCGCTCGCGGTGCCGCGCAACCGTGGCGGCGCGCGCGTGCCGAACCAGTTGCAGCGCATGTACGCCGAGGATCTGCTGCAGGCGGTGTTCCCCGACGCCGCGGCGTGCCAGGACAACCTGCCCGGCGCGCGCGAGATTCCCGAACACCCGCTGGTGAGCCAGGCGATGCGCGACGCGCTCGAGGAGGCGGTCGATCTGCACGGGCTGGAGGGGCAGCTGCGTCGTCTATACGCCGGCGAAATTCAGACCGTCGCGCGCGACTTGCCCGAGCCCTCGGTGCTCAGCCACGAGCTGCTCAACTCCGCCGTCTACACGTTCCTGGACGATGCGCCGCTGGAAGAGCGCCGCACGCGCGCCGTCTATACGCGCCGCTCTACGGAGCTGCGCAGCGCCGACGATCTCGGCGCGCTCGATCCGGCGGCGATCCAGCGCGTGCGCGAGGAGGCCTGGCCGGTGGCCAATACGGCGGACGAGATGTACGACGCGCTGATGGTCGCGGGCTACGTCAAGCAGGCAGAGCTGGCGGCGCATTGGCCGCCTTTATTGAATGCCCTCGGCGAAAGAGCCATCAAGCGCGGCGAGGCGTGGTTCGCGCTCGAGCGCGTCGATGACGAGCCGCTGGAGCTGATTGCGAGCCGCCTCGAAGTTCTGGGACCCGTGAGCGAGCGGCAGATCGACGTGCCCGACGCGGCGATCGCGCTGCAGGCGCTCGAGACGCAAGGCCGCATCCTGCGCGGGCGCTTCACGCCGGGCGTGCTCGAGCTCGAGTGGTGCGACCGGCGTCTGCTCGCGCGCATCCATCGCTATACGCTCAATCGGCTGCGCGCCGAGATCGAGCCGGTGAGCGCCGCGGATTTCCTGCGCTTCCTGTTCCACTGGCAGCACGTCGCCGGCGAAGACCAGGTGCAGGGCGCGGAAGGCCTCGCCGCGGTGATCGAGCAGCTCGAAGGCTACGAGCTCGCCGCGGCCGGCTGGGAGAACGATGTGCTGCCGGCGCGCGTCGCCGATTACGGTAGCGAGCAGCTCGACCAGCTGTGTCTCAGCGGCCGCGTCGCCTGGGGTCGCTTGACGCCGGGCAGCCGGGCGCCTTTGCGCAGCTCGCCGATCGCGCTGTTCCTGCGCGAGCACGCGAATGTCTGGAAGGCACCGAGCGAGCCGCGCGAGGAATTCAGCTCCGAAGCAAAGGCGGTCAACGAGGCTCTGGAGAAGCGGGGCGCCTCGTTCTTCCACGAGCTCGCGAAGGCGAGCGGCCTTTTGCCCTCGCTCGTGGAGCGCGGCCTGGCCGAGCTCGCGGGCGCCGGCGTCGCGACGGCCGACAGCTTTGCCGGGCTGCGCGCGTTGCTTGCGCCGCAGGACAAGCGGCGCAACCTGATCGAAACGGCGGGGCGCTGGGCGCTGCTGACGGCGGAGAAGAGCGACGACGTTGAATCGGTAGCGCGAACGTTGCTGAAGCGCTACGGGGTGGTGTTCCGCGGCCTGCTGCAGCGCGAGTCACAGTTGCCGCCATGGCGCGATCTCGTGCGTGTCTATCGACGCCTGGAAGCGCGCGGCGAGATCCGCGGCGGCCGGTTCGTCTCAGGTTTTGGCGGCGAGCAATTCGCGGCTGCCGATGCGATCGGGCGGCTGCGCGCCGTGCGCAAGATGGAACAGGCGGGCGAGCTCGTCGTGCTGAGCGCGGTCGATCCGCTGAACCTGGTGGGCGTGCTTACGCCGGAGGATCGCGTGGCGGCGGTCTATCGCAATCGCATCCTGTACCGCGACGGGTTGCCGATCGCCGCGCTCGAGGGTGCGCAGGTAAGACGCCTCGCCGAGTCCGACATGAGCGACGAGAAGCTGCGCACGCTGCTCGCGCGGCGCACGCTGCGCCATCCGCTGCGGCCGCACCTGCGGTTGCCGACAGCGCGCGAGACGGCGCTCCTTGCCGGCAAGAAACCGCTCACCGAGAGCGAACAAGCGGCGAGCCTGCGCGCGCGCCACTAGCCCCAGCCGAGGGCGGCGCGGCTACCGGGTTCGTGTACCGATGATCTCGATCTCCACCCGGCGATCCGGCTGAAGACAGGCGATCAGTTTCGCGTTGCGCCGGTTTTCGGCGCCCATCTTCCGGCACCGCTCGCCGGTCACCGGCTGGCTCTTGCCTTTGCCTTCTGCGTATAGGCGCTGAGCGTCGAATCCCTGGGAGACGAGATAGGCCTTCACGGCCTCCGCGCGGCGCTGCGACAGCCTGAGGTTATAGGCCTCGGCGCCGATCCGGTCGGCGTGACCGGTGATGGCGATGGATTCGAGTGTGACGCCGCGCGACTTCGACACGATGTCGCCCAACGCGGACGTGCCATCGGTGCGGAGCACGGCCTTGTCGAAATCGAACAGCACCTGTGTAGCGATGCGCGCTTTCTCCACAACCGGCTTGGGCTGCGGCTTCGGCGCCTCGACCAGCACCGGGGCCGCTTTGGGAGCTGGCGCGGCCGGAGTGGGCTCAGGTTGCGGCGGCGCGGGCTTCGGTGCTTCCTGGGTTGCGCACGAACTGAGATAAAGCGCGGCGATGATGGCCGCGCAGCTGCGCTTATTCATAAGTTCTCCGAGGTTAGCGTTTACCTGCACGCTATGCCCTTGGCTGCCGGGAAGATGTGACTTGGATCAATCCAGGGCGCATTTCGGCGGCTAACTCGCCGCCAGGTTTCATCTGAAACCGGGGCGAAATCCGGGCGGAATGCGCGCGGTCGACGATGCCGGCATGCAAACCACCGACAGGCTCACCGCTGCCCTCGGCGCGCTCGCCGCGACGCTCGCCATCGTCTGGAGCATCGCGACGCTCGCCGCGGGCGGCATGGCGCCCGATCAGCAGCGCCAGGTGCTCGACAACCTGCTCACGAGCCAGAGCGTCATGCTCGCCACGAACCACATCATGCTGATCGTCGCGCTCATCTGCTGCGCGGCGGCCTTCTTCATCTGGCTTGCGCCAAAGCCGACGCGCGCCGTCGACATGACACAGGCGGGGCACTGAGGTTTCAGACGTAACCGGGCGGAAATCGCGCTGTAGCGCGGCACACGCAGCATGCTTACATGAAACAGCTTATGCAGGTCGCACGCCAGGCGAGCCCTTACCTGATGATCGAGCTGCTGCTTCCCGGCGGTACGCTGCTCGCGATCCTGCTCTACCTGTATCGACGCTGGCGCGCGGACTAATTTCAGTCCAGCGGCATGGAGACCAGGACTGCGAGCGTTTCGATACCGGGATTAGTGTCGTAGATGCCGCCGTTCGAGACGTGGCGCAGCGTTGCGCCGAGCCGCCAGCCGTGTCCCAGCTGGTAGAACAAGTCCACCCCCGACTGAAACTCGAGCGCGCCGCCGAGGTCGTTCCGGTCGCCGTTGCGGTGCGCGCCGGCCGAGAAGTGGGGCGTCACGATCCAGCGTGATGAAAGGATGAAGTCCCGGTAGACGCCGGCATGGATGTAGGCGCTGTTATCCGAGGCGGCGAACACGCCGGCGAGCGGCTTCACGCCGCGCCACAGGTCGTAGCTCGCGCGGTACTCCAGACTCCCGACGGCGACGGTTTCGGTCACGTGGCTGTTGTGATGGAAGATACCGGTCGCCCCCGCGCCGAGCACGAGCGTAGCCGGTTCCTGCGCCGCGACCGGCGCGCTCAACGCGAGGGCAAAGGCTGCTGCCGCGATCCGCATACGGCTATTGCATGTACCAGCCGTGGCTCACGACGAGCGACTGCCCGGTGAGCGCGTTGGACTCGAAGCCGGCGAAGAGCACGGCCACCTCGGCGACGTCCTGCACGGTGGTGAATTCGCCATCCACCGTCTCCTTGAGCATCACGTTCTTCACTACCGCCTCCTCGCTGATGCCGAGCTCGCGCGCCTGCTCGGGGATCTGCTTTTCCACGAGCGGCGTGCGCACGAAGCCCGGGCAGATGACATTGGCGCGGATCCGGTGCTTGCCGCCTTCCTTCGCCACCGTTTTCGCGAGGCCGATGAGCCCGTGCTTCGCGGTGACGTAGGCGGATTTCAGCACCGACGCTTCCTTCGAGTGTACCGAGCCCATGTAGATGATGCTGCCGCCGCGGCCCGCGCGCTGCATGTAGGGCAGGCAGGCACGCGTTGTCAAGAAAGCGCCATCGAGATGGATGGCGAGCATCTTCTTCCACTCGGCGAACGGGAATTCCTCTACCGGATGCACTATCTGGATGCCGGCGTTGCTCACCAGCACGTCGACGCCGTTCCAATTGCGCACCACCTCGGCGACCCCGGCGTTCACCTGGTCTTCATTGGTGACGTCCATGGCGACCGCCATGGCCCTGCCGCCCTTGGCGCCGATCTCGTCGGCGACGGCCTGCGCGGCCTGCTTGTTCAGATCGGCGATCGCGACGCGCGCGCCCTCGGCGGCAAAGCGAAGCGCGATTTCCTTGCCGATGCCGCTCGCGGCGCCGGTGACGATCGCTACCTTGTTACGTAGCTGCATAGTCGAATACTCCATCAGGAAGTTGTTGGGCGTAGAGCTCGGCCCAGCAATCGATGGACTGCGTCGAACGAGGCGGGTTCACGGAAGCTGTCTTTTGACGGGGCCAAACTTGGCGGCGGGGCGTGACCGCGCCATGTCGGCAGCGGCAGCGTCCGTTACGTTCGTAACGAATGGGAATCCGTGATCAACAGTCCCGCGAGCCCGGTCAGCAGGACGCTCGCCACCGCGCCTGCGGAGTTACTTTTCCGCGTCGAAGAACTGCGGCAACGACCAGATCACGAAGACCAGCAGCAGGGCGATCGAGACCGTCAGCACGACCGCCGCATGCAGCCCCGAGCGCACCATTTGCACCCAGAAGCGTCTTGCGAACACTAAGGCCGGCATGAGGTTCTCGGTCGTTCCCTCATTGCAGAAACGCTCGACCCGCCGGCTCGGTTGACCCGCGCGGCTAGCCGCGTACGCCGAGAACGGCGGAGACAGTGGTCGCTGCCTTGCCCTGTCCGTGCGCGAGCTGCGCGTCGCTGCTCAAGGGGCGCACGTAGAGCGCCGCGCCGGTAACAGCAGTCAGCACGCCAAGCATCGCGACGGCGATGAGCCGTGGGTGCGGAAACAGGGGACGGGGGTCTGCCATGGCGTTAGGCCGAGCGCCTTTCCCAATTCAGCGCAACGACGCTGCGCACCGCTGGCGCTTGCGCCGCCTGGCGCTCGCGCAGGATGCGCTCGAAAGTCTTGCGCACGTCGGTGG
This sequence comes from Burkholderiales bacterium, assembly GCA_035689325.1. Taxonomy (GTDB): domain Bacteria; phylum Pseudomonadota; class Gammaproteobacteria; order Burkholderiales; family SG8-39; genus SCGC-AG-212-J23. The sequence continues at coordinate 675 of DASSLQ010000242.1, read as the reverse complement.
CGTGGCTCGGCACGTAGCGGAAGGAGGGATCGAGGATGCTCTTCATAGTCACACGCACATCGTGAGACAGCGCCGCGTCGCGTTAATTTCCATGTCACGCAGCCTTGTTACGGCTGTAACGGTTCTCAAAGGAGGATGAAGACCAGAGCGAGGGTGATGGCGGCCACCCACAGCGAGTCCCTCAGCAAGGTGTTCATGGGGTGGAGGCCGCGGTGCGCGCAGCCTTGAAAGAAGCGAAGACCGACACGCCGAGTCCCTCGGCGAGCTGCGGCAGCGTGCCCGGCACGATCAGCGTGCCGGTGCCGATGATGAAGTGCGCAGCAGGATCACGAAAGTCAGGTAGTGCGTCACCAGCAGCGTCGGCACCCAGAACGCCGGGATCCAATAGGCCGGCCCCATGAAAGCGGCGGCCTGGTAGACGGTAGCCAGCGTCATGGGGTCTGCGGTTTGAGCTGCGACAGCCTCGGCACGAGGTAGATCTGCGCCGCCGCCCAGAACACGAGGGTGCTGAACCCGCTCGCGCATCTTTGTTGCCGCTCTGTACTTATCAGGGAAGAGCAAGTCAGTGCAGAGTGCGAGCGAACGTGCGGCCGCGGAGCAGCTCGGTCGCGCCGGCGCGCTTCAGCTCGTCGACGAGCGCCGAGATCTCGGCATCGACGTCGATGTAAACCTCCT
>DASSLQ010000241.1:0-3223 GCA_035689325.1 Burkholderiales bacterium | reverse complement strand
AAGCGGCCTTACGGCGTGGAAGTGCTGCCGTTCGATGCCCGCTCGCTGCCCGATCACATCGCGCTGCGCAAGCGCCGCGGCTACGACCTCGCGCTCGTGCCAGGCGACAACCGCTGGTCATGGCTCGCGCGCGCGCTCGACGCGCGCTGGATCGTGGCGTTTGCGCCCGACGACGCGGGCTACCACGACTGGCCGGTCGACGAGCAGCGGAAGCTTCCGCGCGAGCCGATGTCCTGGGGCGACATGGCGGCGAACCTGATCGACGGTCCGGAGCCGCCGCCCTATCAGCCGGCCGAGTGGCCGGCGCCGAGCTACGCACCGTACGCGAAGCCGAAAGCGCCCTATTGCGTGCTGCATCTCGGCGCCAGCAGCCCGCACAAGCTCTGGCCGGCGGAGCGCTGGCGCGAGGTACAGAAGTGGGCCGAGGGGCGCGGCTATGAGGTGGTGCTGAGCGCCGGGCGCGGCGAGGAGGCGCTCGTCGCGCCGCTCGATCCCGAGGGCCGGCGAAGCGGTCTCGTCGGCCGGCTCGATCTCGCGCAGATGTGGGATCTGCTCAGCCAGGCGGCATTTCTCGTCTGCCCCGACACCGGCATCGCGCACCTCGCGCGGCTGGTCGGCGTGCCGACGGTGGCGCTCTACGGGCCGGGCTCGCCGATCAGCACCGGGCCAGGCCGCTTCTGGTCGCAAAGCCCGTTCCGCGCCGTGTGGGATCCGGACGTGCCCTGCCGCGACCAGGACCGCCTCTTCGAGCGGCGGCTCGTCTGGCTGCGCCAGTGCTGGCGCAGCGTCGCGGAGTGCGGTGATCCGGTCTGCATCCGGCGCATCCAGGTCGCGCACGTGATCGGCGCGATCGAGGAGCTCGTGTAGCCGTCGTTCCCGCGAAAGCGGGAACCCATCATTTCAAAAGAACTTGGGCCCCGCTTTCGCGGGGGCGACAACCTTGGGCCTAGGGTTGCGGCGCGCGCGAAATACGCACCGCTGTCTGATCTAGGCGCGTGCCGTCATCCTGGATGACGAGGAGACGCACGGGAATGTAGCCGAGCTCGGCGGCGAGCCAGAGCTCGGCGGTTTCCTGCCGCTCGCCTTCGCTCAAGCGAGCGACCTTCACCGTGTCGAATTCTCCGGCGGGCGTCTTCAGCCGCTCGCGGCCGAGCACCTGGTACTTGTGATGCGAGACGCCCTTGCCGTCGACGATGTGATAGCTCGCCGATTGCGCCTTGCCGGGAAGAAGGCTGAGCGCGAACAGGAACGAAAGGCGGTCCTGCGTATCCGGGAACATCCGCTCGGTCTTGCGCTCGCCCTTGTACTGCATCGTGACCTGCAAGCTCTTCCAGTCGAACCAGGCGCGCGCGGTGTCGCGGCCGGAGCGCTCGTCGAAGAACTCGCGTGGCCGCAGCGCGCCCGCCGTGAGGCTGCCGCGGCTGACGCGCCGCGCGCTGCCGAGAAGCGCATAGATGCCGCGCCCTTTCCAGGTTTCTGTGAGCTGGTAGTCATCGCCCGAGCGCTCGAGCCGCTCGGTCACGCGCGCGAGCGTGCCGCCGTTGCGCGTGAACTCGAACTCGATCTCGAGGTACGCCGGCGGCGCTGCGGAAGCCGCGGCGACAACGACGGCTAGGAGATAGAGCCAGCCGCGCATGGCTCCTCCGGGTCATTGCTCGGCACCGCAGGATTCGTGATCGTCACCCGGCATTGTAATTCGCGATAATAATCGTCCATGCTGCTCGTCACCGGCGGCGCCGGCTTCATCGGTGCGAATTTCGTGGTCTCCACGATCGCGGAGACGGGTGAAGACATCATCAATCTGGACAAGCTGACCTACGCCGGCAACCTGCGCAATCTCGCCGTGCTGCGCGACGACGCGCGCCACCGCTTCGTGCAAGGCGATATCTGCGAGCGGGAGCGGGTGCGCAACCTGCTGGCGGGCTACCGGCCGCGCGCCATCGTGCACTTCGCGGCGGAGAGCCATGTCGACCGCTCGATCGCCGGGCCGGCCGACTTCGTGCAGACGAACGTCGTCGGCACATGGGCGCTGCTCGAGGAAGCGCGCGCCTACTGGGAAGCGCTCGGGCGCGATGCGGCGTTCCGCTTCCTGCATGTCTCGACCGACGAGGTATACGGCTCGCTCGGTTCCGACGATCCCGCTTTCACCGAAGACACGCCTTATGCGCCCAACAGTCCCTACGCCGCTTCCAAGGCGGCCGCCGACCACATGGTGCGCGCATACCACCACACCTACGGCCTGCCGACGCTGACGACCAACTGTTCGAACAACTATGGCCCGCGCCAGTTCCCGGAAAAGCTGATTCCGCTCGTCATCCGCAATGCGCTTGCGGGCCAGCCACTGCCGGTCTACGGCGACGGCAAGAACGTGCGCGACTGGCTCTACGTCGCCGATCACTGCGACGCCGTGCGGCTCGTGCTCGCGAAAGGCAGGATCGGCGAAACCTACAACATCGGCGGCGAGAACGAGCGCGCGAACATCGACGTCGTGATCACGGTCTGCGCGCTGCTCGACCGGCTGAGCCCGCACCCGGATGGCAGCTACGCCGACCTGATCAGCTACGTCACCGACCGGCCGGGCCACGATCGGCGCTACGCCATGAACATCGGCAAGATCCGTCGCGAGCTCGGCTGGCGGCCGCGCGAGAGCTTCGACAGCGGCATGGAAAAGACAGTGCGCTGGTACATCGACAACGTGGAGCGGCATTTCGCCGCCGCGGCGATATGAAGGGCATCCTGCTCGCCGGCGGCTCGGGCACGCGCCTTTACCCGGCGACGCACGTCATTTCCAAGCAGCTCCTGCCGGTGTACGACAAGCCGATGGTGTACTACCCGCTCTCCACGCTGATGCTCGCCGGCATCCGCGACATCCTCGTCATCTCGACCCCGCAGGACACGCCGCGCTTCGAGCAGCTCCTCGGCAGCGGCAAGCAGTGGGGTTTGAGACTTTCTTATAAAGAACAAAAAAAACCTGAAGGAATCGCGCAAGCGTTCCTGATTGGCCGGGAGTTCATCGGCGGCGACGCGGTGGCGCTCGTGCTCGGCGACAACATCTTCTACGGCAACGAGCTCACCGAGCTCCTGCAGCGCGCGTCGGCGGCGAAGTCGGGCGCGACGGTGTTCGCCTATCCGGTGAAGGACCCCGAGCGCTACGGCGTGGTCGAGTTCGATTCGCGCGGCAAGGCGATCGGGATCGAGGAAAAGCCGAAGCAGCCCAAATCGC
>DASSLQ010000240.1:0-22448 GCA_035689325.1 Burkholderiales bacterium | reverse complement strand
GCCCGCGAGCAGCGCCCCGGTCTCCTTGAGCTTCGCCTTGATGAGCGAGTGGCCGGTCTTCCAGATCAGCGGCTTGCCGCCGTGGCGCTCGATCCAGGGCGCGAGCAGCCGCGTGCTCTTCACGTCGTAGATGATCGTCGCGCCGGGATTGCGCGCGAGCACGTCCTTCGCGAGCAGCATGAGCTGGCGGTCGGCGTAGATGATTTCCCCGTCCTTCGTCACCACGCCCAGGCGATCGCCATCGCCGTCGAAAGCGAGGCCGAGCTCTTCCGGACCCCGCTTTACGGTCGCGATCAGCTCGGCGAGGTTCTTCGGCTGCGCCGGATCGGGATGGTGATTCGGGAAGCGGCCGTCCACCTCGGTATAGAGCTCGGTCACCTCGCAGCCCAGTCGCCGGTAGAGCCGCGGCGCCAGCATCCCGGCGACGCCGTTGCCGCAGTCGATCGCGATCTTCATCGGCCGCGCCAGCTTGACGTCGCCGGCGATGCGCTCGACGTAGGCGGTGAGCACTTCTGCCTCGCGCCGCTTCCCGGCGCCGGACTTGAACTCGCCGCGCTCGATGCTCGTGCGCAACGCCTGAATGTCGTCGCCGTACAGCGTGTCGCCGGCGACCACCATCTTCAAGCCGTTGTAGTCGGGCGGGTTGTGGCTGCCGCTCACCGCCACGCAGCTGCCGCAGTTGAGATGAACGGCCGCAAAGTACGCGATCGGCGTCGGCGCCATGCCGACGTCGATGACATCGGCCCCGGTCGCCAACAGCCCCTCGGTGAGCGCTGCGACCAGCTCGGGGCCGGACAGTCGCCCGTCACGGCACACCGCAAACGTAGGCGCGTTGCGGCTGCGGCCGAGCGAGCCGAGCGCGCGGCCGATCTGGCGCACGATGTCGGCCGTCAGCGTGCTGCCGACGATGCCGCGGATGTCGTAGGTGCGGAAGATTTCTGCGGGTAATTTCACGAGCGGAAGAAGTCGATCAGGCGGCGCGATAGCCAGCGACTCGGAAAGCCGACATGGCCGCCGGTGCGCGGCAATTCTAGCAATACGCACGGCGCCGCCTTGCGCGTCGCAGCGAGCAGCGCCGGCTCCGGCAGAAAGGGGTCGTTACGTGCGTTGAGCACGAGCGTCGGCACCGAGATGCGCTCGAGCCACGGCCCGCTTGAGGACGACGTCCAGTAGTGATCGACGTCGCGAAACCCGTGGAGCGGCGCCGTGTAGAGGTTGTCGAACTCGCGGAAAGTGCGCGAGGCGCGGAGCCTCGCGCGATCGAAGAGACCCGGGAATCGCTCGAGCTGTGCGAGCGATTTCGGCTTCAGCGTGGCAAGGAACATCCGCGTGTATAGCAGGCGGTTCAGGCCGCGGTCTAGCGCGGTGCCTGCCGCCGCGAGGTCGAGCGGCGCCGACACCGCCGCCGCGCGGCGCACGAGCTCGGCCGCCTGGCTGCCGCGTTCGCCGAGCCATTTGAGCAGCGCGTTGCCGCCGAGCGAGACGCCGATGACATCGATCGGGCCGCTAAAGCGCCGCAGGAGCCAGTCAACTTCGGCGGTGTCGCCAGAGTGATAGGCGCGAGGCATGCGGTTGGGTTGGCCGGAACAGCCGCGCCAGTGCGGGATCGCCACCCGCCAGCCGGCTGCAGGCAGCACGCGCGCGAGCAGGCGTGCATAGTGGCTGTCCGAGCAACCCTCGAGACCGTGGAACAGCACCATCAGGCGCTGGCCGTCGCCCGCAAAGTCGACGTCGATGAAGTCGCCGTCGGGCGTATCCCAGCGCTCGCGATGGAAGCGGACGGGGGGCGGCGGCAGCAGCGTCGCCCTGATGGTCTGCCAGTGGCCGATCAATGCAGCGTCTTCGGCGGCGGCTCGGGCGTAGCGGCCTGCTTTTCCGCCGCCGGCGCGGGCGATGCGTGGTGCACGATCATGCGCCAGCCGGCCGCGGTGCGCAGGTAGACGTTGGTCGCCACGACGGGCAGCGGCCGCGCGTCGGACTGACGCTGGCCTTCGAGGGTGAAGTTCTCGTGCACGCTGTGCACGGCGAGCATCATGCCGCTCATCGCGACCTGGTTTGTGATGTGCACGCGCGCGCTCGGCCCGCTGGAAAAGATGCGCGCCCAGCTCTCGCGGATCTGGTCCGGCCCGGTGAGGCGCGGCCCGGTCGGATGCACGCAGATGATCTCCTCGTCCTCGGCCCACACCGCCATCATTGCCTCGAGATCGCCGCGCTCGAGCGCCTCGTAGAAGGCGTTCTCCGCGTCCTGGGCCGTGGGAAAGATGCGCGGGCTCATCGCAATTGCGCCGCGGCGTCGAGCACCATGTCGACGTTGAGCTCGCGCATGCAGCGGAAGTGTCCGAGCGGACATTCGCGCGCGTAGCAAGGGCTGCACTCGGGCTTCAGCCACAGCACCCGCGAGCGGCCGGGCTGCGGCGGCGTCTTCTCAGGGCTGGAGGAGCCGAAGAGCGCGACGAGCGGCCGTCCGAGCGCGGCGGCGACGTGCATCAGGCCCGAGTCGTTGCTCACGACGAGCTCCGCTCCGGCGATGAGGTCGATCGCCTCGTCGAGCGTGGTGCGGCCGACCAGGTTGCGCCCGCCGATGCCCTCGGTCGCCGGCACATCGTTCTGCGAGCCGAGCAGCACCACCGGTTGCTTCAGCCGTGCCGCGAGCTCGGCGAAATACGGCCAGCGCTTCGCCGGGCCGTATTCGGCACCGGGGCAGAGCACGGCGTAGCCGCTCTGCACGCCGTAGCGCACCCGCGTCCGGGCCGCCTGCGCCGCATCGATGCGCAGGCGTGCCTGCGGCAGCGGGGTCGCCGGCTGCGTGCCCGGCGCCTCCGCGAGCCGCGCGTAATGCTCGCGCATCGCGCGATCGCCGCGCCGGTAAAGCAGGTTGAGGAGCCCGTAGCGCGATTCGCCGACGTAGCCGCTGCGCAGCGGGATGTCGGCGAAGAACGGGACGAGCGCAGCCTTCCAGCTGTTGGGCAGCACGATCGCCTGCCGATAGCGGCGCTCTTTGAGGGTGCGCCCGAGCTGCCAGCGCCGGCGCAGGTTGAGCGCGCCATGGCGAAACGGCGTGGTGATCACCTCGTCGACTTCCGGCATGCGGCGCGCGACCGGCGCGACCCACTCGGGCGCGAGCATGTCCACCTTGATGTCCGGGCGCTGCTCGCGCAGGCGCGCGAGCAGCGGCTGCGCCATCAGCGCATCGCCGATCCAGTTGGGCGCGACAACTAGGATGCGAGGCACAGAAGCAGAATGCGGGACACTGGGCCGAAAGTGTCCCCTCAGTGTCCTTTAATCGGTACCCCTTTGTAAATGTACAGCGTGCCGCAATAAGGACAGCGGGCCTCGCCTTCCTTCGCGACGTCGAGGAACACGCGCGGGTGCCGGGCCCAGAGCGGCGCGCCCGGCAGCGGGCAGTGCAGCGGCAGCTGCTTCTCCGTCACCTCGACCTGCTTGGCGGTGTCGGGCGCGCTCATTTGCCTTTTCCCTTCACGGGCGTGAGCCACGGGCGGCGCTTCTTGTCCTTGCCGGTGACGACGTCGAAGAACGCCTTCTGGATGCTCTTGGTCACGGGACCCGCTTTTCCGGCGCCGATCTGCCGGCCGTCGAGCTCGCGGATCGGCGTCACTTCGGCCGCCGTGCCGGTGAAGAACGCCTCGTCGGCGATGTAGATGTCATCGCGCGTCAGGCGCTTGGCGCGCACCTCGTAGCCGAGCTCGGTGGCGAGCTCGATCACGGACGAGCGCGTGATGCCGGTGAGCGCCGAGGTGAGCTCGGGCTCCCAGACGCGGCCGTCCTTCACCATGAAGATATTCTCGCCCGCGCCCTCGGCGACGAAGCCATCCACGTCCAATAGCAGGCCTTCGTCATAGCCATGTTGAGTTGCCTCGAGCGTCGCCAGCACCGAGTTGGGATAGGTGCCCGACATCTTGGCGCGCGCCATGGTGACGTTGATATGGTGGCGCGCGTACGACGCCGTCTTGACGCGGATGCCCTTCTCGAGCGCGTCCGGCCCGAGATACGCGCCCCAGGGCCAGGCGGCGATGGCGACGTGCACCTTGGCGCCGATCGGCGAGACCCCCATTTTCTCCGAGCCATAGAAGGCGATCGGCCGGATGTAGCAGGCTTCGTGCTTGTTCGCGCGCACCACCTCGAGCTGCGCCTCCATCAGCTGCTCGCGCGAGAACGGCACTTTCATCATGTAGATGTGCGCGGAGGCGAACAGGCGATCGGTGTGCTCCTTGAGACGGAAAACCGCCGTCCCGATCGCGGTCTTGTAGGCGCGCACGCCCTCGAACACGGCGAGGCCGTAGTGCAACGAGTGGGTCAGCACGTGCGTCGTGGCCTCGCGCCACGGCACCAGCTTGCCGTCGTACCAGATCCAGCCGTCGCGATCGGCCATCGATACCGGCGCGCGCGGCGCTTTCTTTCCTTGCGCCATCGGGACTCCCTGGGGGCGAAGCGCCGCATTCTAGCGATTCGCGGCGCGCGCACAATGGTTTAATAGATTAGCCAATCGGTTAACATTCAGCGATGCATGCCGACCGGGTGTTCGACGCGCTCGCCTCCGGCGCGCGCCGCCAGGTGCTGCGCGAGCTCGCGCAGTCCGAACGGACCACCAGCGAGCTGGCGGCGCGCCTCGGCGTCTCGATGCCCGCGGTGTCGCGCCACCTGTCGGTGCTCGAGAACGCCGGCCTCGCCGTGAGCCGCCGCCAGGGCCAGCGCGTGCTCTATGGCCTGGTGCGCGATACGCTGATGGAGGCGCTTTCCGGCTTTGCCGCCGAGCTCGCGCCTACCGGACCGGCGCAGCCGCGCAAGCCGCGCGAGGCAATCTAGGCACTCAAATTGCTCCCTCGGGTGCCATGCGGCCCACCCGCTCGCGAGCCTGGTTCACCCGCTTTGCCAAATGGACGGCCAAGGCCGCCGGACGGCCGCTCGCCTTCACCCTCGCCGTGACGGTGATCGCCCTCTGGGTGATCACGGGCCCGCTGTTTGGCTTCAGCGATACCTGGCAGCTCATCATCAACACCGGCACGACCATCATCACCTTCCTGATGGTGTTCCTCATCCAGAGCACGCAGAATCGCGATTCGGAGGCGATCCAGGTGAAGCTCGACGAGCTCATCCGGCTCTCCCAAGGCGGGCACAACGCGCTGCTCGACCTCGAGGAGCTCGAGGAGGAGGAGCTCGACGCCATCCGCGAGGAGTATTGCCGCATCGCCGAGGAGGCGCGCGCGCGCCTGCGCCGCGGCGAGCACGACACCGACGTGCCCGAGGTGTCGCGGCAGATCGCCGCGGTGAAGCACGACGTCGAACAAGAACGGCGAGAGCTCGCCCTGAAAAAGCGCCTTTAGGCGCCCAGCACCTGCTGCCAGAGTTCGCGCACCGCGGCGGCGTGGTGCGCGATCTGCTCGTGCGGCACGCGCGCATAGCGCGCGCCGTTCAGGCGCAGCGCGTGCTGCAGGCGCCGGAAGTCGCGGTACGCATTGCGCGCGCGCTCGGCGAGCTCCGCATCGATCAGGCCGTGCGACGCCGCCATCCTGAGGAGCGCGATGTTGCCGAGGTTGCCGACCAGGTCGCGATGCGCCCTCGCGTGCGCCAGCACGAGGAACTGCACTACGAACTCGACGTCGATCATGCCGCCCGCGTCATGCTTCAGGTCGAAGAGCCCGCTCGTGTTGGGATGCGCGCCGTGGAGCTTCTGGCGCATCGCGCGGATCTCTGCGGCGAGCGCTGGCGCCTGCCGCTCGCGCGTGAGGATCGCTTCGCGGATGCGCTCGAAGGCGGCGCCGATACTGGCATCGCCCGCGCAGTAGCGCGCGCGCGTGAGCGCCTGATGCTCCCAGACCCAGGCGCTCGCTTCCTGGTAGCGCGCGAACGAGTCGATTGCCGAGACCAGCAGCCCGGAGGCGCCGCTCGGGCGCAGCTCGAGATCGGTCTCGAAAAGCGCGCCGGAGGTGGTGCGGCTCGTGAGCCAGCTGTTCACGCGCTGCGCGAGGCGCGCATAGACCTCGCCCGCCTGCTCGTGGCGATCGTCGTAGAGAAAGATGATGTCGAGGTCGGAGGCGTAGCCGAGCTCCTTGCCGCCGAGCTTGCCGTAGGCGATGACCGCAAAGCGCGGCGCGTCCGTGCGATGCCGGCGCGCGAGCTCGGCCCAGGCGCATTCGATGACGAGCTCGAGCACCCGGTCGGCGAGCGCGGAAAGATGGTCGGCGAGCCGCTCCACGGTGAGCAGGCCGGCCAGGTCCTGCGCGAGCAGGCGAAACACCTGTGCCTGGTGCATCTCGCGCAGCAGGTTCATGCGCCGCTCGGTATCGGCTGCGGCCTCGGCGAGGCGGCGGCGTGCCGCCGCCGCGAAGACGCCGGCATCCGGCGGCTCGTGCAGCAGCCGGTCGTCGAGCAGCTCGTCGAGCAGCAGCGGATGGCGGGTGATGAATTCGGCGGCCCAGCTCGACGCGCCGATGATGCGCGCGACGCGCTCGAGCGCGTCCGGATGCTCGGCGAGCAGCGCGAGATAGGCGGCGCGGCTCGCAATCGCCTCGAGCAGCGCGATGCCGCGCGCGAGCGTCGCCTCCGGGTCCGGGGTCGCCTGCGCCGCGCGCGCGAGCGCCGGCACCACCCGGTCGAGGCGCCGGCGCGAGTCCCCGGGCAGCGCGGCGTAGCGCTGGCTCGCGCGCAGCGCCGCGAGTCGCGGATGCTCGGGCCATGGCGCGCCCGCATCGGCGGCGCGCTCGGCGAAGATTGCGCCGAAGTGCTCGCTCACTGAGGTGCGGTGACGCGCGAGCTCCGCCGCGAACGCGGTCCAGTCGGCAAAGCGCATCATGCGCGCGACGCGCTGCTGGTCGAGCGCGTCTTCGGGCAGGTCGTGGCGCTGCGCATCGTCGAGGTATTGCAGGCAGTGCTCGGTGCGCCGCAGGAACCGATAGGCCGCCGCGAGCTCGGCGGCGGCGCTCGCCGGCAGATGGCGCCTGGCCGCGAGCTCGGCGAGCACTTCCAGCGTCGGCCGCACGGTGAGCGCGGCGTCACGGCCGCCCCGCACGAGCTGCAGCGCCTGCGCCACGAATTCGATCTCGCGGATGCCGCCCGGACCGAGCTTGACGTGACCGGCGAGCTCGCGGCGCTCGACGTCGCGGCGCACCTCGGCGTGCAGAGCGCGCATTGCATCGAGCGTCGCGTAGTCCAAGTACTTGCGGAACACGAACGGGCGCACGATGGCGGCGAGCTCGTCATGCCGCGCCCCGGTGAGCGCACGCGCCTTGATCCAGGCGTAGCGCTCCCATTCGCGCCCCTGGGTCACGAAGTACGACTCGAGGAAGTCGTAGCTCGCGACCAGCGGGCCGGCGTTGCCGTACGGCCGAAGGCGCATGTCGACGCGGAACACGAAGCCATCCTCGGTCGCGTCATCCAGCAGGCGGATCAGCCGCCGCGCCGGCGCCTCGAGCCGCGCGGCCGCTTCGCTCGCGGGATGCAGGAAGACGAGGTCCACGTCGGAGGAGACGTTCAGCTCGCGGCCGCCGAGCTTGCCCATGCCGACGACGACCAGCTCCGGCGCGCCCAACCATTCTAGGATCGTGGCGAACGACAGCTCGGCAAGGTCGCTCATGGCGCCGCAGACTTCCTCGAGCGGCGCTTGCGCGAGCAGGTCGCGTGCCATCACCCGCAGGAATACGCGCGTGCGCAGCCGTCGCAGGCGCCGCGCGAACACCGCCTCGCCTTCGCCCGCAGTGCCGGCGAGCGCCTGGCTGATCTCGGCGCGCGTAAAAGGCAGCGGCGCCGCAAGCTCGCTGGCAAGCTCGGGCCGCGCGTGCAATGCGCGGGCCGCGAAGCGCGAGACCGACGCGAGGTCAGTTGCCTGCGACATTGCAGATTAGAATGAGAGCCTGAAAGTCGATTCCAACATGCAGCGGCTGTGGCGGACCCTGGAAGTGGCTGCCTGGGCGGCGTTTTTCGCGCTCGCCGCGACGGTGCTCGTGCTGCGCTACGCGGTGCTGCCGCACATCGAGCGCCTGCGTCCCCAGATCGTCGAGCGCGTCAGCGCGATCGTCGGCCGGCCGGTGACAATCGGCGGCATCGAGGCCCAGTGGCTCGGCCTCCGGCCGCAGGTCAATTTCACTGACGTTCGCATCCACGATGCCGACGGCCGCGAGGCGCTCGTGCTGCCCTCGGTGGAAAACATTCTCTCATGGCGCTCGCTCGCGCGCGGCACGCTCAGTGTCCACGCACTGCGCATCGACGGGCCGCGGCTCGTCGTGCGCCGCGACGCCGCGGGCGCCTTGTATGTGGCCGGCATCAAGCTCGTCGCGACGCCCGGCGAGCGCGGCTTGAGCGACTGGCTCGCCGATCAGCTCGAGATCGAGGTGCGCAATGCCGAGATCGAATGGCGCGACGAGCAGCGTGGCGCGCCGCCGCTCGTGCTCTCGTCGCTCAACGTGCACCTCAGCAATCGGGGCGAGCAGCACCGTCTGGGCTTCACCGCGCGGCTGCCGGAGAACCTCGGCAGCAACATCGAAGTGCGCGCCGAGGTTGCGGCACCGGACATCGACGAGCTGCACGACTGGAACGGCAGGGCCTATGTGCAGGTCGGCTACGCCGATGTCGCCGCCTGGCGGGCATGGGTCGACTACCCGGTCGATGTCGAACGCGGCCAGGCGGCGCTGCGCCTGTGGGTCAGCGTCGCGGCTGGCGTGCCGAGCGAGGCGACCGCGGATGTGGCGCTCGCCGGCGTGCGTGCGACGCTCGCCGCCGATTTGCCGCCGCTCGAGCTCGGCTCGGCCGTGGGCCGCCTCCAGGGGCGGCGCCAAGGCGAGCGCTTCCAGCTCGGCACCCGGCACCTCGCACTCACGCCCGAGAGCGGTGCGCCGCTGCCGCCGCTCGAGTTCGATGTCGCCTGGCAGCCTTCGGGCGGCGTGCTGAGCGCGAGCGCGCTCGAGCTCGCGCCTATCGCGCACCTTGGCGAAGCGCTGCCCCTGCCCGCGGACTTTCGCCGGGTCACGCATGAGCTCTCGCCAAGCGGGCGCCTCGCCGATCTGCGCTATGAGTGGCAGGGAGCGCTTGCCGCGCCCACCCACTACCAGGCGCGCTCGCGGTTCGTGGATTTGAGCGTCAAGGCGCGCGAGCGAGTTCCCGGTTTTGCACGGCTCGCCGGTTCGCTCGAGGCGAGCGAGGCGGGCGGCCACGTGCAACTCGATGCGCGTGGCGCCGTGCTCGAGCTGCCGCGCGTCTTCCCGGACCCGCGTCTCGCTTTCGATGTGCTCTCGGGCGAGCTCGCCTGGAAGCGCGAGGGCGAGCGCCTGAGCGTCGATGTGCCTTCGCTCACCTTCACCAATGCCGACCTGAGCGGCAACGCTTTCGGCAGCTACCTCTACGAGGGCGAGGGCCCGGGCAAGATCGACGTCTCGGCGCTGCTCAGCCGCGCCGATGCGAGGAGCCTGCCGCACTACCTGCCGCTCGGCGCCGTGATGGGCGAGAAGCCGCGCGCTTGGCTCGTCAACGGCATCCTCGCCGGCGAGGCAGTCAAGGCGGAGCTGCGCCTGAAAGGCGACCTGCGCGCCTTTCCGTTCGTCGATCCGGCGCAGGGCGAGTTTTCGGTCACGGCGCGCGTGCACAAGGGCGTGCTCGAATACGCGCCGGGCTGGCCGCGCATCGACGACATTGACGCCGAGCTCAGCTTCCAGCGCAACCGCATGGACATCGCCGGCAAGAGCGGCACGATCCTCGGCGCCGCGGTACACGACGTGAAGGTGAGCATCCCCGATCTGCGCGCGCGTGCGCCGCGCGTGCTGGTGAGCGGACAGGCGCAGGGCGCGACGGCCAAGTTCCTGCAGTTCCTACAGGCATCGCCGTTGCGCGCGAGCGCCGGGCGCTTCACCCAGGCGATGAGCGCGAGCGGCGACGGCAAGCTGCGCCTCAGCCTCGAGCTGCCGCTCGCCGACCTGGGCCGCACCAAGATCGCCGGCGAATACGAGCTCGCCGGAAACGACGTGACGCTGGCACGCGATCTGCCGCCGCTCGTGCAGGCCCAAGGCACGGTGGCGTTCACCGAATCGACGCTCGCGCTGCGCGACGTTCGGGCGCGCGCTTTCGGCGGCTCGGTAACGATCGCCGGGGGTACGCGTCGTGGCGGCGGCGCCATGGAGTTCGTCGCGCGGGGCGAGGCGCAGCCCGCGCAGCTCGGGCCCCTGCTCGATGAATCGCTGCGCCGCTTCCTCAGCGGCTCCGCGCCTTACGTCGCGACGGTGACGCTGCGCGACAGCCTGCAGCACGTGAGCGTCGAAAGCCAGCTGCGCGGTGTTGCCGCCGCGCTGCCCGCGCCGTTCGCAAAGGCGGCAGCCGATGCGTTGCCGTTGCGCGTCGATTACGCGCGCAGCGATGGCGGCGCGCGCGAGCGCATCGCCGTGTCGCTCGGCCGCGTGGCCGCCGCCGATGTGCGCCGCGTCGGCGTGGGCGACACAATGCAGGTGCAGCGCGCAGCGCTCTCGCTCTCGCCGTCGGCGCACGCCGTGCGGCTCCCCGAGCGCGGCGTTCTCGTCTACGGATCGGCGGCCGCCCTTGACCTCGACGGCTGGCGCCGCGTTTACGCGGGCACGGCTGCCGGCGGCGGCAGCACGCTTCCGGTGAGCGTGGAGCTGAAAGCGGCGCGCGTCGACCTGCTCGGCAAGCGCGTGCAGAACTTTGCGGTGCGCGGCAACGGCGACACCAGCGGCTGGTCGGCGGTTGTGGATGCCGACGAGCTTGCGGGCCAGCTCACGTACAGCGCGGGTGGCGCTGGGCGGCTGGTTGCGCGGCTCCTGCATCTCACGGTGCCACCGGTCACGCCGGGAAGCACACCGCCTGCGCCGCCGCGCGCGAGCGAGCTGCCGGCGCTCGACGTCGCAACCGAAAGCTTCAACCTGCGCGGCAAGGACCTCGGTCGTCTCGAGGTCGTCGCCGTGCCCGATGGCGCCGACTGGCGCATCGACAAGCTCGCGCTCGCGAGCGCCGACGCGACGCTCGACGCCAAGGGCCGCTGGCGCGGCGGCAAGGCGACCGACCTCGACTTCAGCCTGAACGCCAGCGACGTCGGCAAGTTTCTCGGGCGCGTCGGCTATCCCAACACCGTGCTTGGCGGCAAGGCCGAGTTCTCCGGCTCCCTGACCTGGGCCGCGGAGCCGAGCAACATCGATTACCCGAGCCTGACCGGCGAGCTCAAGCTCACTGCCGAGGACGGCCAGTTCCTCGAGATCGACCCCGGGTTCGGCAAGCTGATCTCGCTCATGAACCTGCAGGCGCTGCCGCGGCGCATCGCGCTCGATTTCCGCGATGTATTCTCGAAGGGCTTTCGCTTCGACCGCATCGAGGCCACCTCGGCAGTCGATCATGGCGTGATGGACCTGCGCCACTTCCGCATGCGCGGGCCCGCCGCCGACGTCGCGATGTCCGGCAAGGTGGATCTCGCGCGCGAGACGCAAACGCTCAAGGTGCGCGTCGTGCCGAGCCTCGGGGGCTCGGCATCTACCGCGGTGGCGATCCTCAATCCGGTGGCTGGCGTCGCCGCCGCGCTCGCGCAGCAGGTGCTGAAGAATCCGCTCGGGCAGCTGTTCGCGCACGAGTTCGACGTGAGCGGCAGCTGGACGGACCCCAAGGTCATCAACATGACCATTGCGCCGCCGCCGACCGAAACCGCCATCCAGTGAGCAAGGTGCGCGTGGCCGCGGTGCAGATGGTGTCGGGGCCGGAGCTCGCGCCGAATCTCGACGCCGCGGCGCGGTTGATTGCCGCAGCCGCTGCGGCCGGCGCACGCCTGGTCGCGCTGCCCGAGAACTTCTATTGCATCGGCCGTGAAGAGACCGACAAGGTCCGGCTGCGCGAGCCCGAAGGCCGCGGCCCGATCCAGGACTTCCTGGCGCACGTCGCGCGTAAGCACGGCCTCTGGCTGGTCGGCGGCACGGCGCCGCTCGCCTGCGCCGACGAGCGCCGCATCCGCAGCGCCTGCCTCGTCTACGACGACGGCGGCGAGCGCGTCGCGCGCTACGACAAAATGCACCTGTTCCGCTTCTCCGCGGGCGATGAGCGCTACGACGAGGCGCGCACGCTCGAGGCGGGCGATCGGCCGGTCGCCGTGGCGAGCCCGTTCGGCCGCCTTGCGCTTTCCGTTTGCTACGATGTGCGCTACCCCGAGCTCTACCGCGCGCTCGCGCCTTTCGATGCCATGTTCGTACCGTCCGCCTTCACCGTGCCGACCGGCGACGCGCACTGGGAAACGCTGCTGCGCGCCCGCGCGATCGAGAACCAGGCCTATGTCATCGCCCCGGCCCAGGGCGGCACGCATCCTGGCGGCCGGCGCACGTACGGCCACAGCATGATCGTCGGCCCGTGGGGCGAAGTCCTCGCCGTGCAGACCGAGGGCGAAGGCGTGGTGCTCGCCGAGATGGATAGCGCGCGCATCCAGGAAGTGCAGGCCGCGCTGCCGGCCCATGCCAACCGGAGAATGCATTGATCCTCGACACCGCGAAAAGCACGCTGCTCGCCCCGTTCGACCTCGAGGCGGCAAAGCTCGAGCAGGTTTTCGGCACGCTCGCCGCGCGCCGCGTCGACTATGCCGATCTGTACTTCCAGTACTCGCGCTCCGAGGGCTGGAGCCTGGAGGAGGGCATCGTCAAGTCGGGCAGCTTCAATATCGAGCAGGGCGTCGGCGTCCGCGCCGTATCGGGCGAGAAGACCGCCTTTGCCTATTCCGACGAGATCAGTCTCCCCGCCTTGCAGGACGCCGCGCGCGCCACGCGCGCAATCGCCGCCGCAGGCCAGGCGCGCGTGGTGAAGGCCGGCGCGCGCCGGCTTCCGGTGCAGCTCTACGCCGCGATCGATCCGATCGCTTCGCTCGCCTCCGAGCACAAGGTCGCGCTCCTCGAGAAGCTCGAGCGCAAATGCCGCGCGCGCGATCCGCGCGTCACCCAGGTCATGGCGAGCCTCGGCGGCGAGTATGAGGTGGTGCTGGTCGCGCGCGCCGACGGCCAGCTCGCCGCCGACGTGCGGCCACTCGTGCGCCTCTCGGTGCAGGTGATCGCCGAGCAGAACGGGCGGCGCGAGTCGGGCAGCGCGGGCGGCGGCGGCCGCACCGACTACTCGCACTTCAACGACGCGGTGCTCGACCAATACGCCGAGCAGGCGGTGTCGCAGGCCCTGGTCAACCTGGAGGCGCGCCCTGCCCCGGCCGGCACCATGGCGGTCGTCCTCGGCCCCGGCTGGCCCGGCGTCCTGCTGCACGAAGCGGTAGGCCACGGCCTCGAGGGCGACTTCAACCGCAAAGGCAGCTCGGCATTCAGCGGGCGCCTGGGACAGCGCGTCGCCGCGCCCGGCGTCACGGTGGTCGACGACGGCACGCTGCCGGGGCGGCGCGGCTCGCTCAGCGTCGACGACGAGGGCACGCCGAGCCAGCGCAATGTGCTGATCGAGGACGGCGTGCTGCGCGGCTACATGCAGGACAGCCTGAACGCGCGGCTCATGAAGATGCCGGTCACCGGCAACGCCCGGCGCGAGTCGTTCGCGCACCTCACCCTGCCGCGCATGACCAATACGTATATGTTGGCCGGCCCGCACGACCCGCAGGAGATCATTCGCAGCGTGAGGAAAGGCCTGTACGCCACGAATTTCGGCGGCGGCCAGGTCGACATCACCAACGGCAAGTTCGTGTTCTCCGCGGCCGAGGCCTATTTGATCGAGGACGGCAAAGTCACCCACCCTGTCAAAGGCGCGACGCTCATCGGCAATGGCCCCGATGCGCTGACGCGCGTCTCGATGATCGGCAACGATCTCGCGCTCGACACCGGCATCGGTACCTGCGGCAAAGAAGGCCAGAGCGTGCCGGTCGGCGTCGGTCAGCCGACGCTGCGCATCGATGCGCTCACGGTCGGCGGAACCATCGGAGGGAACTCGGCCTGAGCGGCGTCGAGTCGCTCGTCGCACGCATCCCGGACGGCGCGTTCATCGCGCTGCCGCCTGATTACTCGCTGCCGGCGATGGACGCCGTGCGCGCGCTTATCCGGCGCAAAGCGAGCGGCTTGAGATTGCTAGGCGTCCCGGTGCTCGGCCTGTGCGCAGATCTCCTGATCGGCGCCGGCTGCGTCGCCGAAGTGCACTCGAGCGCGGTGTCGCTCGGCGAAGCGGGGCTCGCGCCGCGCTTCACCGATGCGGCCGAGCGCGGCGAGATCAAGGTGGTCGACTACACCTGCCCGGCGGTGCACACCGCCCTGCAAGCAACCGAGAAAGGCGTGCCGTACCTGCCGCTGCGCGGCGTGCTCGGCTCGGATCTCGTGCCCGCGCACGCCGACTGGCGCGTCGCGCAGAACCCGTTTGCGGGCGCCGCCGATCCGATCCTGCTGGTCGCAGCCATAGTGCCCGATGTCGCGCTGTTTCATGCGCGCTGGGCCGATGAAGCCGGCAACGTGTGGGTTGGGCGCCGGCGCGAGCTCGCCACCATCGCGCACGCGGCGCGCAACACTTATGTGACGGTCGAAGCGTTTCGCGCCGGCGACATGCTCGAGGACGAGCTGCTCGCACCGGGCGTGATCAGCGCAGCCTACATAAGCGGCGTCGCGCGCGCCGAGCACGGTGCCTGGCCGCTCGGCGTGGCGGACGTCTACGCGATCGACGACGCTCACCTCGCCGCGTACGCAAAGGCGGCGCGCACGCGCGAGGGCTTCGCGAACTATCTCGCCGAGTTCGTGTGGCAAAGCCGGAAGAGCTCCTTGCCTGCCTGATCGCGCGGCTGATCGCCGACGCGAATCACGTCGCGGTTGGTGCCGCCTCGCCGATTCCCGCGACCGCATGCGAGCTCCTGCGCGCGCAAGGCCGCCCGCTGCGCGTGACGCGGCTGCACAAGCGCAAAGGCAACCCGTTCAGCGAAGGCTCGCGCGAGCTGTTCGATCTCGCTGGCCAGGGTCGCATCGACTACTTCTTCCTCGGCGGCGCGCAGATCGACGGCGCGGCCAACATCAACCTGGTGCGCGCCGAGGGCCGGCGCTTTCCCGGCTCATTCGGCTCGGCATTCATGTATTTCGCCTGCCGCACCATCCTCTTTCGCGAGGAGCATTCGCGGCGGGTGCTGGTGCCGCGCGTGGAATTCATTTCGGCGCCCGGCGCCTCCCCGCCGGACGTGGTACGCCGCGGCGGGCCGGTGGCGCTCGTCACCGGTGCCGCGCTATTCCGCTGGCAGCCTGAGAGCCGCCGCTTCCGCCTGGAAAGCGTGCATCCCGGGCACACTGCCGCCGAGGTGCGCGAAGCGACCGGCTTCGAATACGACCAGGGCGCTGTGGGCGCGACGCCGCAGCCCACGCCAGCGGAACTCGAGCTGCTGCGCGGCCCGGTTGCCGCGGCCATCGCCGCCGACTACCCCGACTTCGCGCGCCGGGTCTGGCGCTAGGAAATTCGGGGACGGAGCCCGAACTGTCACGCATCGCCTGCGTTCGTAGTTCGGGCTCCGTCCCCGAATTCCCGCCTTTGGCTGGCGCTAGACTAGCGGCATGAACGCTCCCGAGAAAGTGCGGCAATACGACCGGGCCGCTCAAACGGTCGGGAACATCGTGCACCTCGAGCACTTCAACGTGGTGATTCCGGACCAGCGCCTGGCGACGCTGTTCTACGTCGTCGGCCTCGGCGGCACGCGCGATCCGTACCTCTTCACCGGCCTCGAGAACATGTGGGTGAACTTCGGGCGCACGCAGTGCCACCTGCCGAGCCGCGCGGTGCCGCCGCGCGCCGAGGTGCTGCGCGGCACGGTGGGCCTGGTGGTGCCGAGCCTCGACGACCTCGAGAGGCGCCTTACGCACGCCGGCAACGAGATGAAGCGCGTCGTGCCCGAAACGAAAACCAAATTTGCCTGGGCGCGAGTCAGGGATAAGGGCGGCGACGTGGTCGAAGCGACCTGTCCCTGGGGCAATCGCCTGCGCTGCCATGCGCCGTCGCCCGAGTTCGGCCGCACCGAGCTCGGCATCGTCTACGTCGACTTCGACGTGCCGCGCGGCACGGCGGACGGCATCGCGCGCTTCTACGACCAGGTGATGCGCGCCCCGGCAAGCGCCGAGGGTGGCCGCGCAATCGTGAAGGTCGGCCAAAACCAGCGGCTCATTTTCACCGACACCGATCGGCCGCTGCCGGAATACGACAACCACCACATCCAGATCTACATCGCCGATTTCTCCACGCCGTATGAATGGCTGAAAGCGCGCGATCTGATCACCATGGAGACCGACGCCAACGAATGGCGCTTCCAGTGGATCACCGATCCGCGCGACAACCGGCTGCTTTTCCAGATCGAGCACGAGGTGCGCAGCATGAAGCACCATCTCTATGCGCGGCCGCTGGTGAACCGCAATCACGGCATCACCAACATGACCTACCAGCCGGGTCAGGACAGCTTCCGGGGCGTGTACTGAACAAGCCGCTCGCAACGCCGCTCTGGAACGACTACGAGCGGCCGCACGCCGATCTGCGCGAGGCGCTCGAGCGCATCGAGCGCGCGGGCGAACTGCTGCGCATCAAGGGCGCCGACTGGAACCTCGAGATGGGCACGCTTGCCGAGATCGTCTACCGGCAGGAATCGCCGCCCGCGATCCTGTTCGAGGACATTCCGGGTTACCCGAAGGGCTACCGCGCGGTCTCCGGCACCACCAACTCGGCGCGGCGCCTGGCGATCGTGCTTGGCTTCGCGCCGCCATCGCACCCGCTCGATGTGGTGCGCGCCTACCGCGACCGCATGAAATCGCATAAGCCGATCCCGCCGCGCGTGGTGAAGGACGGGCCGGTGCTGCAGAACATCGTGAAAAGCGGAATCGACGTGCTCAAGTTCCCCGCGCCGCTGCTGCACGAGCATGACGGCGGCCGCTATCTGGGCACCGACGATCTCGTCATCATGCGCGACCCGGACGAGGGCTGGGTGAACTGCGCGACGTATCGCTCGATGGTCCAAGGTCCGGACCGCGTCGGCTTGTGGATCTCGCCCGGCAAGCACGGGCGCACGATTCGCGAGAAGTACTGGAAGCAGGGCAAGCCCTGCCCGGTGCTCATCTCGTGCGGCCACGATCCGCTGCTGTTCCTCGCCGGCGGCAACGAGATCCGCTACGGCCTTTCGGAGTACGACTACGCCGCCGGCCATCGCGGCGCGCCTTACGACGTCATCGAGAGCGAAGTGCACGGCCTGCCGATGCCGGCGCACGCCGAGATCGTGCTCGAAGGCTCCATGCATCCTGCGGACACGATGCCGGAAGGGCCCTTCGGCGAATTCACCGGCTACTACGCGGGCGGCAGGAGCGAGCAGCCGGTGGTGCGCATCGAGCGCATCTATCACCGCAACGACCCGATCCTCGGCCTGGCCTGCCCGATGGTGCCGCCGTCGGATTTCTCGTACTCGAAGTGCGTGATGAAGGCCGGCATGATCTGGGACGAAGTCGAGCGCGCCGGGCTGCCGGGTGTGCAGGGCGTATGGGTGCACGAGCCGGGCTGCGCGCGCATGTTCAACGTCATCGCCATCCAGCAGGCCTATGCCGGCCACGCCAGGCAGGCTTTGCACCTCGCGGCGACATGCCAGTCGGGCTCGTATCTCGGCCGCTTCGTCGTGGTGGTCGACGACGACATCGATCCGACGAACCTCGAGCAGGTGCTCTGGGCGATGTGCACGCGCTGCGATCCGGTCGAGGACATCGACTTCATCAAGCGTGCGTGGAGCGGGCCGCTCGATCCGCGGCTGCCGAAAGGCAGAACCTGGAACTCGCGCGCGCTGCTCGATGCCTGCCGGCCTTACGAGATGCTCAAGGACTTCCCGCCGGTGGTGAGAGCATCCAACGAGCTGCGCGAGAAAGTGAGCGCGAAATTCGCGAAACAGTTGAGCAGACGATGAACGCGATCACGCAGGCCGAAATCGATCAGCAGGTCTACGACCTCTACGACGAGTACTGCCACGGCCGCATCGACCGGCGGCAGTTCCTTGCACGCGCCGCGGCGGTGGGCGCATTGGCTTTCGCGCTTTCGCTGCTGCCTGATTACGCCAAGGCGCAAACCATCGCGTTCACCGATTCGCGCATCAAGGGCCGCTACGTGACCTATCCGTCCTCAGGCGGCAACGCGGACAAGATCCGCGGCTACCTCGTGCAGCCTGCGGGCAACGGACCGTTCCCGGCAGTGCTCGTGGTGCACGAGAACCGCGGGCTCAATCCCTACATCGAGGACGTGGCGCGTCGCGTGGCGGTGGCCGGCTTTCTCGCGCTCGCGCCCGACGGCCTCGCGCCGCTCGGCGGCTATCCGGGCAACGACGATGACGGCCGCGAGATGCAGGCGAAGCTCGACCAGGCGAAGCTGCGCGCCGATATGCTGAATGGCGCCAAGTTCGTAAGATCGCACAGGCTCGCAAACGGCAAGCTCGGCGTCACCGGTTTCTGCTGGGGTGGCGGCACCACCAATTGGCTCGCCACCGCGCTCGCCGGCGACATGCAGGCCGGCGCGCCGTTCTACGGCGCCGCGGCGCCCACCAACGATGTGCCGAAGATCAAAGCGGCCATGCTGATTCACTACGCGGAGAACGACCCGCGCATTGACGAGATGTGGCCTGGCTACGAACAGGCCCTCAAGGCCGCGGGCGTGAGCTACGAGATGCACATGTATCCGGGCACGCAGCACGGCTTCCACAACGACTCGACGCCGCGCTACAACGAGCAGGCGGCGAAGCTGGCGTGGGACCGCACCGTGGCGCACTTCAAGAAGCACCTCGCATAGATGTTCCTTCTCAGGGAGGAGGCATGGATGAGTCAGGAGGTCGTCGCCGCTTTCTGAAGTCGGTCGGCGCGCTCGGCGCCGCCAGCATGCCGGCTGCCGCGGTTGCGCAGCACGCCGCCCATGCGCCGGCGAAGAGCGAGAAGTACATGTTCCTCGCGCCCGCCGAGGTGGCGTTTCTCGACGCCGCCGTCGCGCGGCTGATTCCCGCGGACGACCTTGGCCCGGGCGCCAAGGAAGCGGGCGTCACCTACTTCATCGACCAGCAGCTCTTTGGCGGCTACGGCGTGATGGCGAAGATGTATCGGCAGGGGCCGCACGCCGAAGGCACGCCGCAGCAGGGCTACCAGTCGCCGCTGACGCCGCAGGAGGTGTACCGCACCGCCATCGCCGAAATAAACGGCGCCTGTGCGAAGCAGTACGGCGAATCGTTTGACAAGCTCGCGACAGCGCAGCAGGACGAGGTGCTGCATGCCCTCGACGAGGGCAAGTTCCCGCTCGACGCAGTGCCGGCGCGCTTCTTCTTCAACATGCTCCTCGACAACACGGTCGAGGGCTTCTTCTCCGACCCGATCTATGGCGGCAATCGCGGCAAGATCGGCTGGAAGCTCGTCGGCTTTCCGGGAGTCGCCGCGGTGTACACGCCGTACATCGAGAAGCACGGCGTTCCCTACGATGCCCTGCCCGTCTCGATCGAGGACATCCTGCAGGGCAAGAGCGCGCTCGACGAGCACGGCCATCCCAAGCACGTGCTCCTCGTGAGGAAGGACTGACATGGCGACCAAGCTGAAAGCGGTAGATGTGGTCGTCGTCGGCGTTGGCTTGAGCGGCTCGATCCTCGCCAAGGAGCTCGCCGAAGCGGGCTTGCAGGTCGTGGGGCTCGAGCGCGGGCGCTGGCGCAACACGGATCCCGACTTCGCCATGCCGTACGCGCACGACGAGCTGCGCTACGTGAAGCGCCACGAGCTGATGCAGGACTTGTCGCGCGAGACGCTCACCTTCCGCAACAACGCAAAGGAGACGGCGCTGCCGATGCGCCGGCTCGGCTCGTTCCGGCCGGGCGAGGGTGTCGGCGGCGCCGCGGTGCACTGGGGCGGCCTGACGTGGCGTTTTCTGCCGTGGGATTTCGAGACGCGCAGCCGTACGCTCGCGCGCTATGGCAAGGAGCAGTGGCCGGAGGATTGCACGAGCCAGGACTGGGGCGTGACGTACGACGAGCTCGAGCCGCACTTCGATCGCTTCGAGCATCTCTATGGCATCAGCGGCAAGGCCGGCAACCTCAAGGGCAAGGTCATCCCGGGCGGCAACCCGTTCGAAGGGCCGCGCTCGCGCGAATATCCGAATCCGCCGCTGAAAACTTCGTACGCCGGCGCGCTCTTCAAGGATGCGGCGCAGAAGCTCGGCTATCACCCGTTCCCGACGCCGAGCGCGGCGAACTCACAGCCTTATACGAACGAGTACGGCGCGACGATCAACGCCTGCGTTTACTGCGGCTACTGCCAGTTCTTCGGCTGCGAGATGGGCGCGAAGGCGAGCCCGCAGACTGCCGTGCTGCCGAACCTGATGAAGCAGAAGGGCTTCGAGCTGCGCACGCACGCCAACGTCGTGAAAGTGAACCTCGACTCGGCGAAGAAGCGCGCCGTCGGCGTGACGTACATCGATTCGCGCGGTCGCGAGTTCGAGCAGCCGGCGGATCTGGTGCTGCTCACGTCGTACGTCTTCAACAACGTGCGGTTGATGCTGCTGTCCGGAATCGGCAAGCCCTACGACCCGGTAGCGAATACCGGTGTCGTGGGGCGCAACTATGCGTACCAGACGCCTTCGAGCGTGACGCTCTTCTTCGAGGACAAGATCTTCAATCAGTTCATGGCCGCGGGCGGCCTCGGCATGACGATCGACGACTTCAACGGCGACAACTTCGATCACACGGGGCTCGGCTTCATTGGGGGTGGCTTCTTCCAGGCGGCCACCAGTGGCGCGCGCCCGATCGAGGTGCGCCCGGTGCCGCGCGGCACGCCGCGCTGGGGCGCAGAGTGGAAGCGCGCTGTGGCGAAGTACTTCAACCGCTCCTTCGGCATCGCGATCCAGGGCGCGTGCCAGAGCCATCGCGGCAATTATCTCGACCTCGATGCGACGTACCGCGACAGCTACGGCCTGCCGCTCTTGCGCATGACGTTCGACCGAACGCAGAACGAGCACAAGATGTCGACGTACATCACCAACAAGGCCGCGGAGATCGCGAAGGCGATCGGCCCCTCGAAGATGAACGTCACGCCGCGCCTCGAGAAGTACACGATCGTGCCTTACCAGAGCACGCACAACACCGGCGGCGCGGCGATGGGCGCGGATCCGGCGACCAGCGCGGTGAACAAGTATCTGCAGAGCTGGGACGTGCCGAACGTCTTCGTCGTCGGCGCGAGCGCCTTCCCACAGAACGGCGGCTACAACCCGACCGGGACCGTCGGCGCGCTCACCTTCCACGCGCTGGCCGCGATCAAGACGCGCTATCTCAAGCGCCCGGGGCCGCTGGCCTAGCCCAGCCACGGGCGCGGCTGACTGCTTCGCGCCAGCGCGCGAGCCTTGCCCGCGCTTCCTCGCGCGACATGCGCGGCTCGAAGCGCTTGTCGAGCTGCCAGTGCTTGGCAAGCTCGTCGCGCGATTTCCAGAGGTTCACCGTCAGTCCGGCGAGATAGGCCGCGCCGAGCGCAGTGGTCTCCAGCACCTTGGGCCGCAGCACCGGCACGCCGAGCAGGTCGGCCTGGAACTGCATCAGGAGATCGTTCGCCGCCGCGCCGCCGTCGACGCGCAGCTCGGTGAGGCTTTGCGCCGAATCCTTCTGCATCGCCTCCAGCAGCTCGGCGCTCTGGTAGGCGATCGACTCGAGCGCCGCACGCGCGATGTGCGCGCGCGAGGTGCCGCGGGTGATGCCGAGCAGCGCGCCGCGCGCGTGCGGGTCCCAGTAAGGCGCGCCGAGCCCGGTGAACGCCGGCACCAGGAACACATCGCCCGAGTCGAGCACGCTTGCCGCCAGCTTTTCCACTTCGGCGGACGAGGAGAAGAACTCGAGCTGGTCGCGCAGCCACTGCACCACGGCGCCGGCGATGAACACGCTGCCCTCGAGCGCGTACTCCTTGTCCTTGAGCTGCGCGCAGGCAGTCGACACCAGGCCGTTTTGCGATTGCACGACGCGATCGCCGGTGTGCATCAGCATGAAGCAGCCCGTGCCGTAGGTGTTCTTCGCCGTGCCGGGCCGGTGGCAGATCTGGCCGAACAGCGCCGCTTGCTGATCGCCGGCGATGCCGCCGATGATCAGCGCCTCGCCGACGAGCGAGGCGGGCAGCGCGCCGAATGCATGGGACGAGGGATGCACGTCGGGCAGGATGGCGCGCGGCACGCGCAGGAGCTTGAGCAGCTCCGCATCCCAGTCGTTCGTGCGGATGTTGAAGAGCATCGTGCGCGAGGCGTTCGACGGATCGCTCACGTGCGTGCGATTGCCGGTGAGCTGCCATACGAGCCATGTGTCGACGGTGCCGAAGGCGAGCTCGCCGCGCTCGGCGCGCGCGCGGGCGCCCGGCACGTGGTCGAGGAGCCACGCGATCTTGGTGCCGCTGAAGTACGGATCGATCACGAGCCCGGTGCGCTCGCGCACCAGGCGCTCGGCACCGGCCGCGCGCAGCTCTTCGCACATCGCGGCGGTGCGCCGGTCCTGCCACACGAGCGCC
>DASSLQ010000239.1:0-16002 GCA_035689325.1 Burkholderiales bacterium | reverse complement strand
CGTGGCGAAGTCCCTCTACTTCCCGACGCTCTCGCTCACCGGCGCGCTCGGCCTGTCGAGCACCTCGCTCGACAGCTTCGCCAAGTCGAATTCCAGCACCGGCTCGCTCATCGGCGCGCTCGTCGGGCCGATCTTCACCTTCGGCGCGATCGAAGGCCAGGTGGCGAGCGCCGAGGCAGCACAGCGCGAGGCGCTGGCGTTCTACCAATCGGTGGTGCTGAACGCCTTCCGCGACACCAACGATGCGCTCGTGGGCGTGCAGAAGCTGCGCGAGGAGTACGACGCTACCGCGAAGCGCACGTTCGCGCTGCGCACCTATGCGAAGCTCTCGCGCGCGAAGTACGAGGGCGGGGCGACGAGCTACATCGAGGTGCTCTACGCCGAGAACGAGCTCTTCGCCGCCGATCTGAACCGCGTCTCGACGCTCGCCCAGCGCCACGCCGAGCTCATCAACCTCTACAAGGCGCTCGGCGGCGGCTGGGTCGACGCCGTGGATCCCCTGGGGCCGAAGAAATGAGACCGCTCGTCATCCTGTTCGTGCTCCTCATCGCCGCATGCGCCTACGTCGACGCGTACACCACCCAGTACGTCGGCGTGCAGCGCTACCCGCCGACCGATCCGTCAACAGTGCAGGTCCTCGCTGCCGAGCCGCGCGAGCGGTTCGATCGCCTTGGCGAAGTGCTGCTCGACATCTCGGTCGACCCGCAGCCGCCGGTGCAGGACATCGAGCGCAAGCTGCGCGAGGAGGCGGCGAAGTGGGGCGCGAACGCCGTGTACGTCGTGCGCGACAGCATCACGCCGCGCGACGGCCACAAGCTGATCGCGATCGCGATACGCTTCCGGCAATGAGGTTCTTCGTCACGGTTGTACTCGGCGGCGCGTTGGTTGCCGCATGCGCCTATGAGCCGCCGCCGGTGGCGCGCGACTACACGGTCTATACGGGAACGCTGCCGTCGACGAGCGGCGGCAGCGAGCGCACGGCACGTGTCACGCTCAGGGACGATGGCGGCGCTGCCGTGCAGGTGTCCTCCTGGGGACCCGGTAGCGATTTCTTCGCCGTAGGCAAGTGGCAGCAGACTGATGGCGGCATCGTCATCGAACTGACGAGCGCGCCAGGGGGGCGCCTGGTATTCCGGCGTTCGGGCGACCTGATGCTCGGCAGGCAATGGGACCGCGCGCTGTGGGGCGATAGGGAGCCCGTGCTCCAGCGCGTGTACTAGCGCGCGGCATTACTTCGTGCTGTAGCGGATAACGCCGTCCCAGTCCGCGGCCGGCGGCTCGGCCTTGAACCGGCGGATGCGCTCGACGTAGATGCGCGCGAGCGAGTCTTCGCCGAAGCGCGCGATGAAGTCCGTGAGCGCTTCGCCGGCCGCGTCCCAGTCGCGGCCGAGATAGCGCTGGTAGAAGCGCGTCCACACCTCGCACAGCGCGACGGTGTTGATGTCGACCGCGAGATCCGCCTCGACGGCATGGCCCGGAAGCACGCCGCGCAGCTCCAAAACATCGAGCGGATGGACCGCGCCTTTCGGCAGCACGCGATCTACCGGCCGGCGCACGAAGTGCCCGTCGATCGCGTCAGCGACCGGCCGCGTGATCAGCACCTGTGTGCCGTAGATCTTGTTCAGGCCCTCGATGCGCGAGGCGAGGTTGATGGCCGCGCCTACCACGGTGTAGTCCATGCGGTCGGAGGAGCCGATGTTGCCGACGATCGCCTCCCCGAGATGCAGCGCGAAGCGCGTGTACAGCTGCGGCGTGCCTTCGCGCGCCCAGCGCGCGTTCTGCGCATTGCTCCAGTCGCGGCAGCGCAGGAGGGCGAGGCAGCCGTCGGTGGCGTGGCTCGGGTTCGGCGTCGGCGCGTTCCAATAGGCCATGATCTCGTCGCCGACGAACTTGTCGACCGTGGCGCGGTGCTGGAGCAGCACCGTGACCAGCCCGTCGAGATATTGCGACGTGAACTCGATCAGGCGCTCCGGCGGCACCTGCTCGGAGATGGTGGTGAAGTCGCGCACGTCGCTGAAGAACACCGTGAGCGGGCGGCGCTCGCCGCCGAGCTTTGGTTCCAGGCCGCTGCCGTAGATCTGCCGCACGAGGTTCTTCGGCACGTACTTGGCAAAGGCGCCCAGCATGAACTTGGCGCCCGCGAGCGCGGCTCCCAGATCCTGGATCTCCGCGATCAGCGTGCGCACCGGCGGCGTCGGGGTCATGTCGAAATTCTTGAGCCGCGCGATCTCCCCGGTCAGGCGGTGAAGCGGCGCCGACACGGCGCCTGCCGCGAGGTAGACGAGCGGCAGGAACGCGATCACGACGGCGAGCGAGACGAACAGCGTGTCGCGCGCGCTGCGCGCGAGCGGCCCCAGCACCTCGGCGACGGGCACGGCGAGGGCGACGTAGGTGCGCTCACCGAAAGCCGGCGTGAGCTTCGTGACATGCGCCAGCCATTCGGCGCCGTCCGGACCCGCGACTCGCAGCTGCGCCGGCGTGCCGTGCGCGCCGTGCGCGAGGATCTTCGGCATCACGCCGGCGCCGACTTCGCTCACACGCGGGATGCGCGGTGTATCGGAAGCGTTCAGCAGGCGCTCGTAGGCCGCACTGTCCGAGTGCGCGAGGAGCTGGCCATTGCCGTTGAAGACCGCGATTTCCGCGCTGCGCGCGTCCGCGAGCTGCGACGCGCGCGCCTTGGCGAGGAAGCGCGAGATCGAGGTCAGCGTGAGGTCGACACCGAAGACCGTCTGCTTGGCATCGCCGACGCTGCGCGCGACCGTGAGCCCGATCTGCGGCACGGCGGCGAAGGGGTAGTAATCGGTGACGATCGCTTCCTTGGAGTTCATCGCGGCGACATACCACGGCCGCTTGCGCGGATCGTAGCTCTCGTCGCCCTCGGCGGCTCCGACCTCGCGCCGCGCGGCGTCGAGGAAGCGCCAGTGCTCGACGCGGCGGCCGCGCTCGGTGGCGATGCTTTGCTGCGCGAACGCTGCCTGCGGCGGCGCCTGCAGCCATGCGCGCGCGTTGCTGCGCACGGCGTTGAGCGCGGCGATGCGATAGAACTCGCCGCGCCCGTTGCCGATGTAGACCGCGGTCATCTGCGGATAGCGCTCGAGCACTCCGAACATCACCGGTGCCAGCGCGTGCTCGAAGCCCTGGCCGGCCGCCGCATCGACGCCGGGGAGCCGGACCGCGGAGTTGGTCACCGTGAACAGCGGATCGATCAGCCGCTCGGTCGTGGCGACGATGCTCTGGGCTTCTTCCTCGAGCAGGCGCTCGGCGGCGCGCAGCGTGGCTTCCGAGTTACGGCGGTAGCTCAGCGTCAGCACGAGCGCGCTGAGGGCGACCGTGAGCACCAGGAACAATGTAAGGATCGTGACCTTGAACGAGACGCGCGGTGCCGCCATCGCCGGGACTAAGCTAGTCCCTTGGGCGGCGCGGCGATGTGGGACCTTGGTCCAATACCGCGCGCAGGCGCCAGTCAGCACACTCGCCCTGTGATCAGACTGCTCGCCGCGGCTGCGGCTCTGGCGGCCGCGTGCCTCGCTGCCGCGCAGGCGCCCGCGCCGGCGCCGGACGTGGCGTGGCCGCGCCAGGCGAAGGGCGCCGACGGCACCGTGGTCATGGTCTACCAGCCGCAGATCGAGAGCTGGGCGGAGAACCAGCTCACCGCGCGCGCCGCGGTAGCGGTGACGCGCCCAGGCGAGCAGGAGCCGCGCTATGGCGTGATCGAGCTGGCGGCGCGCACCGACATCGACAAGGCCGCCGACGTGGCGACGCTCAGCGCGCTGCGCATTACCAAGTCGAGCTTCCCCGGCGCGACCGAGGCAGAGACGAAGCAGTATCTCGCTACGCTGCGCGGCGCGGTGAAGCGCACGAGCTGGCCGGTGTCCGTGCAGGCGCTGCAGGCGAATCTTGCGATCACGCAGGCGCGCTCGAAGCAGAAGGCGCAGCCGGTGAAGAACGAGCCGCCGGCAATCGTTTTCCGCACGACGCCGTCGCTTCTCGTGCTGATCGACGGCGAGCCGGCGCTGCGGCCGGTGAAGGACGCACCGTCGCTTCAGCGCGTGATCAACACGCGCGCGCTCATCCTGCAGGACACGCCCTCGTCGGCCTATTACCTCTGGGCGCTGGGGCGCTGGCGGGCGGCGAAGTCGGTCACCGGCGAGTGGCAGGCCGCCGAGGCACCGCCCGCGTCGCTCGAATCGGCACGCGCGGCAATGAAGGATCAGTACGACCCGCTCGATGGCAAGGACGCCGACGGCAAGCCGCTGTTCGATCCCGCCGTCACGCCGCAGATCATCGTGGCGACCAAGCCCACCGAGCTCCTGCAGTCGAAGGGCGAGCCGCAGATGTCGCCGATCCCGGGCACGCAGCTCCTCTACATGGCGAACTCGCCGAACGACATCCTCTTCGACCTCGTCGGCCAGTCCTACTACATCCTCGTCTCCGGCCGCTGGTTCAACGCGAAGAGCATGAACGGGCCCTGGAGCTTCGTGCCGGGCAAGAACCTGCCCGCCGACTTCGCCAAGATTCCGCCGGACCACGCGATGGGCGATCTGCTTGCCGCGGTGCCCGGCACGTCGCAGGCGCGCGAGGCGGCGATCGCCAACGACATCCCGCAGACCGCCACGGTGCAGCGCGACGTGCAGCCAACGGCCGTCGTGTTCGACGGCGGCGAGCCGCAGTGGAAGCCGATCGATGGCACGGCGCTTTCGTATGCGCCGAACACCCAGGCGCCGGTGATCCGCGTCGACCCCAAGAGCTACTACATGGTGCAGAACGGTGTGTGGTTCACCGCGGCAGTGCCGAAAGGGCCGTGGTCGGTTGCCGCCACGGTGCCGGCGGTGATCTACAGCATCCCGCCGAGCTCGCCCGTGCACTACGTGACGTACGTGCGCGTCTACAGCAGCACGCCGACAACCGTCTTCGTCGGCTACACGCCCGGCTATTACGGCACCGTTATGTCAACCGACGGCGTCGTGGTCTACGGCACCGGCTACTACTACCCGGCCTATATCGGCACCTACTGGTATCCCTATCCGCCGACCTACGGCTACGGCGTCGGCTTCACTGTCGGCTTCTTCTGGGGCGTCGCGATCGGCGGCGGGTGGTACCGGCCGTGCTGCTATGGCGGCGGCGTCTACGTCAGCCATCACACCAACATCAACATCGACAACAGCTACAACCGCTGGGGCAACCGCGCGCAGGCCGGTCAGCTTCCCGCGAACAGAAACGTGCAGTCCAAGCAGGTCGGCAACACCACCTTCGCCAAAGGCGCGGGCGACAACGTCTACGCCGGCCGCGACGGCAACGTCTATCGGCGCAACGACAGCGGCGACTGGCAGAAATACGACGGCAAGGGCAACGGCTGGTCCGATGTCGGCGGTGACCGCGGTGACCGCGGGCAGGGTGCGCGTCCCGACCAAAGCCTGCCCGGCGGCGATCGTGGTAGTCAGCCGCGCGCGAGCAACCAGTTGCCCGGCGAAACGCGCGGCTCGCTCGATCGCCAGGCGCAGGCGCGCGACGTCGGCAACCAGCGCGCGCAGAATTACCGCTCCGGCGGCGGATACGGCGGCGGTGGCTACGGCGGCGGCGGGCGTGCGGGCGGCGGCTTCGGCGGCGGCGGCGGGCGCGGCGGCGGCAGGCGCTAGGTGAAGCGCCGCGATTTCCTGCGTACGACCGGCCTGGGCGCGCTCGCGCTGCGACTCGGCCCGGCGAATGCACAACCCGCAGGACGCGAACGCGCTCCGTACAACATTCTTTTCATCCTCACCGACCAGGAGCGCTATTTCCGCCCGGGCGAGCTGCCTGAGGGCTATCGGCTCCCAGCGCACGAACGCCTGGTGAAGCGCGGCACGACGTTCGTCAATCATCGCATCAACTCGTGCGTCTGCACGCCCTCGCGCTCGGTCGTGTACACCGGGCAGCACATCCAGCACACGCGCATGTTCGACAATACGAATTTTCCCTGGATCACGAGCCTGTCGACCGACATCCGCACCATTGGCGACATGTTGCGCGAGGCCGGGTACTACACCGCTTACAAAGGCAAGTGGCACCTGAACAAGGATTTCGAGACGGTCAACAAGCCTGGCGACGCGCCGACGAAGATCTTCACGCGCGAGATGGAGGAATACGGCTTCTCGGATTACTTCGGCATCGGTGACCAGATCGGCCACACGCGCGGCGGCTACCAGTATGACTGCATCACCGCGGCCAACGCCGCGAGCTGGATGCGCAGCAAAGGCCGGGAACTCGCGGCGCAGAGCAAGCCGTGGTTCCTGGCAGTCAATCTCGTGAACCCGCACGACGTGATGTTCTACGACACCGACGCGCCGGGCACGCCGCTAGATCCGCACCGCGGCATCACGCACGTCGCGCGCGATCCGGTCGATCCACTCTATGCGAGGCAGTGGACCTTCAAGCTGCCGGCGAGCCATTTCCAGGCGCTCGACGCACCGGGCCGGCCGCCGGCGCATCGCGAGTTCCTGCGCTCGCACGACGCGCTCGTCGGCGCCATCCCCAACGAAGAAGCGCGCTGGCGCCGGCGGCACAACTACTACCTGAACTGCCTGCGCGATGCCGATCGCAATCTCGCGACGGTGCTCGCCGAGCTCGACGCGGCCGGCCTGACCCGCCGGACGATCGTCATCTTGACGGCCGACCACGGCGACATGGACGGCGCGCATCAGCTGCATGCCAAGGGCGCGGTCGCGTACCGCGAGCAAAACCACGTGCCGCTCATCGTCGCTCATCCCGCGTACGCTGGCGAAAGGCAGTGCCGCGCCATCACGTCGCACCTGGACCTTGCACCTACGCTGGTGGCGATGACCGGCGTATCGCCTGAAAGGCGCGCCGCGATCGTGAAGGATCTGCCCGGCAAGGATTTTTCAGCGCTACTCGAGGTGCCGGAAAAGGCGCAAGTCAATGCGCTCCACGAGGGCGTGCTCTTCAACTACAACATGTTTGCGTACCTGGACGGCGATTTCCTGATGAAGGCCGTCGCGCACATCCGCGAGGGTGGCAAGCCCGGGGAGCTCAAGGCCGCGGGTATCGTGCCCGATATGATGAAGCGCGGCGCGGTGCGCTCGGTCTTCGACGGTCGCTACGTTCTGGCGCGCTACTTCTCGCCGAAGCAGCACAACCGGCCGACGACTTTCGAACAGCTGCGCCGTCTGAACGACCTCGAGCTCTACGACACGCAGGCCGATCCGCTCGAGATGAACAACCTCGCGGCCGATGAAAAGCACGTCGAGCTGGTGCTCGCGATGAACGCGAAGCTCAACCGGCTGATCGATTCCGAGGTCGGCGAAGATCGCGGGCAGATGCTGCCCGGCGGCGTGGAAGCGGGCTGGGAAGTGAGCGCAGAGACGATGGCGCCGTGAGGGCCGGCGCGCTGAGGTACCTGCTGTTGCTCGGCGCGCTAGCGAGCGCCTCGTGCAAGTTTCTCGACGTGCGCGAGCAGCAGGAGAAGCTGGCCGCGACCTGCTTCATCCGCGGAGCCGTGACGAGCGTGCGCGAGACGCCCGGCGCGATCGTCGTGGTGCTCGCCCGCCAGCGGGACGACGGCGAGTGGACCGTTGCCGACCATTTCGTGCTCGAGGAAGCGGGCCGCTGGGTGTTTGCCGCCCAACCCGGGCGATACGCCGTGGCGGCGTTCGACGACCGCAGCCGCGATCTCGTCTACCAGCCTGGCGAACCGTATGCGACAGCGGGATTCGACCGACCGATTGCCTGCCGGAGCGGCGCGAACCTCGACGCGCCCGCGCTCGCGATCCCCGCCAAGGTGCGCGATCCGTTTCCGAACAGGCTCGACATCGCGGCTTTGCAGAAGCGCAGTATCGACCTGCAGGCCGAGCGCACGCTCGGCCAGCTCACCGTCACGGGCGACGTGATTGCGCTCTCCGATGCGCGCTTCTCGCAGGACAACGCCGAGAGCGGGCTATGGCGGCCGTTCGACTTCCTGCAGAACGCCTGGGCGGGCATCTATTTCCTCGAGCCGTATGATGCTAAGAAGGTTCCGGTGCTCTTCGTGCACGGCATCAACGGCACGCCGGCAAGCTTCGACTACCTGATCGAGCATCTCGACCGCACGCGCTTCCAACCCTGGGTTTACTACTACCCGTCGGGCCTGCGCCTGGAGGCGATCGCCAATCACCTCGACGAGACGATGGCGAAGCTCGAGGTGCGCTACGGCGTCTCACGCGTTGCAGTGGTCGCGCACAGCATGGGCGGCCTCGTCACGCGCGGATATCTGCTGCGCTCGGCGGAAAACCGCCGCCCGGTGAGCATTCCGCTCTACCTCACGATCTCCACCCCGTGGGGCGGGCACAAGAGCGCCGAGACCGGCGTCAAGCGAGCGCCGGTGGTCGTGCGTGTGTGGCGCGACATGGCGCCCGGTAGTGAATACCAGCGCGCGATGTACGCGCAGCCACTGCCGGCCGGCACGACTCATCACCTGGTCTTTACCTTCAATCGCAACAGCAAGTCGTTCGGCGAATCGGGTGATCACAGCGTGACGGTAGCGAGCCAGCTTCTGCCGCAGGCGCAGCTCGGCGCCGTACGTCTGTACGGCTACGACGACACGCACGTCGGCGTGCTGCGCGACCCGGAGGTGTCGGCGCTCCTCAACCGGCTGCTCGCGGCCTCGTATTGAGGCTCGCTCGCGTAGGACCAAGGTCCAATATCTTCAGCCGGCGCTCCTCAGCAGACTGGCAGCCCGGACACGCGATTATCGGGCGCAGGTCCGTCCCTATGCAGCCATCGGCGAGCCATGAGCGCCATACCACCCTTGGTGAGCACTCGCCCGATGCAAGCCAGGACCTGCGCCCGACCTTTATCCAATTGCCCGCCGCGCGATCGAGTCGTTGGCGCGGGCTCGCGCTGATCGCGGCACTCGCCGTCGTGCTGATCGCGCTTGTCGCGCTCGCGGCGACCATGCTTTCCACCTGGGACAGGATTAGATGACGCATGCGCGCGGTCGCTGTCACGACGCTGGCCGCAGTGCTCATTCAGGGCTGCGAGACGCCGAAGCCGGCCTCCGAGCAGATCGAGGACAAGCTGGTGGCGCTGCACGACGCGGTGATCATGTACGTACCGGACGCGGGGCGCAAGCAGCGGCTGCATCCGGCGATCGACGGCTTCGACGAGGAGTCGAGGGCATTCAGCGCGGTGATGCTCGCGTACCAGGAGTCGCTGCGCGCGCTCAACGCCGACCCGGATGCCACGCGCGAGCAGTTCGCGGCGCTCGCCGCGCGCTACGACGCAGAGCGTGCAGCGCACCGTGGCCGCGTCACGCAGCACCACTACAGCGTGATCGCGCTCACGACCGCGGAGGAATGGCACTCGCTCGCGAGATACGAGGCGGCGCTTTTCGAGCTCGAATTTCCCGCACGGACGAGCGGCGCCCGGGCGGGCGTCGTGCTCACCGGCGCGCCGCTCGAGGAACTGCACGGCAAGGCGCGTGCGGCGGTCGGCGAGCCGCAGCGGCAACGCGCCATCGACGCCGCGTTGGCGCGCTGGCGCGAGCAAGCCGCGCGCATCGAGCAGGCCCGCGAGCAGAATAGAAAGGCGCTGCTCGCGCTGCTGCCGAAGCACGATGTGGTCTCGGCGGAGTTCGAGCGGCTCTACGCGCAGGCCGACGCCATCGAGCAGGAGGCGCTCGAGGCGGCGCTCGACATGCGCTTCGCCGTGCGCGAGCAGCTCAGCGCCGGGCGCTGGCGAGAGTTGTTCGCTTCACCGCGTGCGTCGTCCAGTTGAACCCTAGAGCAGCCATTCGATCGGCAGCAGCGAGAGCATGCCGATCCACAGGCGCTTGAAGAAGCCGGCGCCGGGCTCGGCAGCAAGCCGAGCGTCGCCCTCGATCCACTCGAGATCCCCGTTTGGCGCGAGGCGCACTTCATACGCGTCGCGTGCCAGGTTCTGATCGAGGGCGCTGGAGAGCTGCGAGGCGAGCCGCGGGTTTTCCACCACCACACCCATCTCGGTGTTGAGGCGCGCCGAGCGCGGGTCGAAGTTGAAGGAACCGACGAAGATCTGCTTGCGGTCGATCGAGAAGGTCTTGGCGTGCAGGCTCGCGTCCGAGCCGCCAAGGCCCTCGCGTTCCTCCTTTTGCGCGCTCGGCTTGAGCTCGTAGAGTCGCACGCCGCCGCTCACCAATTGCTCGCGGTATTTCGCGTAGCCGGCATGTACCGGCGCGACGTCGGTCGCGCCGAGCGAATTGGTCAGCACGCGCACCTTCACCCCGCGCTGCACGAGCGAGACCAAAGCGGCGGCGCCTTGCCCGGTCGGCACAAAATACGGCGATACCAGATCGACCTCGCGCGTCGGCTTGCCGATCACGCCTTCGAGGTGCGTCAGCATGTGCAGGTCCTTGCGTTCTGGCGGGTGGCGCACTTTCGCCGGGTCGTCGGCGACGAGGTGGGCCGGTGCCCAGTCGAGCGAGAGCGTCCCGGCGATGAGCTGGCGCACGAGCGGCGTCGCGCGCAGTGCCTCGACGTAGCGCGCGGCCTGCGGGCTCTCGTTCAGCTTCGCCCAGGCGGCGCGCACCCGGGCTGCGCTCTCCGGCGCCGCCGGCGCGATCAGCGCGGCAACCGGATAGGCCGATTCGCTGTTCCAGTAAGCGTCGAACGACGCCGACACCTCGCGCACCACGGCGCCGACCGCGAGCACGTCGAGATCCGCGAACTCCACCGGACTATCGGCGCCGAAGTATTCGTCGCCGACGTTGCGGCCGCCCACGATCGTCGCCTGGTTGTCGGCGGTGAAGGATTTGTTGTGCATGCGGCGATTGAGGCGCGCGAAATCGATGGCGAGCTCGCCCAGCCGGAAGCGGCGATTCGCATACGGGTTGAAGAGCCGCACCTCGATGTTGGGGTGCGCATCGAGCGCGGCGAGCGCTTCATCGAGGCCGCCGGTGTTGTTGTCGTCAAGCAGCAGCCGCACGCGCACGCCGCGCTCGGCCGCCTGCCACAGCGCCTCGCAGAAGAGGCCGCCGGTCGTATCGGCGCGCAGGATGTAGTACTGCACGTCCAGGCTGCGCTCGGCGGCGCGCGCGAGCAGCACGCGCGCGGCGAATGCGTCGCGCGCATTGCCGAGCGCAAAGACCCCCGTCTTGCCGGGATTGGCGGCGGCGTGCGGGGCGAGCGCGCGGCCGAGGCGGGTGCCCGCTGTGTCAGCGAGCGCGTTCGACGGTTCGCGCGCCGCGGGCTGTGGCAGGCCGGCGCAGGCGCCGAGCACCACCAGTAGTGCGCACAGCACGCGAGGCACGGCGCTACGGTACTCGCAATCGCACGGCGGGGACGTTGGACCAAGGTCCAATACCCTGGCTCGCCCGGCTGCCTAACATCGCCCTGTGAGCAGAGCCGCCCGCTATGGCGCCTATACGTTGGCCGCGCTGGCGTTGCTTGTCGTGGTCGCTGTCGCCATCCTGCCGCGCCTGCTCGACCGGCCGCGGATGGCGGCGCAGATCCAGCAGAAGCTCTCGAGCGCCGTCAAAGGCGAGGTGCGCTGGGAAGCGTTCAGGGTGCGCCTGCTGCCAACGCCGCAGGGGACGCTGCGCGGCCTGAGCGTGAAGACGGCGGCTGCTACGCTGACGACCGAGGAAGCGACGGTGTCGCTGCGCCTGTGGCCGCTCTTCACCGGCAACGCCGAGATTACCTCGCTCACGCTCGTGCGCCCGGTCCTGAGCCTCACTGTCGTGCCGGCCGCCGCGGTGCCGGAGGAGGCGCAGCTCGCGCCGTCGCAAGGCGCGCTGCAGACCTACCGCTCGGCGATGAGCGTGATCGTCGATGCGCTGCGCGAATTCGCGCCGGACACCGTAGTGGCGGTGGAAAACGCCGACTTGAACGTGCACGTCGAAGGCATGCCGCCGATCGACGTCAGCAACCTTGCGCTGCGCGCGCGCACCGGCAGGCAGGGCGTCGATCTCGATGCTACGGCAGCGAGCCGCTACTGGACGACGATGAAGCTCGCCGGCCGCATCGAGTACGCGGATCTGTCGTCGACGGCCGAGCTGCACCTCACACGCATCCAGGGCCAGGCTTGGCTCGACTGGTTGCTGAAGCCCACCGGCCTCGGCGCCGCGCTGCCCGAGGCGGACTTGAGCGCGAAGTTTCGCGGCGACGCGGCAAAGGCGCTCGAGCTGGAGTTCGACGGCAGTGCGCCGACGCTGACCATCACACGGGGCGACCAGCGCCTCGCGGCAACGCCGCTCGCGCTGCAAGCGAAGCTCGTCACCGACGACGCGGGCGCGGCCGTTTACGTCACGCAGCTCGCCGTGGGAGCGAGCAGTCTCGCGGGCGGCGTGCTCAGCTACTCGCGCAAGGAGGGCGCCTTCTCCGGCGACGTCGGCTACCACCTCGATCTCGCGCAGGCGCTCGGCTACGCGCGCCAGCTCGCGCCCGAGCCGCTGGCTCGTATCGAATCCGTGAGCGGCGCCTTGAACGGCCGCCTGAAGCCCGCGATAGGCAAGGAAGACTGGCGCATCGGCGTCAGCGTCGACCAATCCGATGCCGCGGTGCAGGTGAAGCAGCTGCCGGATCCGATCCGGCTCGCCCGCGCGATAGTCGAGGTCGATCCGCGCGGCGCGCGAGCCGAGAACGTGGCGCTGTCGCTGCCGGCGGGAGAGCTGGTGGTTTCGAAGGCGAGCTATGGCTTG
This sequence comes from Burkholderiales bacterium, assembly GCA_035689325.1. Lineage (GTDB taxonomy): Bacteria > Pseudomonadota > Gammaproteobacteria > Burkholderiales > SG8-39 > SCGC-AG-212-J23. The sequence continues at coordinate 3,359 of DASSLQ010000239.1, read as the reverse complement.
AAGGACGGCGCCGCCGCCGGAAGCGTGCAATTCGATCTCGATGTCGCGCGATCGCTCGCGCTTGCGCGCGGCGTGCTGCCCGAGGAAAAGCGCGGCGCGCTCGACATCGTCGAAGCAGCGGGCGGCCACCTGCGCGGCAGCGCGAAAGGCGACTGGTCGGGCAAGACATGGAGCGCGGCGGCCCAGATTGCGGAGTCGGATGCCCAGGCGAAGCTCAAGCCGCTGCCTGCGCCCATCAGCCTCGCGAGCGCTGCGCTGCGCGCCACGCCCAAGGCGGTGACGGTCGAGCGCGCGGCAGTGAAGCTGCTCGACACGTCCGCGACCGCGTCGGCGACGATCAGCGACTTCAGCGCACCGCGCATCCAGGGGTCGGTGAGCGAAGCGACCATCGGGCCGAAGCTTCTCGCCTGGGTGTGGCAGAACACGCAGCTTCCGCCCAACCTGGAGCCGAAGGCACCGATACGCCTTGCAGCGCCCCAATTCGCGTGGGGCCCGAAGTCCGCGCTCGAGCTGCGCGCCGATGCGCGCTTCGACTCCGGTCCCCTGGTGACCGTCGACCTCGCGTCTTCGCCGGAGCTACTGGAGGTGCGCCACGCGCAGCTCAAGGACGGCCGCAGTGATGCCACCGTATCGCTGCGCATGCGCCGCGAAGCGATCGACGGCAGCTATTCCGGGCGACTCGACGGCCGCACGATCGCCGCGATGCTGAAGACACCCGTCAGGCGCGCGGGCGTCGCAAGCGGAAAGCTGCGCTTCACTCTTGATCGTGCCGAGCCAAGGCGCTCCACCGTCGAGGGCGAGCTCAAGGCCGAGAGCCTCGACCTCTCGGCGCTTGCCGGGGCGCCGGCGATGCTCGAGCGCCTCGAGCTTTCGGCCGACGGCGACAGCCTGCGTGTCGCGCAGGCGAGCGTGGACTGGGCCGGACAACGCGCCACGCTGCGCGGCCAGATGGCGCGCACGCCGAGCGGTCCGGTGGTCGATGCCGAGATCGATTCGCCCGGCATCGTGGTCGATGCGCTGCTGCCGAAGGAGAAGCCCAAGCCTGCTGCAGAGAAGCCGGCGGGCAAGGCGAGCAGCCCGCGGGCGCAGATCTGGCCGCTGCCGCTCACCGGCCACATCGCGCTGCGCACCAAGCTCCTCCAGTACGAGCACTACAAGGTCGCGCCGCTCAGGGCGAGCGTGACGCTCGAGCGCGAGCGCGCCGTGCTCGATGTGCAGGAGGCGCTGCTTTGCGGGCTGGCCGTGCCGCTTACGATCGAAGCGAAGCCGGGCGGATTCGTCGCCGCCACGCAGATCGCCGCGCAGAAGCAGAAGATCGAGGACGCGGCGCAATGCCTGGCCGGCGAGAACTTCCTCGTCACCGGCCCCATGGACTTGCGGGTCGATGTGCGCAGCGAAGGCCAGCTCACCGAGCTCGTGCAAAACCTCAAGGGAACGGTGAGTGCAGACGTGCGCAACGGTACGGTCACGAAGTTCGCGCTGCTTGGCAACATCCTGTCGATGCAGAACGTCGCGGCGCTCGTCACCGAGGGGCCGCAGCTCGGCAAGGATGCCTTCCCCTTCCGGCAGCTCGCGGCGAAAGGCCACTTCGACAAAGGTTACTTCTACGTCGATGAGGGCGTGTTCCATAGCAACGCCATCGGCCTTGGCGCCAACGGCTGGATCTCGCTCACCGACTATGAGACCCGCCTCACCGTGCTGGTCGCGCCGCTCGCGCTCGTCGACGAGGCGGTGCGCAAGCTGCCGCTGCTCGGCTACGTGGTGGGCGGTACCTTCACGAGCCTGCCGGTTTCCGTAAGAGGCGATATCCGCAATCCAGTCGTCGTACCGCTTGGGCCGGGCGCGATCACCAATGAGATGAAGGGGCTCATTACGCGCACGTTCAGCTTGCCGGGCAAGGCTATCGGCAAGTAGCTAGTCGAACCAGCGGTACTGCACGGCGACCGAGATGATGCGATAGTCGCCGCCGACGCGCACCACCGTGCCCTTCGAGTACGCGAGCTTGGTCGACCAGCCGCGACCTACCGGCAGCGAGAGCGCGAGACCGACGCGCGAGTTGTGCTGCTCGTCGTCGTTTGCCGCGCCGTCGATCGAAGTGCGTCCGCCGATGTAGCGCCCGTAGTCTGCTGCGAGCCATAGGCCCGGCCGGAAGTTGTAGCCGGCGTGCAGCTGATAGACGGCGAGCGGCTCCTGGCTGCGCCGGTGGCCAAGCAGGAAATTATCGTTGTCGGTAAAGAACCAGACGCCCGCGGCCGCCTCGGTGAACCAGTTGCCGATCGGGTAGGAGATGCCGGCGTCGGGCTTGAAGGCCCAGCGGTTGGTGCCGATGTTGATGAAGCGGCTGCTCTCGTACTGGCCGGTGGGAGCTACCACGTTCAGGCTCACGCCGCCGGAGAGCGCGTCGGCGCGCTTCGCGAACTCCGCCGGCTTGAGCGCAGGGTTGCCGAAGAGGTTCAGCGCGCCGCGCAGGTACAGATCGCCGACGCCGCCGCGGTGGACCTCACGCGAGGCTTCCTCCGTCGCGCCGCGCACGTCGGCTTCGACGTATGGCAGCACCGCGGTCACGCTCGCCGTGCGGCCAAGCACGTCGAGGAAACGCGCGTAGCCGAGCGTGTACATATTGACCTGAGCGTCGATGTCGATCGCGGCGAGCGCCGGGCTCGGCAATACGTCGCCGCTGAGCCGCGTGTAGCCGGCGATGGCGAAGCTCGTGCCGACCGGCGCGTTGGAGTAGGCGCGCGGCTCGAGCTCCTGCGCGAGCGAGAGTGCGGGTATGAGCGCCGCCGCCAGGAGCGCCGCGCGCATGGGCGCTCAGACGCCTTCCTTGCCGAGCGGCTCGACTTCGCCCGAGCGTACGTTCACCCGTTGTCCGACCCGGAAGCGCGACGGCTCGCGCGGGCGGAACACACGGCGCTCGCCATCGTCCATCTGAACCGTGAGCTCGTAAGCGCTCTGCGCGAACTGCGCCTGCATTTCGGGCGTGCCGGCAGCGCCGAAGCGCCAGTTCTTGTCGGTCTGCGGTCCCAGCGGCAGGTACACGACCGCGCCGACCGGCGCTGCCTGTTCGATGTCGCTCGGCACGCCGACCGGCTGCGTGCCCGGCTGCGGCGCGGCGCCCTTCGGCGCGGCGCGCCCCTCACGGATGGACACTACTGTGCCGCCGGTCACCGGCGGGATGCGCAGGTCGAGCGGCTGTGCCTGGGCCGCGGCGGCAACCAACAAGGCGATGAGCGAGCGCACCGCCGCTTTCATCCCCTTATTCCGAGAGGCTCTGGATGAAGTAGGTGGCCGAGAGCAGCAGGCTCGGCGGACCGAGCGGCCCGAGCGAGCGGTCGTAGATCCGCCGGATGTCGCCGCTG